>NZ_JBHWUW010000097.1:0-16195 GCF_042737245.1 Streptomyces sp. NPDC060002
GTGGCGCGGGCCGGGGGCCCGCGCCACCCCGGCCGTGTGGCGTTACTCGGCGACGTGCCGGACCGTTGTCCCGGTCGCCGTGACGGCGGTCCAGCCGCTCCAGGAGGGGATGGTTTCGCGTGACTGCCGCCAGTCGGCGGGGACGCCGTGCGTACCGGTCCGGGACGCGACGACGCCTCCCGCGATGGCGCAGGTCGTGTCGCGGTCGCCCCACCCGCCGACGGTCTGCCACAGCGCCTCGGGCAGGTCGTCGAGGTGTCCCGCGGCGCACCAGAGGGCGAACGGCACCGTGTCCGGGGCCGAGATCAGCGTCCCCGAGCCCAGCACGGACGCCGCGTGGCGCACCGAGGTGCGCTCGGGGAAGCCCGCGGCCACCAGCAGCCCGGAGCGGACGTCGCTGTCCGGCAGGTACGAGGCGACCTCCCGCAGGAACGAGGCGCGCGCGGGGGCGTCCCCACCCGCGCCACCGGCCGCCAGCGCTGCGGCGACCGCCACGGCCACCGCGCCCGCGACCGCCTCGGGGTGGGCATGAGTGGCCAGCGCGGACAGCCGGGCCTGCTCGCGGGCCGCGGCGAGGTCGTCCATGAACCAGGCCCCCAGCGGGGCGACCCGCATCGCGGCGCCGTTGCCGTACGAACCCTGCCCGCCGAACTGTCCCGTCGTCACGGCGCGCCAGTCCTCGCCCTCGCCGACGCGCCGCAGCACGCTGTGCATGGACGGGCCGTACGCACGCCCCGGGTCGCGGCGGTACTCGGCGGCGAACTGCCGCGCCAGGTCGCCCGGACGGACCTCACCGTGCTCCGTCAGATGGGCGAACAGGACGAACGCCATCGCCGAGTCGTCCGTCCACGGCCATGGCGCGGGACGCGGCTCCCGCGCCGCCCACAGCTCCTCGGCGGGCTCGTCGGAGCGGGTGAACCAGCTGTCGCCGAAGGCGTCGCCCGTCACGAGGCCGTCCAGACTGGCGTGGGCATGCTGCGGGCCGATCATGGCGAAGCTCCTCCGAACCGTCGGTGACCACGGCATTCTCGCCCCGGGCCGGCCGATCGTGCGCGTGGATTAGGGGGCGATGCGTGACCCCGTGCCCGTCGACGCCGTTGATCCCCGCATGAAGAAGCGCAGCATGCTCGCCATCGCCTCCCTCGCCACCGGCTTCGTCGTCGCGGCGATCACCCCCTCGCACGGCGTGGGCGGTGCGGACCTCGACGGACTGAACGTGGGCGACACGCTCAGCACGCTCGACCACACCATCGCCGGCGACAGCCTGGCCATCGACGACGACGCCCTGGGGCAGAACGGCTGACGGACCGGGCAAGGACCACGAACGCCGTGGCGCGGGCACCTCACCGGGAGGGGGCCGGCGCCACGGCGTTCGTGCGCCCTCAACGGGAACTGGTTTCCGTGGCAGGGTGGAGCGGGCAAGCCACAGGGGGCCAACAGAAGAGGGGGAACTGTGACCGTCGTCTGGATCAACGGCGCGTTCGGTGCGGGGAAGACCACCACCGCACGGGAATTGATCGACCTGATCCCGAACAGCACGCTCTTCGACCCCGAGGTCATCGGCGGAGCACTTCCGCACCTGCTGCCGCCCAAACGTCTCGCCGAGGCCGGCGACTTCCAGGACCTGCCGATCTGGCGACGGCTCGTGATCGACACGGCGGCCGCGCTGCTCGCCGAGCTGGGCGGCACCCTCGTCGTCCCCATGACCCTGCTGCGCCAGGAGTACCGCGACGAGATCTTCGGCGGTCTCGCCGCCCGCCGGATCTCCGTCCGGCATGTCCTCCTCGCTCCGGGGGAAACGATCCTGCGCGAGCGAATAGCCGCCCGGGAGATCCCCCCGGACCTCCCCGACGGCGAGATACGGATCCGTCAGTGGTCGTACGACCACATCGAGGCGTACCACGCGGCGCTCGCCTCCTGGCTCACCGCCGATGCCCATCCCGTCGACAACGGAGTCCTCACTCCGCAGGAGACGGCCGCCCGCATAGCCGAGGCCGTGGGCAGCGGCGCCGTGGCCGCCT
Source organism: Streptomyces sp. NPDC060002 (assembly GCF_042737245.1). Lineage (NCBI taxonomy): Bacteria > Bacillati > Actinomycetota > Actinomycetes > Kitasatosporales > Streptomycetaceae > Streptomyces > Streptomyces sp. NPDC060002. The sequence continues at coordinate 2,022 of NZ_JBHWUW010000097.1, forward strand.
GCGACATCGTGCAGACCCCCGAGCCCACCGCCGAGACGGTCGCCGCCGGGGTCCTCCTCTTCGACGAGCAGGACCGGGTGCTGCTCGTCGACCCGACGTACAAGCCCGGCTGGGAGTTCCCCGGCGGGGTCGTGGAGCCCGGCGAGGCGCCAGCGCGCGCGGGCGTGCGCGAGGTCGAGGAGGAGACCGGGATCCGGCTGGGCGACACACCCCGGCTGCTGGTCGTCGACTGGGAACGGCCGACACCGCCCGCCTACGGTGGACTGCGCCTTCTCTTCGACGGCGGCCGGCTCGACGCCGCCGCCGTGGCGGGACTGCTGCTGCCCGGCCCCGAACTGCGGGCCTGGCGCTTCGTCACGGAGGAGGAGGCGGCCGATCTCCTGCCGCCGGTGCGCTACGAGCGACTGCGCTGGGCACTGCGCGCCCGCGAGCGCGGGGCGGCGCTGTATCTCGAGGCGGGCGTGCCGACCGAGTGAGCGCCGCGAACTCGGCCGCCCCGCCCGCGTGATCCTCATGGAAGTGCGTGAGGACGATCCGTCGTACGGCCCCGGGGAGGTACCCGAGGGCCGTGACCACCTCCGCGACGGTCCCGCCGGAGCCGGCCGGCCCCGCGTCGACGAGGGTCAACTCGTCGCCGTCGCGCCAGAGACAGGCCTGGCCGACCGGGAAGCACAGCAGGTGCAGGCGGGGGAGGAGCTCGATGACGTCCATGCGGCGACCGTAGAGAGGCCTGCCCCGCCCGAGGGGCGAGGCCATCTGCCGATGGCAGAGCGGGTCAGCCGGCCGCGTGGTTGCGCAGGAACAGGGCCTCCGCCACCGACAGCCGCTCCAGCTCCTCGGGGGACACGCTCTCGTCGACCGCGTGGATCTGCGCCTCCGGCTCGCTCAGGCCGATGAGGAGGATCTCCGCCTGCGGGTAGAGGGCGGCCAGGGTGTTGCAGAGCGGGATGGAACCGCCCTGCCCGGCGTACTGCATGTCCTGGCCCGGGTAGGCGATCGACATCGCGTCGGCCATCGCCGCGTACGCCGGGCTGGTGGTGTCGGCGCTGAACGCCTGGCCCTGGCCGATCTGTTCGGTGCTCACGCGCGCGCCCCACGGCGTGTGCGCCTCCACGTGGGCCTGGAGCAGCTTTGTCGCCTCGACCGCGTCCACACCCGGCGGAACCCGCAGGCTGATCACCGCGCGGGCGCTCGCCTGCACGGACGGGGTGGCGCCGACGACCGGTGGGCAGTCGATGCCCAGCACGGTCACGGCGGGGCGGGCCCAGATGCGGTCGGCGACCGTGCCGGAGCCGATCAGGCCGACGCCGTCCAGGACCTTGGCGTCCTGGCGGAACTGCGCCTCGTCGTACTGGATGCCTTCCCAGCGGGCGTCGTCGGTGAGGCCGTCGACGGTCGTCGAGCCGTCCTCGGCGCGCAGCGAGTCCAGGACGCGGATCAGCGCGCCCAGCGCGTCCGGCGCCGCCCCGCCGAACTGGCCGGAGTGCAGATTGCCCTCGAGGGTGTCGATCCGCACCCGCAGCATGGTCATACCGCGCAGGGTGGAGGTGACGGTCGGCAGGCCCACCCGGAAGTTGCCCGCGTCGCCGATGACGATGGTGTCGGCCGCCAGCAGATCGGGGTGCTGCTCGGCATACCGCTCCAGACCGCCGGTGCCCTGCTCCTCGGAACCCTCCACGATCACCTTGACACCGACCGGGACGCCTCCGTTCGCCTTGAGGGCGCGCAGCGCGAGCAGGTGCATGATGACGCCGCCCTTGCAGTCGGCGCTGCCGCGGCCGTACCAGCGGCCGTCGCGCTCCGTCAGCTCGAAGGGCGGGGTGGTCCAGGCGGCCTCGTCCAGCGGCGGCTGCACGTCGTAGTGGGCGTAGAGCAGAACCGTCCTGGCGCCGGCGGGGCCCGGCAGATGGCCGTACACCGACTGGGTGCCGTCCGGGGTGTCGAGCAGGGCCACGTCCTGGAAACCCTCGGCGCGCAGCGCGTCCGCGATCCAGTTCGCGGCGGCCTCGCTCTCGCTCCTGGGGAACTGGTCGAAGTCCGCCACCGACCTGAAGGCCACCAGCTCGCTGAGCTCCGCCCGGGCCCTGGGCAGCAGCGAGGCGACGGTCTCGGCGACCGGATTCGACGACATGGGCACGCTCCTTGTGGGTGCGACGTTGTACTGGTGTGTACTGGTCCGTACGGGTGACCGTGCGAGCGTACGCGCCTGCCGGGATGTGGGGCGCGCGCGCCGCCGATCCTCCCGCAGCGGACCGTGGCGATCTCCGCCGTAGGATGCGGGGGACAGGTGCGGCAAGCGGCTTGATCAGGAGCAACAGACCATCGTGAGCAGCGAGAACTCTCCGGCGGACGACGAGAACTCTTCGGCGGACGACGCGCGGCAGGTGTGGGACGTCGTCGTGGTGGGCGCGGGCCCCGCAGGGGCTTCGGCCGCCTACGCGGCGGCGGTCACAGGACGGCGGGTGCTGTTGCTGGAGAAGGCGGAGCTGCCCCGCTACAAGACGTGCGGCGGCGGCATCATCGGCCCCTCCCGCGACGCACTGCCACCCGGCTTCGAGCTGCCCTTCCGGGACCGGGTGCACGCGGTGACCTTCTCGAACAACGGGCGCTTCACCCGCACCCGCCGTTCCCGGCAGATGCTGTTCGGGCTGATCAACCGGCCCGAGTTCGACCACCAGCTCGTCGAGCACGCCCAGAAGGCGGGTGCCGAGCTGCGCACGGGCGTCACCGTGCAGCGGGTCGAGCAGCACGGCTCGGCGGTGCCGGACCGGCGCACCGTCGCGGTCGTCCTCCAGGGCGGCGAGACACTGCTGGCGCGCGTGGTGGTCGGCGCGGACGGCAGCGCGAGCCGTATAGGGGCCCACGTCGGGGTGAAGCTCGACCAGGTGGATCTCGGCCTTGAGGCGGAGATCCCGGTGCCGGAGACGGTCGCCGAGGACTGGAAGGGCCGTGTCCTCATCGACTGGGGTCCGATGCCCGGCAGCTACGGCTGGGTGTTCCCCAAGGGGGACACGCTGACGGTCGGTGTCATCTCGGCGCGCGGCGAGGGCGCGGCGACCAAGCGCTATCTGGAGGACTTCATCGGACGGCTCGGCCTCGCCGGGTTCGAGCCGAGCATCTCCTCCGGCCACCTGACCCGCTGCCGGGCCGACGACTCCCCGCTCTCACGCGGGCGGGTGCTCGTCTGCGGCGACGCGGCGGGGCTGCTGGAGCCGTGGACCCGCGAGGGCATCTCCTTCGCGCTGCGCTCGGGCCGGCTCGCCGGAGAGTGGGCGGTCCGTGTCGCCGAGGCGCACGACGCGGTGGACGCCCGCCGGCAGGCGCTGAACTACGCCTTCGCGATCAAGGCCGGCCTCGGGGTGGAGATGAGCGTCGGCAAGCGGCTGCTCACCCTCTTCGAGCGCCGTCCCGGGCTCTTCCACGCCGCCCTCACCGGTTTCCGCCCGGCCTGGCTGTCGTTCACCGACATCACCCGCGGCCGGACGACCCTGGGCGGGCTCATCCGCTCGCATCCGATGGCCCAGCGGGCGCTGACCGCGGTGGACCGGCGGCAGGCGGCGACGGCCGGTCAGGTGGCCGAGGAGAGCGGCTCCTGACCCGAAGGGCGCGGATCACCGTCGGTTAGTGACGGTGATCCGGAACACCGGGTGGTCAGGGGCGATACGCCGCATCTCGGTGTCGGGAGAGTCGGGACCCACCCCGTTGAAGAAGACGCCGACCTCGGCCTTCCAGCGCTTGAGGTAGGCGCGCAGCAACGGCGTCTTGTCGTCGTCGGCGACCTCGACCGCCGTGAACTCCTCCACGTTCTTGCCGAGGCGCAGCTCACCGCCGCCCACCGCCCGCATGTTGTGCGTCCACTGGACGTGGCCGCGCGGTGCGATCAGGTACTGCTGCCCGTCCACGGTCAGCAGGTTGACAGGGGTCGTCCGCCACTCGCCGCTCTTGCGGCCGCGGACCGCCAGGACCCGGGACCCCCACACGCTCAGACCCCGGCGGGTCAGCCAGGCCACGGCGCGGTTGAGGACATTGACGGTGAACCAGCCGGGCTTCTGCACGTGGGTGGACATGGCTGCTGCCTCCTGAAGGGAAAGTGTGAGCACTGCTCTCGCTCGAGTCGAGTCTGCCGTAGGTCGGTGCTCCAGAGCAAGAGCGGTGCTCTCTATTTTGTGCACTGATCCCTATTGGGTGCGGTGCTCTGATTTCGTGGCACACTGGCACGCATGAGCAGCACCGTTCGAGGGGCCCGCGCCCGCGCCAGGATCGAAGTCACCGCCGCCATCAAGGAGGAGGCCGGCAGACAGCTCGCGTCCGAGGGCGCGGCCAAGCTCTCGCTGCGAGCCGTGGCCCGTGAGCTCGGCATGGTCTCCTCCGCCGTGTACCGCTACTTCCCGAGCCGCGACGACCTGCTCACCGCACTCATCATCGACGCCTACGACTCCCTCGGCGAGGCCGCGGAAGCCGCGCACGCGACCGTCGCCGACGCCGCCGGCGACGCCACTCCCGTCGAGCGCTGGGTCGTGGTCGGCGAGGCGGTGCGCGGCTGGGCGCTGGCGCATCCGCAGGAGTACGCGCTGATCCACGGCTCACCGGTGCCCGGCTACAGCGCGCCCCGGACGACCGTCCCGGCGGCCGCCCGCGTCGGTCTGCTCCTCATCGGCATCGTGCGGGACGCGCACGAGAGCCACGCGCTGGAGGTGCCGCTCCTGACGGACGAACTGGTCCCCGAGGCGGTCCGGCTGGCGGCCGACCTGGCCCCCGACCTCCCGCCGGGGGCGGTCGCGGCACTCGTGGCGGCGTGGGCCCAGTTGTACGGGCTGGTCGGGTTCGAGCTGTTCGGGCAGTTCAACCGCGTCGTGGAGGAGCGCGAGCCGTTCTTCCGGTACGCCGTCACGCGCCTCGCCCGTGAGGTGGGGCTCCGCTAGGGCACGCCGCTCAGGCATGGGGACCTCCGGTCGGAGGCGGCACCGGGCCGGCCGTCGGAGTCGCTCGGCGTGGTCGAAGCCCCGGTAGCCCACCGCCCCCACACCGCAACCGGAGGCAAACCACCCATCACCAGGTTGACCCAACGTCCCTGGGCAGTACACCTGGGCCCGCCACGCGGCCACCACCGGGCGACCACGCGGCCGGCGATGAAGGCCGGTGAAGGCCGTCGACGGAGGCCACCGACCGTCCCCAGAGGCGGCGCGTACTTCCAGGGGAGTACGGCTGATCACCTCGCCCGGCGGACGTCCGGCGCGGTCGGCGGCGTCTAGCGTGGCGGACATGGAAGAAGAGCGGACGCACGGGCGCGGCGGCCCCGGCCGGTCGTGGTCGCACCGGCCGCCGCCCTGGCTGCGCCGCCGGGAGGGCGGAGAGGACCGGGAGGGCGGGGCGGACCCGGAGTCGCGGGTCGCGCGATGGCAGCGATGGCCCTGGCCGTCCACCGTGCTGCTCACCGCCTTCGTCCTCGTCGGCTCGAACTTCGCGGCCCATGCGCAGGAGGGTGAGCGGGCACCGCTCGACGCCTTCGCGCGCGTGCTGCTGGTGCTCGCCTCCGGGCTGCTGCTGTGGCGGCAGCGACACCCGGTGGCCGTCGTGTTCGGCACGGCGTCCGCCGCCGCGCTCTACCTGGGCGCCGGCTACCCGTACGGACCGGTCTTCCTGACCGTGGCCGTGGCCTGCTTCACCGCCGTCGTCGCCGGCCACCGGCGGGCCGCCTGGACCGCCCTGGGCCTGCTGTGGGCCGTCCACCTGCTGGTCGCGCACTGGCTGTACCGGTGGCTGCCGCCCGCCGGCGACGACCTGGCCTCCTTCGGGCAGGAGATCGTCGTCGCGGGATGGGCCGTGGCGATCGTGGCGATCGCGGAGCTGGCCCGGATCCGGCGCGAGCAGTGGGCCCGTGAGCGGGCCGAGCGTGCCCAGGCCACCCGGCGGCGCGCCGACGAGGAGCGGCTGCGGATCGCCCGCGAACTGCACGACGTCCTCGCGCACAGCCTCTCCGTGATCAACGTGCAGTCGGGCGTGGGTCTCGCGCTCCTCGACTCCGACCCGGAGCAGGCGCGCACCGCGCTCACCACGATCAAGTCCGCCAGCAAGGAGGCGCTGGGCGAGGTGCGCCAAATGCTCGGCAGCCTTCGCACGCCGGGGGACGCGCCGCGCGCCCCCGCACCCGGACTGGACCGGCTGCCCGAACTGGTGGAGCAGGCGGCGCGAGCGGGTCTCACGGTCGATGTCGCAGGCCGGCCGACCCGGTTGGCGCCGCACACGGACCTCGCCGCCTTCCGCATCGTCCAGGAGGCCCTCACCAACGTCGTACGCCACTCGGGCTCGCGCCACGCGCGCGTGCGGCTCGACCAGGGCGGCGGGACGCTACGGCTGCTTGTCGACGACGACGGTCCGGCGACCGGCGCCGACGCGGGCGGCGGCGGCAACGGTCTCGCCGGGATGCGGGAGCGGGCCGCGGCCCTCGGTGGCACGATCGAGGCGGGACCGCGGCCCGACGGCGGCTTCCGGGTGCTCGCCGTGCTGCCCACGAGGGCCGGGGAGCACCAATGAGCGGGGCAGGGGCAGGACCGGTGGAGGAGGGAGGACGGGTGGACGGGGCAGGACCGGTGGACGAGCGAAGCACGGTGATCCGCGTGCTGCTCGCCGACGACCAGTCGTTGGTCCGGGCGGGCTTCCGTGCCCTGCTGGACGCGCAGCCGGACATCGAGGTGGCGGCCGAGGCCGCCGACGGGGAGGAAGCGGTGCGCGCGGTGCGTGAACTGCGGCCCGACGTCGTGCTGATGGACATCCGGATGCCCCGCCTCGACGGACTGGCCGCCACCCGAAGGGTCACCGACGACGAGGCGCTCTCCCACGTCAAGGTCATCATGCTCACCACCTTCGAACTCGACGAGTACGTCTTCGAGGCGATCCGCTCGGGTGCTTCCGGCTTCCTGGTCAAGGACACCGAACCGGAGGAACTCCTGCGTGCCGTACGGGCGGTGGTCGCCGGCGACGCGCTGCTCTCGCCGGGAGTCACCCGCCGCCTCATCGCCGAGTTCGCCGCCCGCTCCAAGGAACCCGCGGCGGTCGGCGCGCTGAGCCGGCTCACCGAGCGGGAGCGGGAGGTGATGGCGCTGGTCGGGATCGGCCTGTCCAACGAGGAGATCGCCCGCAGGCTGGTGGTCAGCCCGCTCACCGCCAAGACGCACGTGAGTCGCACGATGGTGAAACTGGGAGCCCGGGACCGGGCCCAACTGGTCGTCCTGGCCTACGAGTCGGGGCTGGTCCGGCCGGGCTGGCTGGGCTGAGCGCCCGTACGGAGGCGGACGAGCACGGAGGCCACCCGGACCAAGAACACCACGGGAGCGAGCGCCAGGCCCGCCCGCAGCAGCAACTTCTCTGCCAGGTACGGCAGTTCGAACAGCAGCGCCGGACCGGCGACCGCCCCGAAGAGTACCGCCGCCGCGAACACCGCACTGAACAGCGCGTATCCGATCTCGACGGTGATCACGTCCCGCTCGGCCTGCGTGCGCCGGCCCCCGTACCCGCTCATACGGCGAGTCTCACAGGTGTACGCCCGGCGAGGCAATCGGCCCCGCCGGGCGCACTCCTGGAGGCGGCTTCCCGCTCAGCACCTGGCTGTCCGAACAGGCCCTGAGGACCTGTCTGTCCGCACAGGTCTAGTCGCGGGCCCCCACGGGCTCCGCGTCCGCCTGCGGCACGGTGGACCTGGCGATCACGACCGGGTTCCGGGCCCGCCGGGTGCGCAGTCCGGGGAGGGTGATGAGCAGGCCCGCGGCGGCGATGACCGTCACCACCGCCAGCCCGGGCCGGTAGCTGTCGAGGACGGCCTGCGGGGTGGGGTCGGCCGGGGCGCCCGCGGTCACCACCGCCGTCACCACCGCGAGGAAGATCGCGCCGCCCACCTGCACCGAGGTGTTGAGCAGCCCCGAGACCATGCCCTGCTCATGGTCCGCCACGCCGTTGGTGGCCTGGATGTTGAGCGAAGGGAAGACCAGCGCGCAGGCCGCGCCGATCAGCAGCATGGTGGGCAGGATCACCGCCGCGTACCCCGGGTCGAGATCGACGCGCAGGAACAGCGCGTATCCGGTGACCATGAAGGCGAAGCCCGCCGCGATCAGCCGCGGAGTGCCGAACCGGTCGACGATCGAGCCCATTTTGGTCGAGGACACCGCGACCAGCGCGCCGGCCGGCAGGAAGGCGAGCGCCGTGTGCAGCGCCGACCAGCCGAGCAGCGTCTGCATGTAGAGGGTGGCCAGGAACTGGAACCCGACGTACGAGCCGAAGAAGGCCATCGCGCCGAGCTGGGCACGGATCTGGCTGCCGGAGCGCAGGACGCCGAGCCGGATCAGCGGGCCGGCCGAGCGGCGCTCGACGCGCACGAAGGCGGTCAGCAGGACGGCGACGGCGAGGAACGACAGCAGCGTGCGTGCGGAGGTCCAGCCGGACTCCGGCGCCTGGACCACGGTGAAGACCAGCAGCAGCATCGACGCGGTGCCGAGGACTGCGCCGGGCACGTCGTATCCGTTGTGGTCCTTCTCGCGTTCGCTGCGCGGCAGCAGCTTCAGGCCGGCCACCAGCGCGATCAGGGCGATCGGTGCGGGCAGCAGCATGGTGAGACGCCAACTCGCCTCGGTGAGCAGGCCGGAGAGGACCAGACCCATCGAGAAGCCGGTGGCGGCGCAGGTGGTGTAGATGGAGAGCGCCCGGTTGCGCAGCGGGCCCTCCGGAAACGTCGTGGTGATGATGGACAGGCCGGCCGGGGCCGTGAAGGCGGCGCTCAGGCCCTTGATGAACCGGCTCGCGATCAGCAGCGGACCCGAGTCGACCAGCCCGCCGAGCAGCGAGGCGAGCGCGAAGACGCCGAGGGCGATCAGGAAGACCCGGCGGCGGCCGAGCAGGTCGGCCGCGCGACCGCCGAGCAGGAGCAGCCCGCCGTAACCCAGGATGTAGCCGCTGACGATCCATTGCAGGGTCGAGGTGGTGAGGCCGAGGTCGGTGCCGATGGACGGCAGGGCGACGCCGACCATCGACACGTCCAGCGCGTCCAGGAACATCGCGGCGCACAGCACCAGCAGGGTGCCCCACAGCCGCGAGGTCCAGCGGCCCTCGGTGAGAGGGGACGCGGGGGAGGGGAGCGGAGAGGTCATGACGCAGACTTTACATGCGCATGCATCGAATGCAAGTGCATTTAATTCCGATGCAATGATTGGTCTTCTCTGCTACGGTGCGCCCCATGGCGGCGAAGAAGGGCGAGGCCGAGACCGAGGTCGAGCAGGCGCTCGTGGAGCAGTGGCGGGACATGCTGGCGCTCCATGCGCGGACCCAGTGCGAACTCGACCGGGCGCTGCACCAACACGGCCTGTGCGGGAGCGACTTCGAGGTGCTCGACGTCCTCGCGGAGTCGGCGGCGCCGGACGGCTCGTGCAGCTATCGCGTCCAGGAGATCGCCGAGCGCGTCCATCTCAGTCAGAGCGCGCTGTCACGGCTCGTCGCCCGTCTGGAGAAGGACGGTCTGGTCGAGCGCGGCATGTGCGCGGAGGACCGCCGAGGCGTCCGGGTCGCGCTCACCGGGAAGGGGCGCGCGCTGCACGGCGACGTACGGCCGGTGCAGCGCGCGGTGTTGACCCGGATGCTGGCAAACTGACCACGGCGGCCTGTCAGTTGACGGCGGACTTCTCCCGCCACAGCGTCGCCAGTGCGGCGTCCCCGGTCACGGCCGGGAGCGGCAGCCGGTTCCACAACGACAGGTAGAGCAGCGCCGCGGGACCGGACACCTCGCAGTCGGCGTCCCCTTCGCCGTTCCGCTCGGTCACGGGCGGCTCCGAGGACAGACGTACGGTCCACACGGCGTCGGCCGTGTCCGTCGCCCGCACCCGCAGGACCCGGGGCCCGTCCGTCCGCACCCGGCTCTTCTCGCGCCCGTGGAACCCACGCAGCAGCTCGTCGATGCCGTCCGCCGCGAAGCCGACGGCGATGTCCCGGGCGATCTCCTCGGGCGCACGCCCACGGGCCGACTCCGCGTCCACGCGGTGCACGGCCGTCTCGTGCGCCTGCCGCCTCGCCCAGAACGCGAGCGCCGACGGCGCGGGCAGGAAGTGCCAGCACCGCAGGTCGGGCGGGGCGCAGGACAGGGTGCCGACGAGCCGCAGGTGGCCCTCGCGGAACCACTCCAGCAGCGCGTCGCCGTCGAGTTCCGGCGGTTCGTCGAAGGGGCGGAACGAAGGGTCGCCCTCGGCCACGAACGACGTCGCCCAGCGGTGTACCGCTCCCGCGTGCCGCAGCAGGTCCCTGACCTGCCAGTCCGGGCAGGTCGGCACCTTCGCGTCGGGGCCCGCTTCCGCCGCCGCGGAGGCCAGCGACCGGCCCTCCTGGTCCAGGACGCGGATGAACTCGGCAGTCTCCATGGGGGGAGTGTGCCGGATGGAGTGCGGTCGAGGGGAGGGGTGGCGGTCTTCAGCCGGCCGTCGCCCGGCGGGTGGCGAAGCCGATCGCCGCGGCCACCCCGGCCACCCCGGCCACGCTGGTGAGGGCGGCGGGCAGGGAGAACCAGTCGGCCATGAAGCCGATGGCCGGCGGGCCCAGAAGCATGCCGCCGTAACCGAGCGTCGAGGCCGTGGCGACGCCGTTCGGGCCGGCCAGGGCGCCCGCGCGCTCGACGGCCACCGGGAAGAGGTTGGCCAGTCCGAGCCCCGCGATCGAGTAGCCGAGGAGCGCCGCCCACAGGGCCGGGGCGAGGGCGCCGAGCAGCATCCCCGCCGCCGCGACGCCGCCGCCCATCACCACCGTACGGGTGCGGCCGAGCCGTTCGAGGAGGGTGGTGCCGGTGAGCCGGCCGATGGTCATGGCGAGCGCGAAACACGAGTACCCGGCCGCGGCGACCCCGGCGGAGGAACCCAGGTCCTGGCGCAGATGCAGTGCACCCCAGTCGGCGAGGGCTCCTTCGCCGTAGGCGGTGCACAGGGCGATCAGACCGAAGACGGCGACGAGGCGACGGGTACGGGGCGCCGGCCGGTGCGGGGCCGCCTTCGCGGGCGGCGGATCCTGGGGCCAGGCGGTGGCATCCGCGGACCCGGCGGCGAGGTGCTCGGGCCCGGCGGCGGCGCGCTCGGGCGGACGCGGCGGCTCCTGCCGCAGCAGCGTGGGCGCCGTCAGCGCGGTGACGAGCAGGCCGATGATCCCGAGGCCCAGCAGATGGTGCGTGGGGGACAGGGACCCCGCGACCAGGCCGCCGAGACCGGCGCCGATCATGCCGCCCAGGCTGAAGGCCGCGTGGAAGGTGGGCATGACCGGCCTGCGCAGTGCCGCGACGAGATCGACGGCGGCGCTGTTGAAGGCGACGTTGATGCTGCCGTACGCCGCGCCGAACAGCAGCAGGACGGCGCCGAGCGCGGCGGCGGAGTGGGTGAGCGGGGGAAGCGTGACGCCGAGGGAGAGCAGGACCGCGCAGACCACGGTGACCGGGTGGCTGCCGTAGCGGCTGCACAGGCGGCCGGTGAACATCATGGTGATCACCGCGCCCGCGGAGACGCCGAGGAGCGCGAGGCCGAGGGTGCTGGGGGAGGCGCCGGTCTGTTCCTTGATGGCGGGGATCCGGACGACCCATCCGGCGAAGACGAAGCCGTCGAGGGCGAAGAACGTGGTCAGGGCGATACGGAGCCGGGTGAGGTCATCGCCGTGACCCGGCATCGCGTCGCGAGTTCGGATTTTGTTTATTCGCGGCACAAAATCAGGCTAAGTGGTTGTCCTGAGCTGAACAAGGCCGCAGTGGGGGCTTCGTCACCGGCCCGGCAGGCGCGTGGTGATCTCCTGGAGCACCCAGCCGTTGCCGTCCGGGTCCAGGCGGAAGTGAGAGACGAGGGGGGCCCGGTGTTGTGCGGCCGGTGGCGCCGGCCAGGTGAGGGCACCGGGTGACCGCGTACCGCGTCGTCACGGCAGCAGCCGCCTCTCCTTGGCGACCGCCACCGCGCCCGACCGCGTCTCTGGCGCTGATCTCCCACGCTGATCTCTGGCGCTGATCTCCCACGCTGATCTCTGGCGCTGATCTCCCGCGCTGATCCCTCGCCCCGTCGCCCCCCGGGGCGCCCGCATCCGGACGATCACGAACAGCGAGCGTCGCAGGATGACTTGGTGTTTTACAGTGGCTCTCGCCAGTCCAGGAGACTCCGGAACCTGTGAGGTACACGCCCATCATGTCGACCGAAACGTTTGAGTTCCAGGTAGAGGCCCGTCAGCTGTTGCAGCTGATGATCCATTCGGTCTACTCGAACAAGGACGTCTTTCTCCGCGAACTCGTCTCCAACGCCTCCGACGCGCTGGACAAGCTACGTCTCGCCGCGCTGCGGGACGACACGCTCGACGCCGACGTCCGCGACCCGCACATCGAGATCGAGATCGACGCGGCCTCCCGCACCCTGACCGTTCGGGACAACGGCATCGGGATGTCGTACGACGAGGTCGGCCGGCTCATCGGCACCATCGCCAACTCGGGCACGGCGAAGTTCGCGCAGGAGCTGCGCGAGGCCCAGGAGGAGGCCGGGGCCGAGGGGCTCATCGGGCAGTTCGGCGTCGGCTTCTACTCCGGCTTCATGGTGGCCGACGAGATGACGCTGCTGACCCGGCGGGCCGGCGAGAGCCACGGCACCCGCTGGTCGTCGCGCGGTGAGGGCACCTACACGCTGGCGAGGGTGGACGACGCGCCGCAGGGCACCACGGTCACGCTGCACCTGAAGCCGGCCGACGCCGACGACCAGCTGCACGACTACACCGCGGACCGGACGATCAAGGAGATCGTCAAGCGGTACTCGGACTTCATCACCTGGCCCATCAGGCTGGTCCCGAAGGCGGTCGACGGCGCCACCGCCGACACCACGGACGCCGAGGGAACCGCCGACACCGCGCCCGAACCCGAGACGCTGAACTCGATGAAGGCCCTGTGGGCGCGCTCGCGCGACGAGGTGTCCGACGACGAGTACCACGAGCTGTACAAGCACATCAGCCACGACTGGCGCGAACCGCTGGAAACCGTACGGCTCCAGGCGGAGGGCACCTTCGAGTACCAGGCGCTGCTGTTCGTCCCCTCGCACGCCCCGCACGACCTGTACAACCAGAACTACCAGCGCGGTGTGCAGCTGTACGTGAAGCGCGTCTTCATCATGGACGACTGCGAGGCGCTGCTGCCGCCCTACCTGCGCTTCGTCAAGGGCGTGGTCGACGCGGCGGACCTCTCGCTGAACGTCTCCCGCGAGATCCTCCAGCAGGACCGGCACATCCGGATGATGCAGCGCCGGCTCACCAAGAAGGTCGTCTCCACGGTCAAGGACATGATGACCGCGGCCCCCGACCGCTACGCCACCTTCTGGCGGGAGTTCGGCGCCGTCCTGAAGGAAGGACTGCTGACCGACTCCGACAACCGCGACACCCTCCTCGCCGTCTCCTCGTTCGCGACCACGCACAGCGCGGACGAGCCGACCACGCTGAAGAGTTACGTGGAGCGGATGAAGGACGGACAGGACGCCGTCTACTACCTGACGGGCGAGTCCCGGCAGAGCATCGAGAACTCCCCGCACATGGAGGCGTTCCGGGCGAAGGGCATCGAGGTCCTGCTGCTCACCGATCCGGTCGACGAGGTGTGGGTCGACGCGGTGGGCGAGTTCGAGGGCAAGCCGCTGCGGTCCGTCGCCAAGGGCGAGGTCGACCTCGGCGGGGAGGACGACGAGAAGGCCGACGGCGAGCGCGAGAAGCAGAGCGAGGAGTACGCCGGTCTGCTCGACTGGATGAAGGAGCAGCTGGGGGAGGACGTCAAGGAGGTGCGGCTGTCGTCCCGCCTCACCGTGTCCCCGGCCTGCATCGTCTCCGACGCGCACGATCTCACCCCGGCGCTGGAGAACATGTACCGCGCGATGGGGCAGGAGGTGCCGCGCGCCCTGCGGATCCTCGAACTGAACCCCGATCACGCGCTCGTGAAGGGTCTGAACCAGGCCTACAAGGAGCGGGAGGACCGTGCGGGGCTCGCCGAGACCGCCGAACTGCTGCACGGGCTGGCGGTCCTCGCCGAGGGCGGGCGGCCGAAGGAGCCCGGACGGTTCGTGAAGCTGGTGGCGGACCAGCTGGAGCGCGCGCTGTAGCCGACGCGGTGGGGGCCGGGCAGAGCCCTCTGCCCGGCCCCGCTGCCGGCCCCTCCGCCC
>NZ_JBHWUW010000098.1:0-15981 GCF_042737245.1 Streptomyces sp. NPDC060002
GGTCGTCAGGGTGATGTAGTGGCCGGCCTTCTTCCTGCCGGACTCCTTGGGGATCTGGCCGAGAACCTCGACGTTGTACTTCGAGGTCTCGGGGATGACCGCGTACACCTTGTAGACGTACCAGTCCTCCTTCGTCTCGAAGACGATCGGGTCGCCCTTCTCCAGCTTGTCGATGTCGCGGAACTTCGCGCCGTGGCCGTCGCGGTGCGAGGGCCGACAGCCAAGTGCACAGTGATCGACGTGAACCCCGGATGCATCCCGCACGGTCCACGCTTTTGCTTCAGTCGACCGCGGCCCACGCCCAGAAAACGATCGTGTCTTCATATCGGCTGACTCGTTGATCGATTGGGGTGGGGTGTCATGTCACAGCTCTGCCCTGGCCACACGGCCCGACCACGAACAGAGCGGCAGACGTGATCAACGAATCGGCACTGCTGGAATCCAAGAGCCTGCGCGACAGCGCGCTCGACCGCACGGACGTACTCGACAGGGTGAAGGCACTGTCGCTGCTGCCGGACGGGATGCATGTGACCACGGCGATGATGGCGGCGTACTTCGGCGTCACCGCCGAGGCCATCCGCCAGCTCAAAGCACGGCACCACGACGAGCTGTCGGACAACGGAATGCTAACGCTGCAGGGCCCTGACCTGGCAGAATTAAGCGTGACGTCCTGTCACGCTATCCGGGGGGTTATCCACAGCCTCGGTCCAGCCTCACTCTCTACTCCCGTCGCGCGGTCCTCAACGTCGCGATGCTCCTCCGCGACAGTGAAGTCGCCCGTCAGGTGCGCACATACCTTCTCGACATGGAATACCGGGCGCGCACGCAGCCCGTGGACAACCCCGTCCCCTCGCACTCCGTGTCCCTCGACGACCGCATCGACCAGCGCATCACCCACATCCTCGGCAAGACCGTCGTACCCATGTTCAACGCCCTGATCGAAACATCAGGCGAGCATCAGCGGGAGCTGATCGCCCTCCGAGCAGGCGTCCAGCAGGTCGAAAAGCGGCTCCGGCAGCACCACGCCCGGCTGCAGCGGCTGGAAGCCCCACGCGGCGATCGGCCGCTCGCCGGGGTCATGGCTTCCATGGACGCCATGAACGGGCGTGAGTTCGAGGAGCACATCGCCACACTGCTGCGCCGCGACGGCTGCACCGATGTCGTCGTGCAAGGCGGCGGAAGGGACCGCGGAGTCGACATCACCGCCCTCACGGCCCACGGGCGACGCCTCGTCGTCCAATGCAAGAGGTTCGCACCCCACATCTCCATCACCAGCCCCGAGCTCCAGAAGTTCCTCGGGGCAGCCAAGGTCCTGCACGACTCCGAGGTGGCACTGTTCGTGGCAACCTGCCCCTTTACGCGTGATGCCCTCAACATCGCCGCCGAGACCGGCATCACCGCCGTGCACCGGGGGCTGCTGGAGGAGTGGAGCGCCGGGGCGGCCCTGGCGGTTCTCGAGTAACCAGGCGCCAGACAGAAGGCCCGAAGTCGCAAAGGCAAGTTGCGGCTTCGGGCCATCGTCATGCTAGGTGACAAAGCCCTTGAAGAAGGGCTCTGTCACTTCAGCCCAGTTCCTTCGGCGGCGTCCGGTCCGCGTCCACCTTCTCCACACGCTCCAACTCCCCCCACACCACGTACCGGTACCGGCTCGTGTACACCGGCGTGCAGGTCGTCAGGGTGATGTAGTGGCCGGCCTTCTTCCTGCCGGACTCCTTGGGGATCTGGCCGAGAACCTCGACGTTGTACTTCGAGGTCTCGGGGAGGACCGCGTACACCTTGTAGACGTACCAGTCCTCCTTCGTCTCGAAGACGATCGGGTCGCCCTTCTCCAGCTTGTCGATGTTGTGGAACTTCGCGCCGTGGCCGTCGCGGTGGGCGGCGAGCGTGAAGTTGCCCTCCTTGCCGCTCGTCGGGAGAACGGCCTTGAACGGGTCGGTGTAGTAGCCGGCGACGCCGTCGTTGAGGATCTTCGAGGAGGTTCCCCTCTCGACCAGCACCTCGCCGTTCCCCATCGCGGGCACATGCAGGAAGCCGATGCCGTCCTTGGTGTCGAGCGCCCCGGGACCGCTGTCCTGCTGGGCCCAGTTGTCGCGCACCTTGTCGCCCTGCCGGTTCGCGTGCCGGTCGGCCACGATGTTCGTCCACCACAGGGAGTAGACGACGAACAGGCCGAGCACCAGGCCCGCCGTGATGAGGAGTTCGCCGAAGACGCTGACGGCCAACGCGATCCGGCCACCCCCGCGGCGCCGTGGCGCGGGATCGGACGCGTCCACGCGCGCGTGCTCTTCGTGCTCGGTGTCGCCGGTGGTCGCTGCCACGTTCATCTGCCCCTACTCGACTGCACGCCTACTCGACGAGCGCATCCGGCTTTCCCTTGCTGCGCGGCCGTTCCTCGACCATCTTGCCCCAGACGATCAGGCGGTACTTGCTGGTGAACTCCGGGGTGCAGGTGGTGAGGGTGATGTACCGGCCCGGTCCGGTGAATCCGGACTCCGGCGGCACCGGGTCGAGGACGCTCGTGTTGCTGGGCGCGGTCACCGGCAGCGAGGACGTCATCTTGTAGACGAAGTACTCGTCCTGCGTCTCGACGACGATGTCGTCGCCCGCCTGAAGCCTGTTGATGTACCGGAACGGCTCGCCGTGCGTGTTGCGGTGGCCCGCGAGCCCGAAGTTGCCGGTCTTCGCGTCGGGCATCGCCGTCGCCAGCGGGCTCTCGCCGTAGTGCCCGACCATGCCCTTGTCGAGCACCTTCTTGTTGCTGATGCCCTCGGCGATCGGCACGACCACGTCCAGCTTGGGAATGTGCAGGAGGGCGAAACCCTGCCCCGGGGAGAAGACACCGGGGGCGCCCTTGCCGCTCGCCCAGTCGTTCTGGAGGCTGCTCGCCTCCTTGTCCGCCTGCGCGTGCGCCCGCACGTTCGTCCACCACAGCTGGTAGGTGACGAAGAGCAGCATCAGCACGCCCGTGGTGATGAACACCTCGCCGACCGCCCGGCTGACGACCACGGCGGCGCTCGGCTTACGGGACCGCTGCCGGCGGCGCGCCTCGACGCGTGACAGCGGCCGCTCGTCCTGCGGCGGCGCGTCCGCCCCGTTGTAGGACTCGGACACGGCGCCCGGGCCCCCATGACGGCCATGACGGCCCTTGGCGGCCTTTCTGCGGGCCGCTCGACCGCCCGCCGGGGTTCCAGGGGCGGGAGAGGCCGTCGAGGCGCCAGAAGCG
The DNA here is from genome assembly GCF_042737245.1 of Streptomyces sp. NPDC060002. NCBI lineage: Bacteria > Bacillati > Actinomycetota > Actinomycetes > Kitasatosporales > Streptomycetaceae > Streptomyces > Streptomyces sp. NPDC060002. Next base: position 3,224 of record NZ_JBHWUW010000098.1, read on the forward strand.
GATACGGGGCCGCCGCCGAACATGGACGCAGGCGGTATCCGCAGCGCCACCGTCTCGTCGTCGATCGGCGGCTGGTACGGCTCCCCGGCGTAGGGACCGGCTCCGTAGGCATCACCGCCGAACGACTCGTACGGCGCGGTGCCGTACGAGTCCTCGCGCTCGGGGCGCAGCGCGGTCACGCCGTGGCCCTGCCCACCACCGGGGCGAGCCCCGCCGACCTCGCCACCGCGCCCTGGTCGCCGCACTCCACCAGCCAGTTGGCCAGCATCCGGTGCCCGTGCTCGGTCAGCACCGACTCGGGGTGGAACTGGACGCCCTCGACGGGCAGTTCACGGTGGCGCAGGCCCATGATGATCCCGTCGTGGGTACGGGCGGTGACCTCGAGCTCGGCCGGGACCGTCGCCGGCTCGGCGGCCAGCGAGTGGTAGCGGGTCGCGGTGAACGGGGTCGGCAGGCCGGCGAACACGCCCCTGCCCTCGTGCTCCACCGGCGAGGTCTTGCCGTGCAGCAGCTCCGGCGCCCGGTCCACGACACCGCCGTACGCCACCTGCATCGACTGCATGCCCAGGCAGACGCCGAAGACGGGGACACCGGTGGCCGCGCAGTGCCGGACCATCTCGATGCAGACGCCGGCCTCCTCGGGCGTACCCGGCCCGGGGGACAGCAGCACACCGTCGAAACCGTCCTGGGCATGGGCCGTGGAGACCTCGTCGTTGCGCAGGACCTCGCACTCGGCGCCCAGCTGGTACAGGTACTGGACCAGGTTGAAGACGAAACTGTCGTAGTTGTCGACGACGAGAATGCGCGCGCTCACTGGTTGTCCACCGTCACATCGTTGAAGGGAAGCAGCGGTTCGGCCCACGGGAAGACGTACTGGAACAGCGCGTACACCACGGCCACGACCAGCATGATCGAGATCAGCGCCTTGGCCCACGCGTTTCCCGGCAGATGCCGCCAGATCCAGCCGTACATGCCGTCCCTTCCGTCGCATCACGGCACCTGACTCACGCCGTACGCCACCAGACTAGCGGCGCAGGGCCTTCGGTTCGCCTGCCTCCACGGGCTGTGTGGAGTCCAGGTGCGCCCAGACGATCAGCCGGTGACTGTGCCCCCATTCCGGATCGCACGTGGTCAACGTCAGGTACCGGCCCGGACGCGTGTACCCCGACTTACGTGGCACAGCGTCGATCACCTCGACGTCCGAGGGCACGGTTTTGTAAGGCCCTTTGTCGACCCGATAGGTGAACCAGGTCGTCCCGTCCGTCAGAACCACCGCGTCCCCCCGCCTGAGCTCGGGAAAGTCCTTGAAGGGGTCCCCATAGGTACGGCGGTGACCCGCGACGGAGAAGTTCCCGGTCTGCCCGAGCCGCGCGCTGCCCGCGTAGTGCCCCAGCCCCTTCTTCAGGGTGCCGGTCGCCGTGCCCTCGAGCACCGGCTTGTTCCACGTGAAACCAAGACGCGGGATGTACATCACCGCGAAGGGCCTGCCGCTGCGGTACGGCGCCGGCCGCGCGGTGGCGGTCGCGCCGGGCGTGGGACTCACGGTCCCCTGTGCCCACTGGTCGTGGAGGTCGTCGATCTGGTCGCCCATGACGCGGTCGGCCTGCACGCCGGTCCAGAACAGCACGTAGACGACGAAGAGGACGATGACGGTGCCGGCGGTGACGCACAGCTCGCTGAACGTCCTGACGATCACCCGCACCGACACAGGCGCCCCCCGGCGGCCGCTGCTCCACTACTCCACAGGCTTGGCGTAGTGCAGATCCACTGTGCCCGAGTAGCCGGGCAGAGTCACCGCCCCGTCCTCGGTGACTTTCCAGCCGAGGCCGTAGACGTTCACGTAGACCATGTAGTTCTGGATCGCCGGGGCTTCGGCGAGCGCCTGCTGAAGCTTCTCCGGGTCGCCGACCGCCTGGATCTTGTACGGCGGTGAGTAGACCCGGCCCTGGAGGATCAGGGTGTTGCCGACACAGCGCACGGCGCTGGTGGAGATCAGCCGCTGGTCCATGACCTTGATGCCCTGGGCACCGCCCTGCCAGAGCGCGTTCACCACGGCCTGGAGGTCCTGCTGGTGGATGACCAGGTAGTCGGGCTGCGGCTCCGGGTAGCCGGGGAGCTTGGCGGTGGCGTTCGGCGGGGCGTCGTTGAGGGTGACCGTGATGGCCTTGCCCTTGACCTTCTGGGTCCCGGCGTTCTTCTCCAGTCCCGCGAGCTTGTCGTCCTGGGCCTGGGTGCTGCCGTCGTCGGCCTCGGCCAGCGACTCCACGTCGTCGCGCAGCACGCCGTTCGTCTCGTCCAGCTCGCCGTTCTTCTGGCTGCGCTCCTGAATGAGGTCGGACAGCTTCAGCAGGGAGGCGTCCGTACGGATGTTGGTGCCCTTGGCCGTGTTGAAGCTGGTGAAGAAGAGGAGGCCGGCGAGGGCGAAGACACCCACGGTGAGCACCCGTACGGGCCGGAATCCGCCCCGTCGGTCGTGCGGGGAGACGGGCTGAGCGGCCTGAGAAGAAGCCGGGGAACCGACCGGGGACGACTCGGAAGCGGAGTCGGGAGCGGAAACACGGTCGGGATCGGGGGCGGAACCCGTTGTACCCGTCCGGGGGGAGTCGGCAGAATTGCTCAACGTACCCTTATCTCCTTCGGCGCCGTAGAAGCACTACGCTAACGGACGCCCGGGGGAGTCCCTCAGTCCCCTGGCACGCAGCCCCCGAGCCCGATCCAGCACCTGCGCGGCCACGCAGCGCATCGACAGGAGAGACCCTCGTGCCGAAGTCACGTATCCGCAAGAAGGCCGACTACACGCCGCCCCCGGCGAAGCAGGCGACCGCCATCAAGCTGAACAGCCGTGCCTGGGTCGCGCCGGTGATGCTGGCCATGTTCCTCATCGGGCTCGCCTGGATCGTGGTCTTCTACGTCACCGACGGCTCACTGCCCATCGACAAGCTGGACAACTGGAACATCGTCGTGGGCTTCGGGTTCATCGCGGCCGGATTCGGCGTCTCCACCCAGTGGAAGTAGCTCTGCCCAGGGCTATCCCCTGAGTTATCCACAGCAGTTTTCCACATGGGGAAAAGAAAGACGATCTGTGGATAACTCATCGAAGGTTGACGCCGGTGTGACGTAACTACCGGCCGTGACCTTCACTCGAAAGGTTGTTCGCCCTCTGCCTGACCTGCGCAAACGCAGGTCGATGGCAGGGGGCACAGCTGTTCCCGCACGTTGTGCACAAGATTCGCCACAGACTGTGGACAACGGCGCGCTCAGGTGAGCTGGGCGGTCCTCAGGAGCGTCGCCACCACGACGACCGCCAGCATCAACGCGCAGGTCCCGAACTGCACGAGAGCCCGGCGCTCGCGGGGGGCGTGGACCATGCCGACCCCGATGACGACACCGGCGACCAGGCCGCCGATGTGGGCCTGCCAGGAGATACCGCTCCACCCGAACGTGATGACCAGGTTGATCACCAGCAGGGCGATGATCGGCCGCATGTCCTGTCGCAGCCGGCGCATGAGGACGACCGTCGCGCCGAACAGACCGAAGATCGCGCCCGAGGCGCCCAAGGTCGCGGTGCCGGGCGGGACGAGCAGATACACCAGGGCGCTGCCCGCGAGGCCGGAGACCAGGTAGAGCGACAGATAGCGGGCCCGGCCGAGCGCCTGCTCCAGCGGGCCGCCGAGCCACCACAGACTCAGCATGTTGAAGGCGAGGTGCCAGGGAGCCTCGTGCGCGAACATCGAGGTGACCATGCGGTACCACTCGCCCCCGGCCACCCCCTTCGTCGGGCTGAAGGGACCCGGCTGCCACTGACCGATCAGCTCCAGGCTGATCTGCAACGAGGGTCGCACCTGCACGGCGAGGAAAACCGCCACGTTGATCCCGATGAGGATCTTGGTGAGCAGCCGGGGATCGGCCGTGACGACGCCTCCCGCGAGCGTGCGGGGCTGCGAGGCGCCGGGCGCGTGACCGGTGCCGGAGCCCTCGCGGACGCAGGTGGGGCACTGGAAGCCGACGGAGGCGCTGACCATGCACTCGGGGCAGATCGGGCGCTCGCAGCGGGTGCAGCGAATGCCGGTCTCCCGGTCGGGGTGCCGGTAGCAGACGGGCAGGCCGCTCTGCGCGTCGTCCTGTCGGCTGCCAGGCGCCTGGTCCATGGGCTCCCCCAAGTAAGTCGTCCGAGTCGTCGTTTTCGGAGTGTCCGAGTATCCGAGTGTTCGAGGAGTCGGCGTAGTCGGAAAGGAACCGCCCTGCTCATCCTTACGGACGGGCAGGGCGTTTGGTTCCCGATGGTTCGCCGGGGCGCCGCCTCAGCCCTTGCGGCTCTCGACGACGACCGACTCGATGACGACGTCCTTCAGCGGACGGTCGGTGCGCGGGTTCGTCTGGGTGGCCACGACGGCGTCCACCACCTTCCGGCCGGCCGGGTCGACGACCTCGCCGAAGATGGTGTGCTTGCGGGTCAGCCAGGCCGTGGGGGAGACGGTGATGAAGAACTGCGAGCCGTTGGTACCCGGGCCGGCGTTCGCCATGGCCAGCAGGTAGGGCCTGTCGAAGCGCAGGTCCGGGTGGAACTCGTCCTCGAACTGGTAGCCGGGGCCGCCGGTCCCGTTGCCCAGCGGATCGCCGCCCTGGATCATGAAACCGCTGATCACCCGGTGGAAGACCGTGCCGTCGTACAGCTTCTCCGTGGACCGCACGCCGGTCTCCGGGTTGACCCACTCACGCCCGCCGGTGGCGAGATCGACGAAGTTCTTGACCGTCTTCGGGGCGTGGTCCGGGAACAGCCGGATCTCGATGTCGCCGTGGCTGGTCTTCAGGGTGGCGTACAGGTGCTCGGCCACGGTCTGCCTTCCGTTGTCTCTTTGTGACCCCCAGATCCTCGCACGGTCCGAGGCCGGCACAGCCCGACGGCTCGTTCCGGCATCGGATCCGACAGCAGGGGTACAGAAAAGCATCCGACTCGACCGGGACGGGAGCGGGCGACGCCGATCCGTGGCATCGTCGGCTTTGTCGCCCTGTCGACCCTCTAATGCCATTGCCCCCGATCCGTCCCCTATCGCATGTGATCAGCACCCGTATGCCCGTCCACGCATGCCGGGACGGCCACTGACAGGCATGATCCGTAAAAGGGTGGAAAGTCGAAATACCGTACGCCACCGAGGAGGAGGAACCCGTGACCCGCATCGACAGCGTGCGCGCCGCGACCGGCTCGGCGAAGGACAGCGTGCTGCACGCCGCGGAAGTGGTGGCGCCCTACGCCGACACGGCCAAGGAACGGGCCGCGCTCTACGCGCATGAGGCCCGTGTACGGCTCGCGCCCAAGGTGTCGCTGGCCGCAGAACAGGCCCGCGTGCAGTACGACGCCCACGTCGCCCCGCGTCTGGAGCAGGCGAAGACACATGTCCCGCCGAAGGTAGACCTGGCCGCGCAGGAAGCGGCCGCCCGCACCCGGCTGGTCGCACGACAGGCCGCCGACTACTCCCGGCCGAGGATCGAACAGGCGGTGGCCGCGGCCGGACCCGTGAAGGACGAGGCCGCAGCCCGGGGCGTCGCCGCGCTGGCCGCTCTGCGCGGCCAGGTGACGCCGAAGGAGATCGAGAAGCTGACGCGCAAGCACCGGCGGCGGGCCAAGGCGGGCAAGCTCTCCAAGGCGCTGATCGTCCTCGGTGCCGTCGCCGGCGGTGCCTACGCGGCCTGGAAGTGGTGGGACAAGCAGGCGAACCCGGACTGGCTGGTCGAGCCGCCGGCGGCCACGGAGGTACCCGCCTCGGGCGGCCTGGCCTCGGTGGACGGCAGCGCCGACCCGTCGGTCCTCGACCCCGAGGTACAGGCCAAGGAGACCGAGGAGGAGGCCGCGAACCGCGACGACCGCAGCTGAGCGGCCGGCCTGCGCCCCCATCTCACCAAAAAGACCCCGCCCACCTGCGTTTCCGCAGGTGGGCGGGGTCTTGTAGGTGGAGCCTAGGGGAGTCGAACCCCTGACATCTGCCATGCAAAGACAGCGCTCTACCAACTGAGCTAAGGCCCCGCAAGAGACGTCCGGCCGGAAAACCTCGTACCGGCGGGCGCCGCAGACCAGAGTACCGGGTCACCCGGGGTATCTCGCAAAAAGACGGGGGGTCCCCGCGGATGACCACTCTCCGTAAGATGCTCGGACGCGGTTCGCTGGAGCGAACCGCGGTTTCTGGGGAAGCGATGGGGAGACGCAATGGACGCCGCACAGCAGGAAGCGACCGCGAGAGCGCGGGAACTCCAGCGGAACTGGTACGGGGAGCCGCTGGGGGCGCTCTTCCGTAAGCTCATCGACGATCTTGGCCTCAACCAGGCTCGTCTCGCTGGGGTACTGGGCCTCTCGGCGCCGATGCTGTCGCAGCTGATGAGCGGTCAGCGGGCGAAGATCGGCAACCCGGCGGTGGTGCAGCGGGTGCAGCTGCTCCAGGAGTTGGCGGCACAGGTCGCGGACGGCAGCGTCAGCGCCGCCGAGGCGACCGAGCGCATGGACGAGATCAAGCGGTCGCAGGGGGGCTCGGTGCTCAGCAACACCACACAGACGACAAGCGGTTCGGGAGCGCCCACGGTCAAGCGGGTCGTCCGCGAGATCCAGTCCCTGCTGCGCTCGGTGGCCGCCGCCGGCGACATCATCGACGCCGCCGACACTCTCGCCCCGACCCACCCGGAACTGGCAGAGTTCCTCCGGGTGTACGGCGCCGGCCGTACCTCCGACGCGGTCACGCACTACCAGTCCCACCAGAGCTGAGCCCTCGGCCCGGTCGCCGAAGGGGGTTCGGCAGCCGGGCAGTCGGCAGCTCGGGGGGCATCACGAGACAGCGGGGCACACGGGGGTCGTATCGCTCATCGCGGGGGAAGCAGAGGGGGAGACCCGAGCGGGACCAGGGGGAGGAGCGACGCACAGCCATGGGTGAGGTCTTCGCCGGACGGTACGAACTGGCCGACCCGATCGGTCGCGGAGGGGTCGGCGCGGTCTGGCGTGCCTGGGACCACCGCCGCCGCCGCTACGTGGCCGCCAAGGTGCTCCAGCAGAGCGACGCGCACGCGCTGCTGCGTTTCGTCCGCGAGCAGGCGCTGCGGATCGACCACCCGCATGTGCTCGCGCCCGCCAGCTGGGCCGCCGACGACGACAAGGTCCTGTTCACCATGGACCTGGTGGCCGGCGGTTCGCTGGTCCATCTCGTCGGCGACTACGGCCCGCTGCCCCCGGTCTTCGTGTGCACGCTGATCGACCAGTTGCTGTCCGGGCTCACCGCGGTCCACGCGGAGGGCGTCGTACACCGCGACATCAAACCCGCCAACATCCTGCTGGAGGCCACCGGTACGGCCCGGCCGCGCCTCAGGCTCTCCGACTTCGGCATCGCGATGCGGCTGGGCGAACCCCGGCTGACCGAGACCAACCTCGTGGTCGGAACGCCCGGTTACCTCGCCCCCGAGCAGATGATGGGCGCCGAACCGGACTTCCCCGCCGACCTGTTCGCCGTCGGCCTGGTCGCGCTGTATCTGCTGGAGGGCGCCAAGCCGGACGCCAAGGCGCTCGTCCAGTACTTCGCCGAGCACGGGACCCCGGGCGCCCCCAAGAGTGTTCCGGAGCCGTTGTGGCAGGTGGTCGCCACCCTGCTGCAGCCGGACCCACAGGCGCGCTTCCGTACGGCCACGGGGGCGCGCAAGGCGCTCGCGGCGGCCGTCGAGCTCCTTCCCGAGCCCGGCCCGGACGACGAACTGATCGAGATCTTCGACCAACTCGGCCCCCTGCCAACGGGTTTCGGACCTCACGGCCCACCAAAGCGGCCGAGGCCCACCGACTCCCCGGCCACCCGCCCGCACACCACCCCCGAACAGGGCCGCCCACCTGCCACACCACCCGCCACAGCCGACCCGAACCCCCCGCACACCACCTCCGGTCCGGGTCACCCGAGCATCCCTCCCGGTTTGGGCGGCCTGGGCACCACTCCCGGTACAGGGGACCCGGGCACCGCTCCCGGTACAGGCGGTCCGGGCACCGCTCCTCCCGGTGCAGTCGGTCCGGGCACCGCTCCCGGACCAGGGGGCCCGGGCACCGCTCCCGCTCCGAGCGGTCCGGGCATCCCTCCCGCTCCGAGCGGTCCGGACATCCCTCCCGGCCCTGATGGCTTGGGCGGCTCATCTGACCCGGGCCGCCCGAATACCCCACCCGAGGCGGCCGGTCTCGGTACCACACCCCGCTCGGGCCTACCGGACAGCGCGCCCCGGCCGTCCGGACGGGGCACCGGTTCGCCGCCCGCCCGTCCGGGAGTGGCCCCGGGGGCCGTCCCTGCGGGCAGCGGATCCCTACCCTCCGGTCCAGCGGCGGCGGCCACCGCTGCCCATCCGGGCACAGACAGCCTGCCCTCTTGGCCGGACGGAGCGCCTGATCCGGCCAGTCCAGGCACTGGTTCGGGCACTGGTCCGGGCACTGGTTCGGGCACTGGTCCGGGCACTGGTCCAGGAACGGGTCCGGGCACTGGTCCGGGCACTGGTCCAGGCACTGGTCCAGGCACGGGTCCGGGCACTGGCACGGGCGCGGGCACGGGGACCGACCCGGGCTCACCGGGCTCGGGCACGGGCGGCGGCAGCAGTGCCGGTGCCGGATCGGCTTGGGGGGGCGCGGAATCCGTACCGCCCGCGGCAGGCCACGCCCCGGGTTCCGTGCCGAACGGCCCATGGCAGCACCCGGACTCGGTGCCTACCGATCCGCGTCGGCCCACGCGACCGACGCCACGGTCGGCCGCCTCCGCCCCAGCGCCCTCCCCTTCCATGTCGGACACGGGCAGCTTCCACCTGCCGCCCCCGCAGCCGACGCTCGGCTCCCTTTCCGACCCCATATCCCCGGAGTCCTCCACTCCGTATCCCCCCGCCTACGCGCCCACGCCCGGTCCCATGACCGCGCCCCCGTACGAGCCCACGTTCGTGCTGCCCACCCGTGGACAGCGCGGTGACGTGTCCACCGCCTCGTACACCGCTCAGGATGCTCACACCGCGCGAGCCCCACAGGTCCCGTCGTCTCCGCAGGTCGTCTCGCCGCACGGCCGTCGCCGCGGGCATCGCGCCGCCCGCCGGGGGCGTCCCGGTCCGCCCGCCAAGGTCGCGCTGCCGCTGCTGTTCCTCGCGCTGGCCTGCTACGCCGTGGGGTTCTGGGCATTGACGCGCATCTGAGCCGCGGCCCGGCGCCGGGCGGTCAGCGTCCACACTCCGAGCACCATCAGCAGCGCGCTTCCGGTGCCGATGCCGCCCACGGCGACCGCCTGCATCGTGGGGTCGCCGCCCGACGTACCGCCGCCGGACGCGTCGGCGCCCGCCACACCCACGCCCGCCGAGGGCTCGGGGTCCGGCGCGCCTACGTCGAAGAACCCGCGCGGCGCCGACTGCCGCGCGTACCCCGGAGCGGCCTGGGCGCTGCCCCCGAGACGGACGCGCAGGGTCACCCCGTAGGGCCCCTCACCGAAACTCTCCGCGACCTGCGCGGCGAGGTGCACCACGAGGTAGTACGAGCCGGCGAACCGCAGGGACTTCGTCGGGTCGGTCGGGGCGTACCGGTTGACGTACCTGACCGGCGGGACCGGTGGCAGCGAGGCCGACTTCTGGCTGCCGCCGTAACCGGTGCCCGTCTCCTTGACCGAGGCGCGCACCGGGTTGTAGAGCGTCAGGTCCAGGGCGTCGACCACGTACCCGGAGTTCTTGTCCGCGCTGCCCAGGTCGACGGTGGCGGACAGCTGCCGTCCCCAGTCGACCGGCACCTTGTAGAAAAGGGTCTGCCCGGGGACGATCTCGTCGCTCCTGACGCCCTGCTCCACGGCGGCCGCCTCGGCGAAGCCGGCCCCGCCCCGGACGGGGACGGGCTCGTCCCCGGGCGGCGTGGGCGTAGCGGAGTCCCACGCCTCGGGCACGCTCGTGGCGGCCGCCTTCGCCAGGGGCGGTTCGGAGACGGGCGCGAGCTCCAGGTCCCAGGGCCGGCCGGCGGAGAGGCCCGTGTCCTCTTCACCGCTACCGCTGCCGCTGCCGGTGCCGGTGTGCTCGACGACGACGTAGTACGTACCCGCCTTCTGGCACAGCCCCTTGCCCGGGAGGAGTTCGCGCGCTCCCCAGGCGGTGAGCGGCTGCGGGCTCCTGGCGGTTCCGACGGTCACGGAGTCGGAGGAGCACGTGGTGCTGTCGGCGTCCTGCACGGAGACGCTGATCCCGTCCCCGGCAAAGAGCGTGGCTTTCGCGCGAGGGATCGCCGTGACGGAGACGTACACGTTCGACCCGCCGTCGAGTTCGAGACGGTAGTAGGCCTTGCCCTCGTCCTGGAGGGAACTCCGGTACGTCGCGCCGGGTTCCAGACGTGCGGCGCCGGTGGTGCCCGTCGCCGCGGGAGCGCTGCGGACGTCGTCGGCGAAGGCGTACGAAGGGACCTCCGGCGCGGCCACGGCGACCTGTCCGGTCGGCAGCGCCGACATCACGCACAGCACCGCTCCTACGACGGCGCTCCGCTCGACGGCCCGCCACACGGCCGCTCCGCGCCCCCTACGCCCCGTACGCCGGGCCATCGACCCCGCCCCCTCGCCTTCGACCGAACGTGGGCCATCCTCCCCCGCACGCGCGCGTGCCACCCCCGCATTCCGTACGAGCGTCCGAAAAACCCGCCTGTAACCGCGGGCCGGGGGATCCGCAACACAAAACCCCGACCGCGAGCGGCGGCCGGGGTCTGTTCAGTCTTCGGTATCGATACTCACGAACCCGTGGGCACGGAGTCAGTCGCCTCCGTCCACAGATCCTGCTCGGCGCGATCCGCCTGGATCTGGCGGTACACGAGGAGCCCGCCGATGGCGGCCAGTGCGACCAGGAGAAGCTTCTTCACCGCGCGACCTCGTCTTTCCTTGACGTAGGGGACCTCTGGCGCCCGACTATACACACCGACCGATACCGATCGGTGACCTGCGTCGGCCCCTCAACTCCCGCCCTCGGCAGCGCAGTAGAAGCCGATCACACCACTCCGATCGGAGGGTGATCACACCCGCACGGACGGTGATGTTTGCCCGTCATCATCCCGTCTGATCCTTACTTCTCCGCTTTTAGGGTCCCTTGCACCCATCCGAGTGGTGTTCATCAGAACAACGTCACGCCGCGAGCGTCGGTCCACCACTTCGCGCCGCCCATACACATCATGAGGAAAGTACGCAAATCGCCCAACCCGAAAGTGAGGGGCCATGCCCGAGAACCGGGTCATGAAGCTGTGGACCGCCATCGTCACCGCCTTCCTCGCGCTGTGCACGGCGCTCGGACTCATCACGACGACCGCCACCACGGCGGCGGCGCTGACCGCTCCGACACGCAGCAGCGAGAGCGTGGCCACCACGGACCCGACGGCGTGGCCGGCGGTCGCGGCTCCCTGGGTCTGGGCCCAAGCCCGCTCCCTGCCCCCCACGATGAAGCAGCGCATCCGTGCCGAGGCGCACGGCAAGTCGCCCAGTTGCCGCCACCACGGCCTCCCGGACACGGAAGCGGCCGAGCACACCACGGCTTCCTGTGACTCCGCGGACCCGGCCGAGCCGGCCACCCCGCTCCAGCGCTGAGCCCCCGGCACGCCACGTGCCGCCTCCCCCGACGTGACGGCGAACTTGCGTACAGCCCGCACGAGCAGGCCCGGCAGCTCCCCCAGGAGCCACCGGGCCTTCGCCGTGCCCCGCCACCTCACTCCCGCACCCCCGCACCCCCGAGCCCCGAGCCACCGCACCCCCGAGCCACCGCACCCCCGAGCCACCGGGTCCACCGGAAACCCGTAGTACTCAGGACACCGCGCAGTCCTCCGGTCCACGGGTGGCCCCGCTCCCCACGTGGCCCACCGGTCGATGCCGCCCGGAGACGGAAACACAGAAGACCCCCGGCCCAATAGGACCGGGGGTCTTCTCGCATGTGGGGCTAACAGGATTTGAACCTGTGGCCTCATCCTTATCAGGTCGATCACGGGGGTCTGTCGACATCGACCAACGGGTGCTGCGCATCGGTTGGTCGGTCGCTGCAGTTCGTCGTCGACCGCTGTCGTTCGCGGCTGTTGGTGTCAGCTGCTGGTGTCAGGAACCGGGGCGGACTTGGCTCGGGCCCACCTTGCAGACTCCCGCCCGTAGCGGATAGCTGCCAGCGTGAGCCCTGAAGCCAGGAAACATCGTGTGATGGGGTCGTCTTCGGTGATCAGGAAGATCAGAAGCGGTATCACGATCATGAGGTGCCAGTGCGGGTGGTTCCACCGACTGTTCTTGTCTGCCATTTCGCCCCTTCCGCAAGCGGCACCTTAGCTCGCGGTTGGCTGAACGGTTCCCGTGATCCTCAACCCACCACTTACCCCAGCGCCCATCCCGTCTGCCGTCGACCCACACACCGTGGAGCGGGCGTGGTTCAGGGCGTCAAGGTGGAGCGCGCCACTGTACGAACGACCTTGACGCCCTGGGCCGCGTCTGCTCGGCTCTGCCTGGGTCGTCGGCAGACGGGATGGGAGCCTCCCCGCGCCCGCCATCTACGGGCCGGCACTCGCGAACGGTGCCCCCGCCATCCTGGAGCCTGAGCGCCCCCGCCGGAGGCATGTGTCCTTGCCTGTGCCTGGTGGGCGAGCCGTGTAGCTGTCCCCTTGTAGCCCCGGCATGTATTTCGCCCCCTTGCGGGCGCGGGCGTCGCCGGCGGGCCAGCCCCGGCGGCGAAGACGAGGAGGGGCGGGCCCCCCGGCCGCGACCCGCGCCGCCCCGCCGTGCGCGGGCCCCGGT
>NZ_JBHWUW010000099.1:0-15084 GCF_042737245.1 Streptomyces sp. NPDC060002
GGGGTTTTCGCGGGTTGGCCGCGAGGGGGTCTGAAGGTTTTGTGCAGGGGGGTGCGAGGCGGTGCCGAGTGGTTCTCCAGCGGTATTCGAGAACCGCCCGGAAAACGGAACCGGAACGGCGCCGGCCCGCCGCACCCGAGAACCCGCGGCGAAAGAGCCCGCCCGGCCGCCGGACCGACTTGAAAACCCCTGGAGAAACAGTCCACACGGGCCCGCACCCCGGCGGCAGGCCCTGCGCTTTGCCCGCGTGCCGACTACTGTGCCCGGAATTCGTTGGACATCCCGGTGCGAGGACGGCATGGAGTTTGGGATTCTGGGTTCCGTGCAGATCTGCGACACGCGCACCGATCTGCGGATCGTGCCCGTGGGCGCCAAGCAGCGCGCCCTGCTCGGCGCCCTCGTGGTGAAGGCCGGCCAAATCGTGCCCCGCGACCGCCTCGTCGACGAACTGTGGGGCGAGCACCCGCCGTCGAACGCGGCCAACGCCCTGCAGGCCCACGTCGCCCGGCTGCGCCGGCTGCTCCCCGCCCCCGCCTCCGCGCCCGGCCAGGGGACGCGGCACCACGAAGCACTGGCGACCCGCCCCACCGGATACGTCCTGCGCCTGGGCGGCATCGACACCGACGCACGCCGCTTCACCCGCCTGGCCGCCGAGGGCCGGGCACTGCTGGGCGCCGACCCCGTCCGCGCGGCCGGCCTCCTGCGCGAGGCCCTCGCACTGTGGCGGGGCGCGGCCCTGCAGGGCAGCGGCCGCGGCACCATCTGCTCGGCGGAGGCCGCACTGCTGGAAGAGGGCCGGCTCGTCGCCCTGGAGACCCTGTACGACGCGTGCCTGCGCGCGGGACACGGCCGTGAGATCACCGGCGAGCTGGAGGAACTGACCATCGCCCACCCGCTGCGGGAACGCTTCCACGAACTGCTGATGAGCGCCCTCGAGCGGTGCGGCCGGCAGGCGGAGGCCCTCCGGGCCTACGAACGGGCCCGCCGCACACTCGTCCACGACCTGGGCATCGAACCGGGACCCGCGCTGCGCGCCCGGATGCAGGCCATCCTGCACCGCCAGGACCTGGGCGCGGACCTCACCGCCCCGCCGCTGCCGCGGGCCGGGCCGGCCGCCGTGCCGGACACCCCCGGCCACGACAGCGACGTAACGCTGCTGCGGGAGGAGATCGTCTGGCTGCGCCACCGCGTCGAACGCCTCGCCCAGGAACAGCACGACCTGCTCAGCCGCCTCGACCAACTCATGCCCCGCTAACCGTCCGGCTTGCCGTAGCCCTGCCCGCTTTGCGCCTGCGCCTGCGCTGCGCGCCCGCACCGCCAGGCGCCTCCGCCTGCATCGGGCCCGGCCGCCGGGCGCGGTCTACCCCCGGCGGTCCCAGGCCGTCCTTTGAGGACACCGCGCGCTGTCGAGCGCCCCTCCGAAGCCGGGCCGCGGCTTCCTCCACCGGGCGGCAACCGGCCCGCGGGGCCTGCCGCGCGCACGCCTGCGGCCGGCGGCGGACAGCGTCCCGGGCACCCGGGACACCGCCGCGCCGCGGACGGGCCGCACCCGGTCCGTGCGCGGACCGCCGACGGACCGCCCGCAGACGACGAGGCCGGCACACCGCTCCAGGCCGGCGCCCCGGCCGTCGGTGCCCCGCAGACGACGGTGCCCGCGCACAACGCCGGACCGGCACCCCGGCCGTCCGTGGATCACCGCCGGGCCGCCCCGCAGACGACGGTGCCCGCGCACAACGCCGGACCGGCGCCCCGGCCGTCCGTGGATCACCGCCGGGCCGCCCCGCAGACGACGACGCCTGCGCCGCTGACGCCGACGTGCCGCTGACGCCGACGTGCCACTGGCGCCTGCGCAGCGCGCCTGCGCGCCCACCCCCAGGCCCGGCAGGCAAGACGGTCCGCCGGCCTGCGCCGCCGTCGGCGGACCCGGATTCCTCGCCACCGGGCCCCGCCCGTGCGGCAGTTGGCCGTGCGGCTCCCGTCCGCCCGGGTGCCGGCCGCGGCCCGGCTCCAGCCGTCGCCCAGGCGGTCACGAGCGGTGTTCGAGCCGCGTCGGCATCCCGTCAGGGCGCTGACGGGGGAGTCCTGCATGATGCGCCCGGGAGTGCCACACCCGGGCAAGCCGCTCCGGCGGGATCACTGCGACCCGCGGTCCTGGCGGGGCGCGGCAGCGACTGCGAGGAGGACGAGACATGGCGAGGTCGAGCCGCCGGCGCCGTGCATGGATCCGTACCGACCGCCGCCCCACCGCACCCGCACGCGCCGCACGACCACCCGGGCCGGCACCCTGGCACCGCTGCGGCGCGCTGCTGGCCTCCGCCGCGAACCGGTCCACCGGACGGCACGTGGAACAGGCCTGGTGGCACTGGTACGGGCCGCTGGACACCGAGCGGTTCACCGCCGCCTGGCAGTCCGTCATCGACAGAGAAACGATTCTCCGCGGCGCCTTCGAATGGGCCCCGAAGCCACGCCTGGTCTTCCACCTGAACGCACGCCCCGACGTCGTACGGCACCGCGCGGGCACCGTCGACTGGGACGAACTGCTGGAGCGGGACCGGCTGCACGGCTTCGACCTGAGCAGCCCCGGCCCGCTGCGCATCACCCTCGTCGACACCGGCGTCCCCGACGTCACCCGGGTCCTGCTCACCTTCCACCACGGGCTGCTGGACGTCCTCAGCGTGTCCGTGCTCCACAACGAGTTCAGCCGCGCCTACCTCGGCGGCGGCGTGCTGCCCGGCGGCGAACGCCGGCCTGACGTGCGGGACTGGCTGCACTGGCTGGAGTGCCAGGACACCACCGCGGCACGGGACTTCTTCTGCCGGGCCCTGCCCGCCGACACCTCCGCCGTGCTGCCCGCACTGCCCGGCCCGCACACCGGACAGAACGGTCCCGGCCGCGCCGAGGCCCGGCTGACCGCCGCCGACACCGACCGCCTCCACCGGTGGGCGGCCGGCCGGGGCCTGCCCGACTCCAGCGTGCTGTACGCCGCGTGGGCGCTGCTGCTGTACCGCGCGGCCGACACGAGCGGACCCGTACCCGTGGGCTTCGGCGTCACCGTCTCCGGGCGCGGCATCCCCCTGGAATGCGCCGAGCGGCTGGTCGGACCGCTGCGCAGCTGTCTGCCGATGACCGCACTGGTCGAGGCCGGCCGGCCGATCGGCGCGCTGCTGGCGGACCTGCGCGACCGGGCCCTGGACATGGCCGCCTACGAATGGGTCTGCCCCCGCCAGATCCAGGAGTGGGCCGGCCGCCCCGCCCGCCGCCTGCAGAGCCTGGTCTCCCTGGAGCCCGCCCCGCGCCCGCTGCCCGACCTGCAGGCCCGCCTCGCCGACGCCGGCATCCGCTTCGGGCACCGCCACGCCAGCGGCGCACACCCCCTGCTGCCCGTCGCCCTGCTGGTACGCGAGGACGCCGACGGCTCGCGGCTGGTCACCGTCGTCCACGACCGCGCCCGCCTCTGCGACGCCGACGCCGGCCTGCTGGCCGGCCAGTGCGCCCGGCTGCTGCGCCATCTGCCCGCCCTCGACGGCACCGAGACCGTCGCCGAGGTACTGGACCTGCTCGGCCAGGCCCCCCGGCCCCGCATCGCCCCGCCCCACCCCGGCCCGCCCCGCTGACAGCCCCGCCCGCACCCGCCGCCCGCGTCCTGGTCACCATCCGCCGCGATCACCTGCGCGACGGCGTGTCACCTGCCGCCTGCCGCCTGCCGCCTGCCGCCTGCCGCCTGCCGCGTGCCGCCTGCCGCCTGCCGCCTGCCGCGTGCCGCCCGGCCCGCCGGGGCCCCCTGCGCCGGCCGCCCCCTGCGCGCCCCGTCCGCCGTGCCCGTAACTCTCCGCGCGGACAGGGGAGTTGACTCAGGCGCGCCCCGCAGGTGCCCGCCCCGCCCCGCAGGCGCCGGGGCGTGTCCGGGCCGTCGGATGGCCCGGACCGCATGTGACCCGCGTCACCTGGTGGTGTTCTGGCGTCAGGGCTTTGCCCGTGTCACGATTTCTGCACGCCTTCCCTGCCCGGAAACATCTGCGAGGCAGCGGATTGAGTGCCGTATCGCCGGTCCGCGCCCCAGCGGAACCGAGCCCCCTGTGATCCACGGCAGCCGGCCGCCTCCTCGAAGCGGCTGAAGTCCCTTTCCCCGCAAGGCCGACGCGGCGCGCCCCGGCGCGCATCTGCCCGCCCGGCCCGCCGCCGCGTCACCTCACCCGCCGCCCCCGCCCACTCCGGCATGCCCTCTGACGGCATGTCAATTCACGTGCGTTCCGAGGGGGTTGGCCGGGAGCGGAGGGGGAGGGGGCCGTCCGGCAGGGTCCTGCGGCGTTCGACCGGGAACCGTATCCGCCCCCGGCCCGGCCGCGGACGGTGCGGGCCACCGTGAAGAACCTCGTCAACAACCACACCGAGGGAGGCGGGCGCAGGTGGCCTGCCGCCAGCCCCATGTCCCACTGCCCTTGCTGTCGAGACTCCAGAAGAAGTGGATTCCAGATATATGCCAAGGCTATGCAAACCGGCGATGAGCGCGCCGGAACATGTCATCACAGTGGAAGAGACTCTGGAATTTGCCGAAAAGGCGCATGCCGGCAAGCCGCAGCTTCCCTTGGCGCTGCGCCTGATCCGCAACACGGGCGTGAAGAAGCGGCACCTCGTCCAGCCCATCGAGGAGACGCTCCACCACCCGGGCTTCGAAGAGCGCAACCGGATCTACGAGGTCGAGTCGAAGAAGCGCTGCCCCGAGGTCATCGAACGCGCCCTGGCGAACGCCGAGCTGACGGCCCGTGACATCGACGCGATCATCTACGTGTCGTGCACCGGGTTCCTGATGCCGTCGCTGACGGCATGGCTGATCAACAAGATGGGACTGCGCTCCGACACCCGCCAGATCCCCATCGCGCAGCTGGGCTGCGCGGCCGGCGGAGCGGCGATCAACCGGGCCCACGACTTCTGCCTGGCCCACCCCGGCAGCAACGTCCTGATCGTCTCCTGCGAGCTGTGCTCCCTGTGCTACCAGCCCACCGCGGACGACATCGGATCCCTGCTGTCCGACGGCCTGTTCGGCGACGCGGTCGCCGCCGCCGTCGTCCGGGGCCTGGGCGGCACCGGCATCGAGCTGGAACGCAACGCCTCCTACCTCATCCCCAACACCGAGGACTGGATCTCCTACGCGGTACGCGACACCGGCTTCCACTTCCAGCTGGACCGCCGGGTGCCCGGCACGATGGAACCCCTCGCCCCGGTCCTGCGCGAACTGGCCAAGGACCACAGCTGGGAGGCCGGCAGCCTCGACTTCTACATCGTCCACGCCGGCGGCCCGCGCATCCTCGACGACCTCGCCAAGTTCCTCGAAGTCGACCGCAAGGTGTTCCGCCACAGCTGGGCGACCCTGACCGAGTACGGCAACATCGCCAGCGCCGTCGTCCTGGACGCCGCCCGCCGGCTGTTCGAGGAGGACACCCCGCTGCCCGGCGCGACCGGTCTGATCGCGGGATTCGGTCCCGGTATCACCGCCGAGATGGCGCTGGGCACCTGGGCCGACGACAGCCCGCGCAGCCTCGGCTGAACCCCCGGCCCGGACCCAAGGAAGCGAAGCGTATGACCGACCTCATCGTCCCCCCGGGTGCGGGGCGCAAACTGATCACCCCGGCGCAGGAAGTGACCTTCAAGGCCACCGAGGCCATGGGCTCCTCCATATCGGTCTTCGAGGTGGTCGTGCCGCCCGGATTCGACGTCGGGGCGCACGTGCACAGCCACTCCCAGGAGTTCTTCTACGTCCTGGAGGGAGAGCTGGACCTGCTGGCCTTCGAACCGGCGAGACGCACCGAGGACACCTGGCACGACTGGGAGTCCCCCGTCGGCGACCGCGTCGTCCGCGCGGGCGAGGGCGCCTGCATGTTCGTGCCCCCCGGCACCCCGCACGCCTTCCGCAACGCCACCGACAAACCCGCCCGGATGCTCTTCCAGAGCTACCCCTCGCCCGACCACGAGCTGTACTTCGAGGAGATCGCGCAGATCTGGTCGCGCGGCACCTCGGTGGACCCCGCCGCCGTGGAGGCGATGCGCAAACGCTACGACGTCAGCCAGATCACACCGCTGAACTACACACCCCCCACGCTCCTGGCCGCCGACCCGGCCGCAGAGCCCGGCGCCTGACGGGAGACGACAGACGATGGAATCGATTCCCCTGGTCCACGCGAGTCTGGGAGAACAGGAACTGGCCGCCGTCGCCGAGGTGTTCGCCTCCGGCTGGCCGGCCGGCCAGGGCCCCAGGGGCAAGGCCCTGGAGGCACAGCTCACCGCGAAGTACGCGGTCGGCGACGCCGTCGCGGTGAGCAACTGCGGCGCCGCACTGCACCTGGCCCTGCTCGCCCTCGGCGTCAAGCCCGGCGACGAGGTGATCGTCGCCGACTACACCTTCCCCGCACCCGCCCACGCCGTGCGCTACCTCGACGCCGTCCCGGTCTTCGCCGACGTACGCCCCGACACCGGCACCGTCGACCCGCAGGCGGTCGCCGACCTGGTCACCGCCCGCACCGTCGGCATCATCGCCGTCGACACCGTCGGCATCCCCGCCGACTACACACCGCTCCAGCAGATCGCCGACCGCCACGGCCTGTTCCTCGTCGAGGACGCCGCCTGCGCGGTCGGCGCGACCTACCAGGGCCGCCAGGCGGGCGCCCTCGCCGAAGTGGGCTGCCTGTCCTTCCACGGCCGCAAGGGCGCCACCAGCGGAGAGGGCGGCGCCCTGCTCGCCGCCGACGCGAAGATCGCAGCCGACGCGCGGCTGCGCTCCTCCTTCGGCATCGGCAGCATCTTCGACATCAGCGACGTCGTCGGCCTGCCCATCCCGGAATTCACCGAGATCGGCTACAACTTCAAACTGTCCGACATCGCCGCCGCGATCCTCCAGGTCCAGCTGGGCCGGATCGACGAACTCCTCGCCCGCCGCGCCGCCGTCGCCGCCCGGTACGGCGAACTCCTCGCCGACGAGGACCTCCTGACGGTGCCGCACGTACCCGGGGACCGCACCCACGCCTGGCAGTCCTACATGGTCACCCTGGACGCGGGCGTCGACCGCGCGGCCGTCGCCGCCGAACTGCGCGCCCAGAACATCGGCTGCGGGCACGGCACCTGGGCCACCCACGTACAGCCCGTCTTCGAGTCCAAGCAGACCTGCCCGGTCTCGGCGGACCTCTTCCGCCGCAACCTCGCCATACCCATGCACGCGGAACTCTCCGCGGACCAGGCCGAACGGGTCGTGGCCGCCCTGCGCAGCGCGGTCCGCACCCACTCGGCGTCCTCCCGGGCCCTAGGAGGGGCAGCATGACCGACAGCGCGCCGTCACCGGACAACGTCCTGCGGCTGATCAACGGCTACTGGGCCACCGGCGTCCTGGGCGCCGCCGCCAGCCACTCGCTCTTCACCCACCTCGAGGACGGCGCGGGCACCGCCACCGAACTGGCCGCCCGCGCCGAGATCTCCGAACGCGGCGCACAGACCCTCCTCGACGGACTCGTCAGCGTGGGCCTGGTCGAACTCGACAAGGGCCGCTACCGCAACACCGCGGAGGCCTCCGCCTACCTGGTCGACGGCCGGCCCGCCAGCCTGAGCAACTTCGCCAAGCTCAAGCTCTCGCACATGGGCAGCCTCACCGGCCTGCCCGACGTGGTCCGCGCCGGGGGACCGGTCAGCGAGGTCGTGGTGGAGGTCGCCAACAACCCGCACTGGCAGGAGATCGTCACGGCCATCGCCGCACAGTCGGTCCCCGCCGCCACGATCGCCGCCGACGTCCTCGGCCTCGCCGGCGCCGGCGAGCTCTCCATCCTCGACGTGGGCGGCGGCTCGGGCATCTACTCCGGCATCTGGCTTGAGACCAACCCGGCCGCCCGTTCCACCCAGCTCGACTGGGCGCCGATCAACGAGATCGCCCGCCGGCTCCTCGACGAACGCGGCGTCGGCGACCGGTTCACCACCATCGACGGCGACTTCCACGCCACCGACTTCGGCACCGCCCGCTACGACATCGCGCTGTACTCCCACATCGCCCACCAGGAGGGCCCGGAGAGCAACGTGGAGGTCTTCACCCGGCTGCGCCAGGCCCTCAAACCCGGCGGCACCCTCGTCGTCAACGACTACGTCGTCGACGACGACCGCAGCGGCCCGGCCTTCCCGCTGATCTTCGCCTCCGAAATGCTCCTCAAGAGCAAGCAGGGCAGCACCTGGCGGCAGAGCGACTACCGCGACTGGCTCGTCAAGGCCGGCTTCACGGACGTCTCCTTCCACTCCGCACCGCCCGCCACGCTGGTCCTCGCCCGCTAGCGGCACCCCGCCCGCCGCCGGCGGAAGGCAGGCACCCCGCCCGCCGCCGGCGGAAGGCAGGCAACCGGACCGCCGCCGCCGGAAGGCAGGCACCCCGCCCGCCGCCGGCGGAAGGCAGGCACTCCGCCCGCCGCCGGCGGAAAGCAGGCCCCCGCCCGCCGCCGGCGGAAAGCAGGCCCCCGCCCGCCGCCGGAAGCAGGCAACCGGACCGGCGGCCCGGCACCGCAACCGCAGGACCGGCGGCCCGGCACGACCGCAATCGCAACCGGACCGGGGGCCAGAGGCACGGGCCCGGGCCCGTGGATCATCCGACACCGAAATCCAAGACAAGGACACCGCATATGGCACCCGTGAACGTCTCCGTCATCTACTACAGCTCCACCGGCAACGTGCACACCCTGGCGAAGGCCGCCGCCGAGGGCGCGGAGAAGGCCGGCGCGACCGTGCGCCTGCGCAAGGTCCGCGAACTGGCCCCGCCGCAGGCGGTCGACGCCAACCCGGCCTGGGCCCAGCACCTCAAGGACACCGCCGACGTCGCCGAAGCCACCCTGGACGACCTGAGCTGGGCGGACGCGGTGCTGTTCGGCACCCCCACCCGCTTCGGCAACGTGGCCAGCCAGCTCAAGGCGTTCATCGACACCGCCGGCGGCCTGTGGCAGCAGGGCGGACTGGCCGACAAGGTCCTCTCCGCGTTCACCGCCACCGGCACCGCCCACGGCGGCCAGGAGTCCACCATCCTGGCGCTGAGCAACACCTTCTACCACTGGGGCGGCATCATCGTGCCGCCCGGCTACACCGACCCCATCCAGTTCCAGACGGGCAACCCCTACGGCACCTCGCACGTCTCGGGCGTCGGCGGCGCCGGCTCCGCGCCCGGCGAAGCGGTGCTGGCGGCCGCCGCCCACCAGGCCCGTCGCGTCGCGGAGACCGCGGCAGCCCTCAAGGCCGGCCGCGCCGCCTCCTGACGGCCCCGCCCGGCACACCCGCCCCCGGGGCAGTACCCCTGCCCGGCAGGCATACCGGTCCCGGGGTGCCGCCCCTTCCCAGGGGCAGCGCACCCGCCCCGGGGCAGCGCACCCGTCTTGGGGCAGCGCACCCGTCTTGGGGAGACACCCTGCCCTCCCTCGCCGTACCTGCCGCCGCGCGCAGTGCCGCCGCGCGCGGCGGCCTCCCGCACCCGCCGGCGACAGCCCGAACGTCCCTCGCCCACCGCAAAGGAGCAGCCCCGATGAAGGGCTCTGTGGCCTACCGATCGATACAGAAGCGCGGTCTTCACATCGGCCTGCTGCCGGCCATGGCCGCGGCCGTCAACGGTGCGACGCCGATCACCCTCGACCACGATCTCGACGTCCTGCCCGAGGCGGGCCGGAACCTGACGGTCTCCCGACTCGCCGACCTCGTGGACGACCTCGCGGCCCGGCTGTGGGCGGCGGGCGTGCGGCCCGACGAGCACATCGTGGTCCACAAGAAGGCCAACGCCGACGTGTGGGTGCTGGCCTGCGCCGCGTCCCGGATCGGCGCCATCCCGGTGATGCTCTCGCCCGGCCTGGACGCCAAAACGGTGGGCGCACTGCTGGAACGGGTCGGCCGGCCCAACCTGCTGACCGACGAGCACAAACTCGACGTCCTGGCCGAGGTGCCGGTGGCGGAGCTGACCCGGCGGGTCATCATCGTCTCCGGTGAACGGCCGGGAGCGCAGTCGCTCGGCAAGTTCGCCGGCGCGCCGCGGGTGCAGCCGGTGGTGCGGCCGATCGACGAGGCCGCCGTGATCACCCACACCTCCGGCACGACCGGACTGCCCAAGCTGGTCGTGCACACCCCCCGCACCCAGGGCATCCGGCTCAAGCCGCAGTGGCGGCTGCTCTCCCTGATGCGCGAGCCGGAGACCGTCGCGGTGCACATCTCCTTCGTGCACTCGCGCATGGTCGCGGCGATGGCCCTGGCCCTGCTGCGGGAGATGCCGGTCCTGCTGATGAACGAGTCGGACCCGGACACGGTCGCCGACCTCTTCCTGCACAACCGGCCCGGGTTCATCGAGGCGCTGCCCAACTCGCTGATGGAGTGGGAGAGCCTGGCCGAGGACCCCCGCAAGCCGTTCGCCTCGGTGAAGTACTTCAGCAGCACCTTCGACGCGATCCACCCCGGCACGATGAGCCGGCTGCTGAAGTCCTCCGAGCGGCGCGGCGCGTTCTTCTTCCAGATCTACGGGCAGAGCGAGGTCGGGCCCGCCGTCGGCCGCGCCTACTTCCGCGGCTCCGCCCACAAGGCCAACGGCCGCTGCGTGGGCTGGCAGATGCCCGGGGGCGCGGCGAAGGTCCGGGTGGTGAGCCGGGACGGCAAGCAGCCCGCGGAGAAGAACCCCGGCTTCATCGAGGTCGCCTGGCCGGGCCTGGCCAAAACGTACTTCGCCGAACAGGACCGCTACGACACCAACCGCTTCGGCGACTGGTGGCGCACCGGGGACGTCGGCTACTTCACCCGGTTCGGCTGCCTGCACATGCTCGACCGCGAGGTCGACATGATCCCCGGGGTCCGCAGCTCCCTGGAGGTCGAGGACCTCGTCCTGAGCAAGCTGCCCGAACTGAGCGAACTGGTCGTCATCCAGGGCCCCGCCGCCGAGGCGATCCCGGTGATCTGCACCCGCGACGACCAGCCGCTGGACCCCGAGCGCTGGCGCGGGGCCGTCGCCGGATTCCCCCAGCTGGCCGCCCCCGTCCAGATCCCCCAGGCCGAACTGCCGCGCACCGCCACGCTCAAGGTGCAGCGGCTCGCACTGGCCGACCGGATCAAGGACCAGCTGAAGAACCGGACATGACCCGCGGTTAGCAAGCCGCCCGCGCCCCGCGGCCGGCACCACGACCGCGGCCGGGGCCGGGGCCGCCGGCCCGCCGTCCCCGACGGCAATCCGGCCCCCGGCCCCGGCCCCCGGCCGAGCCGGCCCCGGCCCCGGCCCCGGCCGAGCCGGCCTCCAGCCCCGGCCCCCCGGCCGAGCCGACACCCCGGCCTTCCCGGCCCCGACGGCAGCCCGGCCCCGTCCGAGCCGGTCGCGTAAGCCGAGCCGGTCGCGTAAGCCGAGCTGGTCGCGCCGGCCGCGCAACCGAGCCGGCCGCGCAGCTCCCGCGCACCACTCGTCGCCCGTGTCCGCCCACCACCGTCCTGGAGTGTCATGTCCCGCCGCCTGTTCACCTCGGAATCCGTGACCGAGGGACATCCCGACAAGATCGCCGACCAGATCAGCGACACCGTCCTGGACGCGCTGCTGCGCCAGGACCCCAACTCCCGCGTCGCGGTCGAGACCCTGATCACCACCGGCCAGGTGCACATCGCCGGCGAGGTGACGACCTCCGCCTACGCAGACATCGCCACCCTGGTCCGCCAGAAGATCCTCGACATCGGCTACGACTCCTCGGCCAAGGGGTTCGACGGCGCCTCCTGCGGCGTCTCGGTGTCCATCGGCGCACAGTCGGCCGACATCGCCCAGGGCGTCGACACCGCCTACGAGGTCCGCGTCGACACCGGCCGCAGCGAACACGACGAACACGACGAGCACGAAGAGCGCGCCGAGGACGAACTGGACCGGCAGGGCGCGGGCGACCAGGGCCTGATGTTCGGCTACGCCAGCGACGAGACCCCCACCCTGATGCCGCTGCCGATCGAGCTCTCCCACCGCCTGGCCCGCCGCCTGACCGAGGTCCGCAAGGACGGCACCGTCCCCTACCTGCGCCCGGACGGCAAGACCCAGGTCACCGTCGAGTACGAGGGCGCCCGCCCGGTCCGCCTGGACACCGTCGTGGTCTCCTCCCAGCACGCGAGCGACATCGACCTCGACGCCCTGCTCACCCCCGACATCCGCACCCACGTCGTCGAGCCCGTCCTGGCCCGCCTCGCCGACGACGGCATCAAACTGGAGACCGACGACTACCGTCTCCTGGTCAACCCCACCGGCCGCTTCGAGATCGGCGGCCCGATGGGCGACGCCGGCCTCACCGGCCGCAAGATCATCATCGACACCTACGGCGGCATGGCCCGCCACGGCGGCGGCGCCTTCTCCGGCAAGGACCCCTCCAAGGTCGACCGCAGCGCCGCCTACGCGATGCGCTGGGTCGCCAAGAACGTCGTCGCCGCCGGCCTTGCCGCGCGCTGCGAGGTACAGGTGGCGTACGCGATCGGCAAGGCCGAACCGGTCGGTCTGTTCGTGGAGACCTTCGACACCAGCACGGTCGCCGCCGAGAAGATCGAGGACGCCATCACCGCCGTCTTCGACCTGCGCCCCGCCGCGATCATCCGCGACCTCGACCTGCTGCGCCCGATCTACGCCCAGACCGCCGCCTACGGCCACTTCGGCCGCGAGCTGGCGGACTTCACCTGGGAGCGCACCGACCGGGCCGACGCCCTGCGCGCGGCGGTCGCCGCGAGCTGACCGGACAGCGCCGCGAGAACACCGCGGCGCCCAGGCCGGCGGGGAGCGGTGGCACCCCCCGTCCCACCGCTCCCCGCTTCCCCCCGGCTCTCTCCACTCCCGCTCTCTCCGCCCCGCTTCCTCTGCCCGCCTTCTCCGCTCCCCGCTCCCCGCTCTCTCCGCCCTCGCTTCCTTTGCCCGCCGGCCCACTCGCCGCCCCGGACACCGGCCGGACCGTCCCGCCCAGAGGCCCAAGGAGCACGTGCCGTGCGTATCGCCGTGACCGGATCGATCGCGACCGACCACCTGATGGTGTTTCCCGGACGCTTCACCGAACAGCTGATCAAGGACCAGCTGGAGCGGGTCTCCCTGTCCTTCCTCGCCGACCGGCTGGAGGTGCACCGCGGCGGCGTCGCCGCCAACATCACCTTCGGCCTCGGGCTGCTGGGCTGCGACCCGCTCCTGGTCGGCGCGGCGGGCACGGACTTCGCCGAGTACGGCGCCTGGCTGCGCGCCGCAGGCGTCGACACGTCCGCGGTGCGGGTCAGCGACACCCTGCACACCGCGCGTTTCGTGTGCACCACCGACGCCGACCAGAACCAGATCGCCACCTTCTACGCCGGCGCCATGGCCGAGGCCGCGGACATCGACCTGGCCGACACCGCCCGCCGCACCGGCCTGGCGCTCGTCCTCGTCGGCGCCGACGACCCCGCGGCCATGCTGCGGCACACCGCCACCGCCCACCGCCTCGGCATCCCCGTCGCCGCCGACCCCTCCCAGCAACTGGCCCGCCTCGACCGCGAACAGGCCCGCCGGCTGGTCGAGGGAGCGACGTGGCTGTTCACCAACGCCTACGAGGCCGCCCTGCTGAAGGAGCGCACCGGCTGGAGCGAGGAGGACCTCCTCGAGCGGACCGGCACCTGGATCACCACGCTGGGCGCCGACGGGGTGACCCTGGCCCGCTCCGGCACCCCCCGCCGGCACATACCGGCCGTGCCCGCCGAGAAGATCGCCGACCCCACCGGCGCCGGCGACGCCTTCCGGGCCGGATTCCTCGCCGGACTGGCCTGGCAGTGGCCGCACGAACAGGCCGCCCGGCTCGGCTGCGCCCTGGCCACCACCGTGCTCGAATCGGTCGGCACCCAGGAGTACGAAGTCCTCGCCGCCGACCTGACCGCCCGCATCGCCCGGACCTACGGCGACGACGCGGCCCGCGCCGCCGAACCCCGCCTGGCAGGCGTGTCATGAGCCCCGACCAGCCCCGCCCCGCCGCCGGCACGCGGGGCACGCGGGGCACGAGGGTGCGGGAACAGCCCCCCGCGCCACGCCACTTGCCCCAGCCGGCAGCCCCCCAGCCGGCAGCACCCCAGGCCGCGGCGCAGGCGGACCGCGCCGGCGCCGCAAGGCGCCCGCCCGTGACGACGTTCTCCTTCGAGTTCTTCCCGCCGAAGACGGCCGCCGGGGAGCGGACACTGTGGAAGGCGATCCGCCGGATCGAGCCGCTGCGCCCGGACTTCGTGTCCGTGACCTACGGCGCCGGCGGCTCCTCCCGGGACCGCACGGTGGCCGTCACCCGGCGCATCGCCGCCGAGACGACCCTGCGCCCCGTCGCCCACCTGACCGCCGTCGGCCACACGGTCGCCGAACTGCGCCACATCATCGGCCGGTACGCGGACGCCGGCATCCGCGACGTCCTGGTACTGCGCGGCGACCCGCCGGGCGACCCCAAGGGCGCCTGGACGGCGCACCCGCGGGGCTTCGCCCACGCCTACGAGCTGGTCGAACTGGTCCGCTCGCTGGGCGACTTCAGGATCGGGGTGGCCGCGTTCCCCGAGCGCCACCCCCGCTCGCGCGACTGGGAGTCCGACATCCGGCACTTCGTCGCCAAGTGCAGGGCGGGCGCCGACTACGCGATCACCCAGATGTTCTTCCACGTGGAGGACTATCTGCGGCTGCGCGACCGGGTCGCGGCCGCCGGCTGCGACATCCCGATCATCCCGGAGATCATGCCGGCCACCGACCACCGGCAGATCGCCCGCTTCGCCGAACTCTCCGACGCGGCCTTCCCCGAGGCCCTCGCCGCCCGCCTGCACACGGCCCGCGAGGACCCGCGGGACGCGCACCGCATCGGCGTCGAGTACGCCACCGCCATGGCCGAACGCCTTCTCGCCGAAGGCGCCCCCGGCCTGCACTACATCACCCTCAACAAGTCCACGGCGGCTCTGGACATCCACCGCAACGTCCTGAGTTCGACGAGCGCAAGGATCCTCCATGCCTGCTGAGCCCACCGACTTCAAGGTCGCCGATCTTTCCCTGGCCGCTTTCGGCCGTAAGGAGATCACCCTGGCCGAGCACGAGATGCCCGGCCTGATGTCGATCCGCAA
>NZ_JBHWUW010000100.1:0-14992 GCF_042737245.1 Streptomyces sp. NPDC060002
GTCGTCGACAAGGCGGACATCTTCGTCACCACGACGGGCAACAAGGACATCATCATGGCCTCGGACATGGCCCGGATGAAGCACCAGGCGATCGTCGGGAACATCGGCCACTTCGACAACGAGATCGACATGGCCGGTCTGGCGAAGATCCCGGGGATCGTCAAGGACGAGGTCAAGCCGCAGGTCCACACCTGGAAGTTCCCCGACGGCAAGGTCCTCATCGTGCTGTCCGAGGGCCGCCTGCTCAACCTGGGCAACGCCACCGGCCACCCCTCGTTCGTGATGTCCAACTCCTTCGCGGACCAGACGCTGGCCCAGATCGAGCTGTTCACCAAGCCCGAGGAGTACCCGACCGACGTCTACGTGCTGCCCAAGCACCTCGACGAGAAGGTCGCCCGCCTCCACCTCGACGCACTCGGCGTCAAACTCACCCGGCTGCGCCCCGAGCAGGCCGCATACCTCGGTATCGACGCAGAAGGCCCCTACAAGCCGGACCACTACCGCTACTGAGCCCGCCCCCGCCCGCACCGTTTCCTGCCGCCGTGCGGCCGCGTCCGGCGGCCGAAGAGAATGAGGTCAGTGACATGACGCCACAAGCCACGCTCGCGCGGTTCCGTGAATACCTGGTGGGACCCTCCCGGTTCATGACCCTGCTGTCCTGCTTCGAGCTGGGCATCATCGACGCGCTCCGCGACCGGCCCGCTCAGACGGCCGCCGAGCTGGGCGAGGTGGCCGGCGCCAAGCCGGACGCCGTGCAGCAGCTGCTGTTCCTGCTGGTCAAGGAGGGCTTCGTCGCCTACGACGAGGCGTGCGGCACCTACGCCCTGGACGCGCTCGAAGGCGTCGCCGACAAGGAGCTCCAGCAGGTCCTCGCCGACCTGGACATGATCAAGGCGGTCACGCTGCGGCAGCTGTTCTACCTCACCGAGAGCGTGCGCACCGGCACCACCGTCGGCCTGAAGGAGCTCTACGGCTTCGAGGGAGACCTCTACGGTGCGCTGGCCGAGCTCCCGGAACTGCGCGAGCCGTGGGCGAAGCTGATGAACACCGTCACCGCCCACGTCGACCCCTGGTTCTTCGACAACGTCGACGTCCCGGCCGGTTCCAGGGTGCTCGACCTCGCCGGGAACACCGGCCTCGGCGCCGTCAACACCTTGCGGCTGAAGAACTCGCCCGGCCTCACGGTGACCACCTTCGACCTGCCCGAAAAGGAAAAGGAATGCCTGGAGAACTTCCGGGCCCACGGCGTGGAAGAACACTGCTCATTCATCGGCGGTGACGTCTTCGAAGAAGTCCCCAAGGGTTTCGACGTGGTGCTGATCAAGCATTTCCTGCCCATGTTCGACAAGAGCGACGTGTTCAGGATCCTCGAAGGCGTCCACCATTCACTGGAAGCCGGCGGACAGGTCCACATCCTGGTCCCGGTGTTTCCCGAGAACATCAAGGACACCGACAACTACACCGTCGACTTCTACCCCAGTTTCTTCATCGGCTGCACCATGGGGCAGGGCGGGCCGCAGAAACTGTCCACGTGGCAGAGCTGGCTGGAAGAATGCGGATTCCAGGTCACCAAGGCGATCACCGACGACCCGGCCAATCTCCCGCCGCACGCCCTCACCGTAGAGGCGCTCCTGTCCGCGACGAAGATCGCCTGAAAGCACGGAACACTTCGAGCCGATGTCGAGCCGATATCGAGCGGATATCGAGCGGTCCGTCTGACGGAAGTCACGGACGAATGGTACGGTCGCCCGGAATCGGCCCCTTCAAGGTGCGAGCCCTGGTGAAACCCGGCGCATTTCGTCGCTGCACTTCCTGTTCGGAAAAAACAAGGTTGAACCCTGGAGGAGTAATGTCCGGAGCAACGAAAGCGGAAGCCGTGTACGCGGCCATCGAGGAAGCGGCGGGCCTGCTGGACGTCCCCTACACACGGGACAAGGTCCTGTCGGTCCTGACCGCGTTCGGTGACGACATCTCGGACGAGTCCGTGGTCGTGCTCGCCATGGCCGGCGGCGAGAAGTACCGAGGAGAGATCGACTACAACTTCACGGTGCCCACCGAGGTGGGCGACCCGTACAAGATCGCTGTCGCGAACGGCTTCGTCGAGGAGACGGACCATCCGGTCTCCACCCTGGCCTCGGACATCGCCGAGCGGTGCGCGGTCAGCTTCTTCGGTGTCGAGGCCGGAGTCGTCGGCGGCTTCAAGAAGACCTATGTCTTCTTCCCCCTGGACGATCTGGGGAAGCTCTCCACGCTCGCCGAGATCCCGTCCATGCCGCGCAGTGTGGCCGAGCACGCCCGCACCTTCGCCTCCATCGGCCTGGACAACCGCATATCGATCATCGGGATCGACTACATCAGCAAAACCATGAACGTGTACTTCATGGCCGCACCCGTCGAGGAGAAGACCGCTCTGTCGCTGCTCAGCGACACCGGACTGCCGGAGCCGAGTGCGCCGCTGCTGGAATTCATCCAGAAGTCGTTCTCGATCTACCCCACCTTCAGCTGGGATTCCCCGGCGATCGAGCGGATCTGCTTCTCCGTGGTGAGCCCGGACCAGGCGGCATATCCCACCACGCTCCACCCGGAGATCGAGCTGTTCGCGAAGAACGCCCCGCACGAGTACGACGGCGAGCGGGTCCTCGTCTACGGTGCCACCCTGTCGCGCACCGAGGAATACCACAAGCTCGGCGTGTATTACCGCAGGCCGCCCGCTTTCTGGGAGAACCTGCCGCTGGCCGACACGTTCGAAAAGCTCGTGGCCGCCCAGCGCGGCGCATAGCGGGAATCCGAGCCGGCCGGCACCGGGCGCCGCCGGCGGCAGGAAATCAGTCCGGCGAACATCAGTGACATCAGTGACGTCAGTGATATCAGTGATATCTGGAGGAGAAATGTCCGAAGCTCTTGAGGCCGAAGAACGCGCCGCCGCCCTGGACTCACTGGGCGGCGTCCTGGGGGAGGCCGGCGCGGCGGCGCTCGACGGGCCGCGCGAGCAGCTGGCCGGGAGCCTTCTGCGCGCGGCCTTCGTGCTGTGGGAAGACCCCCAGGTCAGGCCGAAGCTCCTCGGGATCCTGCAGGCCGCGGTCAACGGCAAGGAGGGCGCGGAGCAGATGCGCGGGTTCCTCGCCAACCAGCTCTTCGCCGAGGCGGGCAAGGCGATCGGCATCGCCGGGATGGACATCTACCAGGCGGCCGAGACGCTCAAGGTGCCGGCGATCAACATCAACGCGGCGGCCGGGCAGGTCTGGGGCGTGGTCCTGCTGCGCTACGTCGTGGAGCTGGAGCCGGTCGCGTCGGCGTCGAGCGAGGAACTGATCGACCTGCTCACCCCGACCATCCAGCGCTACCTGGGCTGACCCGGCACGGGCCGCCCCGCACCGGCAACAGCACGGCACGGGCCGCCCCGGCAACAGCACGGCACCGGCCGCCCCGCACCGGCAACAGCACGGCACGGGCCGCCCCGCACAGGCAACAGCACGGCACGGGGCGGTGCGGCGCACACGGGCACGGGGGCAGCGCGGCGCACACGGGCACGGGGCAGTGCGGCGCACACGGCACGGGGGCCAGTGCGGCGCAGCACGGGTACGGGGCAGCGTGGTGCGGCCTGCGGCGCGGGCCGCCTCCCGCCCCGTCATCCGCCCGCCCCGTCATCTGCCCGCCCTGTCATCCTCCCGGTTCCCGAGGAGGCCCCGGACCCGTCCCGGACGGCCTCGCGCACACGCCGGACAGCACCCCGGCCAAGACGACCGGCGCGCTGTGTCACATCCGGGGGAGTTGCTTCGTCGTAGTGCTGAGACGGACACCGTCCCGCGAACGGCGGGCGGCCGGCTCGCCGGTCCCGATCTGCGGCACGGGGCCGGCCGGCCGGCCGCGCGGACGGATTTCTCCAGCCGCAGATCACTCGGAGGAACTGGTTAGGTATGAGTAGCGCAGACAAGGAAGCACGAGGCGGGACGGGCGCGCTCGTCGATGCCGACCCGCGGCGCTGGACGGCGCTGGCCGTTCTGACAGCGATGCAGTTCATGCTCATGATGGACGTCACCGTCGTGAACATCGCCCTGCCCAATATCGAGGACGACCTGGACTTCTCCGTCGGAGGACTCGCGTGGGTGGTCAACGCCTACGTCCTGACCGCCGGCGGTTTCCTGCTGCTGGGCGGACGGCTGGCCGACATGTACGGCCGCCGGATGACCTTCATCGCCGGCGTACTGGTCTTCGGCGTGGCCTCGGCCGTGTGCGGTGCCGCGGCCAACTCCGGGATGCTGGTCGGCGGCCGGTTCGTCCAGGGTCTGGGCGAGGCGCTGGCCGGCCCGGCGGCGCTCGGCCTGATCCCCGTCCTGTTCCGTGACGCCAAGGAACGGACCAAGGCCCTGGGCCTGTGGGGCGGCATGGCCGCCCTGGGCAGCGCGATCGGCTCGGTCGTCGGCGGATCGCTGACCGACCTGGTCGACTGGCGGTGGATCTTCTACATCAACATCCCCATCGCGATCTTCGCACTGATCATGGTCCCGCGGGTGATCCCGGAGAGCCGGATGGCCCGCCGCCCCGACCAGCGCATCGACGTGGTCGGCGCGCTCAGCGCCACCGGCGGTCTGGTCGCGGTCGTGTACGGCCTGCTCCAGGCCGCCGACGACCCGTGGGGCTCCGCGGAGGTACTGGTGCCGCTGCTGGGCGGGCTCGCCCTGCTGGTCTTCATGGCCGTGTGGGAGTCCCGCGTCCCCGACCCGATGATCCCCCTGCGGTTCTTCACCAACCGCACCCGGGTGACGTCCAACGGCGTCAGCGTGCTCTCGCTCGCGGCGTTCTACACCTACGCCTTCCTGCTGACCCTGTACCTGCAGCAGGTACTGGGCTACTCCCCGCTCAAGACAGGGCTGTCCTACATCCCCTTCACCCTCGCGATCGGCGTCGGCATGGGCGTGTCCACCGCGCTGATGCCCCGCATCGGCGTCAAGGCGACCCTGCTCATCTCCTTCCTCGGCAGCGCCGGCGGATTCGCCGTCGCCGCCGCGGGCCTGGCCACCGACGCGTCCTTCGTCGGCGGGATCATGCCGGGACTGCTCCTGTACGGCTTCTTCAACGCCGTCGGCTACCCGGCCCTCACCAACGGAGCGCTGCACGAGGTCACCGGCCAGGACGCGGGCCTGGGATCCGGCGTGCAGACCGCCATGCAGCAGGTCGGCGCCTCGCTCGGCCTGGCCACCCTGGTCCCGCTCGCCCTGCGCTACGTCAACGACCACGTCGCGGACGGAACCCTCCCGCAGATCGCGCAGACCGACGGATACGCCCTGGCACTGCGCGCCGCCGCCGGCGTACTCGTCGTCGCGGCCGTGCTCGTCCTGCTGCTGATGGACAAGGTGGACTCCAAGCCGCGCGACGCGGTCGCCGAGGCCACCAACGAGGCGGCGGCCGAAGCCACCCCCGCCCCCACCCGCGCCGCCACCTGAGCAGCACCTGAACCCGGCGCACCCGCACCGCCCCCGGCCGACCCCGGGGGCGGTCCGCCGTCGCTTCCCGGCAGTGTCCGCGGCCCCGCCCGTCCCGCGCGCGAACCGGCTCCGGAGCGGCGCGCACACCAGGCCGTCCTGCCGCCGGCCTGACAGCTGACGCACCCTCACCCCGCTTGCGAACGGCTCGACTCGGGGCAGTGCAGGCACCCGGCGGCATCGTCGCCCCTCGCCGCCGCCCCCGTAGCGCACGACCGCCGCGAAGGTGACCTGCATCACTTCGGGAGGCTCTTGGCGTGGGGACGCCGCCCGTGTCACTATTCCCGGGCGTCACCCCTGCCCGGAAGTCGCTCCGGGCGAGCAGAGGGTGCCGTATCCGCCGCCTTCCGCCGGCGAGAGCCACTCCACGCCACGCCGGTACGGCGCAGCTCCTGTCTCCCCCTCGACCCGCCCGCCCGCATGTGCCGGCGCCTCGCGGGGAACCCACCAGCCGTGCCGTGCCGTGCCGTGCCGTGTGGTGCGGGCGGACGGTGCGACGGCCGCCAGGACGACGCACCCCGGGACCGTCCGGCCGCCCGGCCCGCCGGACTGCCGCCGACGCCCCGCCCGCCGCCCGCCGCCGGCGCAGCACCGCCCCCCCGCACCCCCGCCTGCTTCTCAGGCCCGTCCCGCCGCGCTCGCGTCCCATGGACCGCCGCCCGCGGACGGGCCCGGCGGCGCGGGCCAGGAGGCGCGGACCCGCCCCGCCGGGCAAACAGCGGACGCGGCCACCGGGCGCCCCCGGCCTGGTGCGCCCGCAGACCGCGTCCCCGACCCGACCCGACCCGCCCCGACCCGCCCCGTTCCGACCGAAAGGCAGGCGCATGGCAGACCGAACCGCCGCATCGACCCTCAGTGGTCCGCCGCAGCGCCGGCCCCCGCTCCCCTCGCTCACCGGCCTCAGGTTCCTCGCGGCCCTGCTGGTGTTCCTCACCCACAGCCTGATGCTCGGCAACCCCCTGCGGCCGACCGCGCCGCCCAGCCTCTTCGCCGACCTGGACCTCGCGAAGAAGCTGGCCGACTTCTTCCTGCCCGCCGGACCCATCGGGGTGTCCTTCTTCTTCGTCCTCAGCGGCTTCGTCCTGACCTGGTCCACGAACCCCGCGGACCCGGCCACGGCGTTCTGGCGGCGCCGGGCACTGAAGATCTACCCCAACCACATCGTCACCTGGGCCCTGGGAATGTGGCTGTGGGCCTCCGCAACCCCGCTGCACGCCTGGCTGGCGAACCTCTCCCTGGTGCACGCCTTCAGCAACCGGCCCGACACCGTGCAGAGCGTCAACTTCCCCTCCTGGTCCCTGTGTTCAGAGGTCCTCTTCTACGCGCTGTTCCCCCTGTTCATCCTCGGGGTACGGCGGATCGCCGAACACCGACTGTGGCTGTACGCCGCCGCGGCGGTGGCCGGCGTGGCGGGCGTGGCCCTGGCGACCCGGTTCATCCCCCGCGGCATGGACATCCCCGGATACGACCTGCCGCTGAACCAGCAGTGGTTCAGCTACGCGTTCCCGCCGCCGCGCCTGTTCGAGTTCGTGCTCGGCATGATCCTGGCCCGCATCGTCGCCGCGGGCCGGTGGCCGCGCATCGGCCTGCTGCCCTCGGCCGCCGCGTTCGCCGCCGGCTACTGGGCCGCCCTCGCCGCCCCCGACCCCTACGACTTCAGCCTCACCACGATCATCCCGATCGGCATGATCATCTGCGCCGCGGCCACCTCGGACCTGCGCGGCGAACGCGGCTGGCTGGCCGGCCGGACCATGGTGTGGCTGGGCAGCGTCTCCTTCGCCTTCTACCTCCTCCAGGCCCTGGTGATCTTCTACGGCCGGCCCGAGGTACTGGGCAGCCGCACCTTCGACACCCTCCCCGCCCTCGGCCTGCTGGCCGTGCTGCTCGCGGTGAACCTGCTGGCCGCCTGGCTGCTGTACACCCTGGTGGAGAACCCGGTGATGAAGCGCTGGAGCCGCGGCAGGAAGCAGCGGCCCCCGCAGGCCGCACCCACCGGCACACCGCCGGTGCCGGCCGGCGAAGCCGTCTGAACCCGAACCTGAACCCGAAACTGAACCCGAACCTGAACCTCAACCACACGCCCGGCCGCGACAGCCGCCGCACAAGGGGGCCGCCTGCCCCCTGCGGACCCGGCATCCGCCGCACCGTCATGCCACCGGCCACCGGCCACCGGCCACCGGCAATCGGCCCACCGGCCACACGGCCACCGGCCCTTCAGGGCTGCTCGGATCTGTCCCGCTCCACTGCCTTCCAGAACTGGACCGTGCGATCTCCATGCAGAACCGACAAGGGGAGCTGAGTGCGTTGACGCTACCGACCTCAGCGGAGGGGGTGTCAGAAAACCACCGGGCACGCTCGGTCGGGATCGGCCGCGCCCACGCCAAGGCCATTCTGCTGGGAGAGCACGCGGTCGTGTACGGAGCCCCGGCGCTCGCGCTGCCGGTTCCGCAGCTGACGGTCACGGCGAGCGCCGGATGGTCCACCCGGGCCCCCGGCGATCCGGGCGGGGTGTCCTTCACGATGACCGGCTCCCCGTCACGGCCGATGATGACCCAGGCCTCCGACAGCCTGAGCCGGCTGACCGCCGAGTTCAAGACCGCCATGGGCGTGACCGACAGCCCGCGCCTCGACGTGATCATCGACGGCGCGATCCCGCACGGCCGCGGCCTGGGCTCCAGCGCGGCCTGCGCACGCGCGGTCGTCTTCGCCCTCGCCGACCTCTACGGCCGCGACCTGAGCGAGAGCGCCGCCTTCGACCTGGTGCAGACGGCCGAGAACGTGGCCCACGGCCGCTCCAGCGGCGTCGACGCACGCGCCGTCGGCGCGACCGCCCCGCTGCTGTTCCAGGCCGGCCGGGCGAGCGAGGCGAGCATCGGCTGCGACGGCCTGTTCATCATCGCCGACAGCGGCGTCGTGGGCCGCACCAAAGACGCCGTCGAACTGCTGCGTGAGGGATTCCAGCGGCACACCGGGGCACAGGAACGCTTCGTGCGCCGCGCCACCCAGCTGACCGACGAGGCCGGGCACGCCCTGGCCGGCGGCCGGCCGCAGCAGCTCGGCGCCCGCCTGACGGACTATCACGACCTGCTGCGCGCGGCCGGCCTCAGCACCCCCAGGATCGACCGCCTGGTCGAGGCCGCGCTCACTGCGGGCAGCCTCGGAGCCAAGATCACCGGCGGCGGCCTGGGCGGCTGCGTGCTCGCCCTGACCCAGCCGGTGCAGGCACGAGAGGTCACCGCCCGCCTCCACGAGGCCGGCGCCGTGCAGACGTGGGCCGTACCGCTGAGGGGACTTGCCGACCATGCGCGCTGAACACCCGGCCCCGCCGGCCGCACCGCAACAGCAGCCACAACAACAGCAGTGGGAGGACCGGCAACACGCCACCGCCGTCGCCCATCCGAACATCGCCCTGATCAAGTACTGGGGCAAGCGCGACGAGCGGCTCGTCCTGCCACGCGTCGACAGCCTGTCGATGACCCTGGACATCTTCCCCACCACCACCCGCGTCCGCCTGGCCCCCGGAGCGGACCACGACACACTCACGCTGGGCGGCCGGCCCGCCGAGGGCGAGACACTGCGCCGCGTCACCGCCTTCCTGGACCTCGTGCGGGCACAGGCCGGCCGGTCCGTGCGGGCCGTCGTGGACAGCCACAACACCGTCCCCACCGGGGCGGGCCTGGCATCCTCCGCGAGCGGTTTCGCCGCCCTCGCCGTCGCCGCCGCCACCGCCTACGGCCTCCGCCTCGACGCCACCGCCCGCTCCCGCCTGGCCCGCCGCGGATCCGGCTCGGCCTCCCGGTCGATCTTCGCCGGCTTCGCCCTGTGGCACGCCGGCCCGCCCACCGCCGCCACCGACGCCGAGGCCGACCTCGGCTCCTACGCCGAGCCGGTGCCCGCCGCGGGCCTGGACCCCGCGCTGGTCATCGCCGTCGTCAACGCCGGCCCCAAGGCCGTCTCCAGCCGCGAGGCCATGCGCCGCACCCTGGACACCTCCCCGCTGTACGAGCCGTGGGCCCGCTCCAGCGGGGACGACCTGAGCGAGATGCGCGCCGCGCTGCGCCGGGCCGACCTCGAGGCGGTGGGCGAGATCGCCGAACGCAACGCGCTCGGCATGCACGCCACGATGCTGGCGGCCCGCCCCGCGGTGCGCTACCTGGCGCCGGCCTCGCTCACCGTCCTGGACAGCGTGCTCCAGCTCCGAAAGGACGGCGTCTGCGCCTACGCCACCATGGACGCCGGGCCGAACGTCAAGGTGCTCTGCCCGCGCACGGACGCGGAGAGGGTGGCCCGGGTGCTGCGCGGCGCCGTCCCCGACGGCTCGGTCCTCATCGCCCGGCCGGGCCCGGGCGCCCGCCTGCTGCCGGGGGAGCGGTGATGACGGCCCGCCCCGCCGTGGTGCGGCGCGCGCCGGGCAAACTGTTCGTCGCGGGCGAGTACGCGGTCGTCGACCCCGGCAACCCGGCGGTCCTGGTCGCCGTCGACCGCTACGTCACCGTCACCGTCTCCCACCTGCCCGGCACCGCAGTGGAGATCACCTCCGACCTCGGCCCGCACGCCCGCCTGCACTGGCACAACAGCCGGCTCACCCCGCCCGGCGCCCCCGGCCCGCACGACCCGTCCGGCAGCACCGGCGGGTCCGGCCCGCACGACCCGTCCGGCCCGCACGACCCGTCCGGCCCGCACGGCGGGCCCGGTCCGTACGGCGACACCAGCCGGCCCGGCCTGCACGGGCGGCCCGGCGACGGCACCGGCGGGCCCGGCCCGCACGCCGACACCGGCCGGCCTGGCGAGCCTGCCCGACCTGGCGAGCCTGCCCGACCTGGCGGGCGCGCCCGACCAGGTGAGCCAGGCGGGTCAGGTGAGCCAGGCGCGCCCGCCCGACCCGCCCGACCGGGCCGGCCCGCCCGGTCCGGCGCGCCCGCCGGACTGGCCCATGTGGTCTCGGCGGTCGAGACCGTGGCCCGGCTGCTGGCCGAACGCGGCCTGCCCGTACCGGGGTTCGGCCTCCGCGTCGAAAGCGGCCTGCACGACAACGGCACCAAGTACGGCCTGGGCTCCAGCGGCGCGGTGACCGTCGCCGCCGTCGCCGCCGTCGCCGCCTTCTGCGGCCTGCGGCTCCCGCCCGAGGACCGCTTCCGCCTCGCCGTGCTCGCCACCGCCGAGATCGACCCCCGAGCCTCCTGCGGCGACCTCGCCGCCAGCACCTGGGGCGGCTGGATCGCCTACCAGGCACCCGACCGGACCGCCGTGCGCGACCTGGCCCGCCACCACGGCGTCCAGGCAGCCCTGCGCACGCCCTGGCCGCAGTTCGCGGTACGCCGGCTGCCCGCACCCGCGGGCCTGAAGCTGGAGGTCGGCTGGAGCGGCACACCCGCCTCCACCGCCGCCCTCGTCTCCGACCTGGACCGGCGGGCCTGGCGCGGCAGCGCCTCCCACCGCGCGTTCACCGCGGCCACCACCGACTGCGTGCGCGCCTGCGTCACCGCACTCGACCACAAAGACCCCCGCGGCCTGCTGGAACAGATCCGGCGGGCCCGGCGCGAGCTGGCCCGGCTGGACGACGAGGTCGGACTGGGAATCTTCACGCCCAAACTGACGGCGCTGTGCGACGCCGCCGAAGCCGCCGGCGGCGCGGCCAAACCCTCCGGGGCCGGCGGCGGCGACTGCGGCATCGCGCTGCTGGACGCCGAGGCCCCGCGGGACATCGAACACGTGCGGGAACGGTGGGCCGCGGCCGGGGTGCTGCCCCTGCCGGTCCGTCCCGCCGCGGAAGGAAACGAAGAATGATCGGACAACGCAAGGACGACCACGTCCGGCTCGCCGTCGACCAGCAGCGCGAGCACAGCGGACACAACCAGTTCGACGAGGTGTCGTTCGTCCACCACGCCCTGGCCGGCATCGACCGGCCCGACGTGTCCCTGGCCACGACCTTCGCCGGCATCTCCTGGCCGGTGCCGCTCTACATCAACGCCATGACCGGCGGCAGCGAGAACACCGGCCTCATCAACCGCGACCTGGCCACCGCCGCCCGCGAGACCGGCGTGCCCATCGCGTCGGGATCCATGAGCGCCTACTTCAAGGACCCCTCCTGCGCCGGCACCTTCAGCGTGCTGCGCGAGCACAACCCCGACGGGTTCGTCATCGCGAACATCAACGCCACGGTCTCCGCCGGCCACGCACAGCGCGCCGTCGACCTGCTGCGGGCCGACGCCCTCCAGATCCACGTCAACACCGTGCAGGAGACGGTGATGCCGGAAGGGGACCGCTCGTTCTCCGCCTGGCCCGGGCAGATCGAGAAGATCGCGGCGGCCGTCGACGTCCCCGTGATCGTCAAGGAGGTCGGCTTCGGGCTGAGCCGCGAGAGCGTGGCGACACTGAAGGACCTGGGCGTTGCCGTCGCCGACCTCGGCGGCCGCGGCGGCACCGACTTCGCCCGCATCGAGAACGGCCGCCGCCGCCTCGGCGACTACGCCTACCTCGAAGGCTGGGGCCAGTCCACCGCCGCCTGCCTGCTGGACGCGGGCGACGCCGGCCTGCCCGTCCTGGCCTCCGGCGGCGTGCGCAACCCCCTCGACGTCGCCCGCGCCCTGGCCCTCGGCGCCGCCGGCGTCGGCGCGTCCGGCGGATTCCTGCGCACCCTCCTCGACGGCGGCGTCTCCGCGCTCGTCGCACAGATCTCCACCTGGCTGGACCAGCTGGCGGCGCTGCAGACGATGCTCGGCGCGCGCACCCCGGCCGACCTGACGCGCTGCGACGTGCTCCTCCACGGCGACCTGCGCGCCTTCTGCGCCGACCGGGGCATCGACACCCGGCCACTGGCCCGGCGCTCCAGCAGCCTGGACGCCCTCCACGAGATGACGGGAAGCACACGATGACTGAGGCGCACGCGATCGCCGGGGTCCCGATGCGGTGGGTGGGACCCCTGCGCATCTCGGGCAACGTCGCCACCACC
Organism: Streptomyces sp. NPDC060002; assembly: GCF_042737245.1. NCBI lineage: Bacteria > Bacillati > Actinomycetota > Actinomycetes > Kitasatosporales > Streptomycetaceae > Streptomyces > Streptomyces sp. NPDC060002. Next base: position 12,436 of record NZ_JBHWUW010000100.1, read on the forward strand.
GAGACCCACGTCCCGCTGGCCACCTACGAGTCACCGCTGTGGCCCTCCGTGGGCCGCGGCGCGAAGGTCTCCATGCTGGCCGAGCAGGGCATCGTCGCCACCCTCGTCGACGAGCGGATGACCCGCTCGGTGCTCGTCGAGGCGAGCGACGCACAGGCCGCGCTCACCGCCGCGCGGACCATCGACGCCCGCATCGGCGAACTGCGCGAACTCGTGCGCACCTCCAGCAGGTTCGCCGAACTCATCGGCATCCGCCACGAGATCAACGCCAACCTGCTCTTCGTCCGCTTCGAGTTCTCCACCGGCGACGCCTCCGGCCACAACATGGCCACCCTCGCCTCCGACATCCTGCTCGGACACCTGCTGGAGACGATCCCGGACATCTCCTACGGATCGATCTCCGGGAACTACTGCACGGACAAGAAAGCCACCGCGATCAACGGCATCCTCGGCCGCGGCAAGAACGTCGTCACCGAACTCCTCGTCCCGCGCGCCGTGGTCGAGGACGTCCTGCACACCACGGCCGCGAAGATAGCCCAGCTCAACCTCCGCAAGAACCTCCTGGGCACCCTCCTCGCCGGCGGCATCCGCTCGGCCAACGCCCACTTCGCCAACATGCTCCTGGGGTTCTACCTGGCCACCGGCCAGGACGCCGCCAACATCGTCGAGGGCTCCCAGGGCGTCGTCATGACCGAGGACCGCGACGGCGACCTCTACTTCGCCTGCACCCTGCCCAACCTGATCGTGGGCACCGTCGGCAACGGCAAGGGGCTGTCCTTCGTCGACACCAACCTCGCCCGCCTCGGCTGCCGGGCCGACCGCGCCCCCGGAGAGAACGCCCGCCGCCTCGCCGTCATCGCCGCGGCCACCGTGCTGTGCGGCGAACTCTCCCTCCTCGCCGCCCAGACCAACCCGGGCGAACTGATGCGCGCGCACGTCCAGCTGGAACGCGACAACACGACAGCAAAGGTCGGTGTATAGGAAATGGCCAGCGATCTCGCCGTAGGAATCCACGATCTGTCGTTCGCCACCACCGAGTTCGTCCTGCCGCACACGGCACTCGCCGCCCACAACGGCACCGACATCGGCAAGTACCACCTCGGCATCGGCCAGCGGTCGATGAGCGTGCCCGCCGCCGACGAGGACATCGTCACCCTGGGCGCGGCGGCCGCCGCGCCCCTCGTCGCCCGGCACGGCAGCGACGCCATCCGTACCGTCGTCTTCGCCACCGAGTCGTCGATCGACCAGGCCAAAGCGGCCGGCGTGTACGTGCACTCCCTGCTCGGCCTGCCCTCGGCCACCCGCGTCGTCGAACTCAAGCAGGCCTGCTACGGGGCCACGGCCGCCCTCCAGTTCGCCATCGGCCTGGTGCACCGCGACCCCGCGCAGCGCGTCCTGGTCATCGCCAGCGACGTCTCCAAGTACGACCTGGACAGCCCCGGCGAGGCCACCCAGGGCGCGGCCGCCGTCGCCCTGCTGGTCGGCGCCGACCCCGCCCTGGTGCGCATCGAGGAGCCGTCGGGCGTGTTCACCGCCGACGTCATGGACTTCTGGCGGCCCAACTACCGCGAGGCCGCCCTCGTCGACGGCCAGGAGTCCATCACCGCCTACCTCCAGGCGGTGGAAGGCACCTGGAAGGACTACGTGGAACAAGGGGGCCGCAAACTCGACGAGTTCGCCGCCTTCTGCTACCACCAGCCCTTCACGAAGATGGCCTACAAGGCCCACCGCCACCTGCTGAACAGCAACGGACACGACACCGACGAGGCCAGGGTCGCCCGCGACCTCGCACTGACCACCGCCTACAACACCGTCGTCGGCAACAGCTACACCGCCTCGGTCTACCTGGGACTGGCCTCGCTCCTGGACCACGCCGACGACCTGAGCGGGCGGGCCGTCGCCTTCCTCAGCTACGGCTCCGGCAGCGTCGCGGAGTTCTTCGCCGGGACCGTCGTCCCCGGCTACCGCGCCCACCTGCGCACCCAGGAGCACCGCGAGGCGATCGACCGGCGCGAGATCCTCGACTACGCCCGCTACCGCGCCCTGCACCGGCGCTCCTTCCCCACCGACGGCGGCGACCACCCCACCCCCGCGCAGACCACCGGCCGTTACCGGCTGGCCGCCCTGCGCGGCCACAAACGCATCTACGAAACCCGCTGACCCCCGCCCCACCGGTATCGGCGCCGGCCACCGGCACCGGCTCGAGCACAGCCACCCCGGCACCCACCGGCACCGGCACCACCCCGGTATAGGCACCGGCCACCGGCTCGAGCACAGCCACCCGGCACCACACCGGCACCGGTCACCGGCTTGACTACAGCCACCCGGCACCACACCGGCACCACCCCGGTATAGGCACCGGCCACCGGCTCGAGCACAGCCACCCGGCACCACACCGGCACCGGTCACCGGCTTGAGTACAGCCACCCGGCACCACACCGGCACCGGTCACCGGCTTGAGTACAGCCACCCCGGCCCCGCCCCGCGCCCACCCGTGCGGGCCGGGGCCGGGGCGCGTCACCGCCCGGGCCGGCCGCCGCGCCCGCCGGGCCCTGTC
>NZ_JBHWUW010000101.1:0-14979 GCF_042737245.1 Streptomyces sp. NPDC060002
CGCCCGGCCTTCCCAGGCCCGGGCGCGCCGCTCGCGTGCGTGGTCGTCGAGGCCACGGGGCTGCCGTCAGCCGGTGATGACCTCGTTCTTCGCGAGACTCCCGGTCCGGTACGGAGGGTGAACGGGAAGCAAACGCGGAAGCGGAGTGGCGGCGGGCGCGTCTACTCAGGAAGGTCGCGCTTCTCCAACGGGTGTACCGCCGGGCCCTGGAGGATCCGGCCGTCCGGGGCGAAGCGGGAGCCGTGGCAGGGGCACTCCCAGGCCTGCTCGCCGTTGTTGAAGGACACGATGCAGCCGAGATGGGTGCAGCGCGCCGAGACCGCCCGGAGCGTGCCGTTCTCGTCCCGGTGGACGGCGTACTGTCGTCCGCCCAGGCGCAGCACGGCGCCGTGGCCCGGCGGGATGTCGGCCGGCGCGGGCGCCGTCACGGCCGGCAGCCGGTCGCCGACGAAGTGCCGGGCCACCTGCGCCTGGTGCTTCAGGAACGTGGCCCCCTCACGGACCACCGACGCCAGGCGGCGGGGATCGTAGAGCCCGCTCCAGGCGACCTCGCGGCCGTTGACCAGGTCGCCGAGCAGCCGGCCCGCCATGATGCCGCCGCTCATGCCCCAGCCGCCGAAGCCGGTGGCCACATAGGTGTGCCGGCTGCCGGGGTGGAGCGGTCCGACCAGAGGTACGGAGTCGGTGGAGTCGTTGTCCTGGGTCGCCCAGCGGTGGGTGAAGGTGAGACCGGCGAAGCAGTCGTCGGCCCAGGCGGACAGCCGGGCGAACCTCTCCTCGACGTCGGCGGCGCCGGGGGTGAAGTGCTCCCCGGTGACGATCAGCAGGCGTTTGCCGTCGCGGTACGGGGCGGTGCGCACGGAGCGGGTGGCCCGTTCCGGCGTGATGTACATGTCGCGCGGGGCGCGGTCCTCGTCGATGGTCGCGGCGACGACGAGTTCACGGCGCGGGCTGAGCCGGGTGAACAGCAGGGCCCGGTCGAAGACGGGGTAGTGCGTGGCGATCACGACCTCGCGGGCGCGGACCGACACACCGGCGTCGGTCCGCAGGACGCAGGGCTCGCCCTCGGTGAGGCCGACGACCCGTGTCCCCTCGTACACCGTGCCGCCGCGCCGGCGCAGCTCGTCGGTGAGCGCCAGCAGGTACTTACGGGGATGGAACTGGGCCTGCCCGCTCACCCGGACCGCGCCGGCGACCGCGAAGGGCAGCCCGGTCTCGGTCACGAACTCGGCCGGGAGCCCGGCCTCACGTGCGGCTTCGGCCTCCGCCCGCAGCCGGCCGACGTGCCGGGGATCCTCGGCGTAGGTGAAGGCCGCCGCCTCCTCCCACGCGCAGTCGACGCCGAGTTCGTCGACGATCTCGGCGGCGTGCCGGATCGCCTCGGTCTGCGAGCGCGCGTACAGGGCGGCGCCCTCGGGGCCGCGGGTGCGCCGCAGACGGTCGTAGATCAGGGTGTGCTGGGCGGTCAGTTTGGCCGTCGTGTGACCGGTGACCCCGGCGGCGACCCGGTCCGCCTCCAGCACCGCCACCTCGCGTCCCTGCCGGACCAGCTCCCAGGCCGTGCTGAGGCCGGCGATGCCGGCGCCGATCACGGCGACGTCGACGTCGAGGTCACCGGACGGCGGGGGAGCGGGGGTGCCGGGCGGCGCGGTCTCCAGCCAGTAGGAGCCCTGGGTTCCTGTCTCGGCGTTCATGGCGGCCGAGTGCCCCGCCGTCGCGCATGGTACGCAGTGGTACGCCCTCATTTGTTGGTCTTGATTCCCGGGCGCTCGGGTACCCGGCGTCCTGCGAACGGAACGACCATCAGCGAGGAGGAACGATGAGCAGGGTGAAGGAAGCGGTCGACGTCGAGGTCCCCGTCCACACGGCCTACAACCAGTGGACGCAGTTCGAGGAGTTCCCGAACTTCATGGAGGGCGTCGAGGAGGTGCGGCAGCTCGACGAGCGGCACAACCACTGGACCACCAAGATCGGTGGGGTGCGGCGCGAGTTCGACACCGAGATCGTCGACCAGCTGCCGGACGACCGGATCACCTGGCGGGTCGTCGACGGCGAGTCCCGGCAGCGGGGATCGGTCCGGTTCGAACGCCTGGACGACACCCGCACCCGGGTGGAGCTCACGATGGACGTCGAGCCCACCGGCATGGCCGAGAAGGGCGCGGACATGCTCGGCATGATCGACCGCCGGGTCAAGGGTGACCTGCACCGCTTCAAGGACTACGTCGAGCAGCGCGGCGGCGAGACGGGCGCCTGGCGGGGACGCATCCGGCCCGGGGACCCCGGTTCGACCCTCTGATCGGCCCGCGCGTGAGGGAAGTCGCCGTCGACAGGTGCGTCTCGTTCCTGGTGTGGCACTCGCTGTGCCATGGAGTGGACGCGTAGGGCGGCATGGGCCGTGCGGCGCTGGGCCGGGTCCGCCGTGGCCGCGGTGCGGCGGGCGGGGGCGGGCCCGGGCCGCGAGCGGGACCTGGCGGTGCAGGCGGGCAAGGCGGCGCTGGCCGCCTGGCTGGCCTGGGCGGTCGTGGGCTGGTGGCTCGAGGCCCCGATGGCGTTCGTGGCGCCGTGGGTCGCGGTCGTGCTGGTCGAGTCGACCGTGTACCGGTCCGTCGCGCACGGGCTCCAACAGCTCGCGGCGATCGCGGTGGGCACGGCGGTGGCGACCGCGGGGGCACTGCTGCTGGGCAGCACGATGGCCGCCATGGCGCTGGTCCTTCCGGCGGTGCTGCTGCTGGGGCAGTGGCGGCGTCTGGGAAGTCAGGGCGTCTACGCCGCCAGCGGTGCGCTCTTCGTGCTGACCGGTGGCCAGGTGAGCGTCGCCTCCTCGGCCGCCCGCATCGCGGAGGCCGTTTTCGGCGCGGTGGTCGGCGTGGCGGTCAACGTACTGATCCGGCCGCCGGTGTATCTGCGTGACGCCCGCTCCGCGCTGGAGGACGCGGCCCGTGAGGCGCAGGAGATCCTGGACGCGGTGGCCGACGGTCTGGCCGACGGCGAGTGGGACGCGCAGGCGGCCGGGAGCCGGCACGAGCGGGCCCTGCGGCTGAGCCGGCTGGTCGACCAGGCACGGTCGGCGATCGGCTGGAGCCGGGAGAGCATGCGCGGCAATCCGCGAGGCCGCCGTACACAGCCCCTTTCCTCGCGCGGCAAGGCGTACGACGACGCGCTGGTCGTGCTCGACCACGTCGCCGTCCACACCGTGGGGGTGACCCGCACCGTGTGGGAGATCACGCAGAGCGGGGAGGCGGCCCGGCCGCCCGCGGGGATCACCCACGCCTACGCGGACTTCCTGCGCCACACGGCGCGCGCCGTCCGGCTGTACGGCCGGACCCGGTTCGCCGCGAGCGGCCCCGACGACCGTGGGGCGGAGCAGCTGCGCGAGGCGGTCGGGGAACTCCGCCGCGCCCTCGACGAGTTCCGCCGGCAGTTGCCGGGAGCCGTGCCCGACGACCCGGACGCGCTGGTGACGTACGGAACGCTGCTGGCCCAGGCGCACCGGCTGGCCGATCAGCTCGTCCGGGACTGACACCCCGGCCACGCCGTCTGCGAAGGCGGACGGGCTCCAGGACGTCGGCGGCGGTGGTGTCCACGTCGGTCATGGGCTCCGCCGCGATCACGATCCAGCTCGGCCGCGGGTCCGCGCCGGCCAGCCGTCCGACCTCGTCGCGGAAGGTCTTGGCGTTGGCGAAGATGAGCGGGGCGTCGAACCGGTAGATCACCAGGCCCGGCAGCCGTCCGGCCGCCGGGTAGGAGCGGACGTCGTGGTATCCCTCCAGTCCCCGCACCCGCCCCAGCACGGTGTTGTACGGCCACCAGGCGCGCCGGAAGACGTTGAGGACGGACAGCGCCACGGCGACGGCGATCCCCGCCGGCACGCCGAGCAGGGCCACGCCGACGAAGGCCGCGAGGCACAGCGCGAACTCCGTCCGGCGCTGCCGCCACAGCCGTACCGCCCCCGGGATGTCGGCCAGGGACAGGGACGCGGTGATGACCACGGCGGCGAGGGCCGGCTGGGGAAGGTTGCGGAACAGGCCCGGGACCAGCACGAGCATGAGGACGATGAGCGCCGCGCCGACGACTCCGGTGAGCTGGCTCCTGGCCCCCGCGCGCTCCGCCACCGCCGTACGGGAGCCGCTCGCGCTGACCGGGAAGCCCTGGAAGAGACCGGCCGCCAGATTCGCGACGCCGACCCCGGTCATCTCCTGGTTGCCGCGGACCTCCTGTCCCGAACGGGCCGCGAACGCCGAGGCGTTGGAGATGGTGTCGGCCAGGGACACCAGGGCGATGCCCAGCGCGCCGCCGAACAGCGGGGCGAGGTCGGCGAGGCGCACGTCGGGGACCGTGAACGGCGGGAAGCCCGCGGGCAGCTCCCCGACCAGGTCGACACCGTGCTCGCCGAGATCGAGGACGGTGGTCGCGGCGATCGCCAGGACCACCATCACGAGCACCGCGGGGACCTTCGGCAGAAAGCGGTGGAGGACCAGGACCAGGACGATCCCGCAGCCGCCGACCGCGGCGGCGGCCGGCACCGCCGCCCCGTCGGCGAGTCTGCGCACGAGGCCGACGCACTCGCCGATCAGGTTGTCCGCCTCGACCTTGAAGCCGAGCAGTTTGGGCAGCTGACCGATCAGAATGGTCAGGGCCAGGCCGTTCATGTAGCCGATCATCGTCGGTTTGGAGATCAGATCGGCGATGAAACCGAGCTTCGCCACCGAGGCGAGGATCATGATGGCCGCCACCATGAGCGCGAGCACCGACGCCAGCGCGACCGCCCGGCCGGGATCCCCGTCCGCCGCCACCAGGGGCAGCACGGTGGCGGCGATCATCGGCCCCAGCGAGGAGTCCGGGCCCAGCACAAGGACCCGGGAGGGCCCGCACACCGCGTAGCCGAGCAGACAGAGGATCGACGTGTACAGGCCGGTGATGGCCGGCAGACCCGCCAACTCGGCGTACGCCATGCCCTGCGGCACCAGCAGCGTCGTCAGGACGACCCCCGCGACCAGGTCCTTGACCAGCCACCCGCGCCGGTAGGACACCACCGCCCGGACCCCGGGAACGCCCTTCGCCCGGGAACGAAGAGCATGGCTCCCGCGCTGGTCCGTCACATTTCGTCCTTCCGTCGGACCTGTCAGGCCGAGTACACCGCGTGCGCCCGGATCCGGTTTCACCCACCGGGGGTGAGGCGACGGCCACCGCGCTGTCGAAAGCTTGGCGTGGACGGCTCCTGTGAACCAATACCACCCACGAGAACACGGGCGGGGGCGAGGCAAGTGGTCGAAACGGCGCGGCCCGCGCAGCCGACGGGACACGGACGGGTGCTCGCCGCCCTCGCCCTCGCCCAGTTCATCTGCAGCTTCGCCGGCTCCAACATGAACGTGATGATCAACGACATCAGCGAGGACCTGGACACCACCGTCCAGGGCGTCCAGGTGGCGATCACGGTCTTCCTGCTGGTGATGGCGGCGCTGATGATCCCCGGCGGCAAGCTGACCGACCGCTACGGCCGCAAGCGCTGCTTCCTGACCGGTCTCGTCGTCTACGCGATCGGCGCCCTGCTGAGCGCGGCCGCGCCGGGACTCGGCGTTCTGATCCTCGGCAACTCGATCCTCGAAGGCGTCGGCACCGCGCTGCTCATCCCACCCGTCTACATCCTCACGACCCTCCTCTACCCGGACGTCACCTCCCGCGCCCGCGCGTTCGGGGTCGTCATGGCGCTGGGCGGTGTCGGGGCCGCCGCGGGGCCGCTGATCGGCGGACTCATCACCACCGCCATCAGCTGGCGCGCGGCCTTCGTGTTCCAGGCCCTGGTGATCGGCGTGATCGTCGTGCTCAGCCGTCGCATCGACGACCCGCTGCCCCCGGATCCGACCCGCACCTTCGACACCGCCGGCGCGGTCCTCTCCGCCGTCGGTCTCGTCCTCGTCGTCATGGGCATCCTGGCCGCCGACAACAACGTCTGGCTCATGATCGTGCTGCTGGTCCTCGGCGCCCTCGTGCTCTGGTGGTTCTTCCGCTCCGCGCGCGCCAAGGAGGCGTCCGGCCGGGAGCCGCTGCTGTCGCTGCGCCTGTTCGACAACCGCACCTCCAACCTCGGACTCGTCACCCAGAACGTCCAGTGGCTGCTGCTCATGGGCACGTCGTTCACGGTGGCGGCCTATCTGCAAGTGGTGCGCGAGTACGACGCCGTCCAGACCGGAGTGATCTTCACGGCGGCCACCCTGGGGCTGCTCGTCACGTCCCTGTCCGCCGAGCGGCTGGCCGGCCGGCACAGCCAGCGGACGCTCATCATGACCGGCTTCGCCGTCTCCACGGCCGGCGTGGTCGTCCTGATCGTCCTGGCCGGGAGCTTCTCCACCGCGTGGGCCTTCGTCCCCGGTCTCCTCCTCACCGGACTCGGACTGGGCGTCATGCTGACCCCGTCCGTCAACGTCGTGCAGTCGAGCTTCCCCGAGGAGCAGCAGGGCGAGATCTCGGGCCTGTCCCGCAGCGTGTCGAACCTGGGCTCGTCCTTCGGCACGGCCATCGCGGGCACCATCCTCGTCGCCGGCCTCAGCAAGGGCGCCTACGCCGCCGCGATGATCGTCCTGGCGGTCTTCGGCCTCGGCGGCCTGGTCGCGGCGGCGCTCCTCCCCAAGGAGACGGGGCCGGGCTAGGCGTCCGGCAAGTGCGGCCGCGAGGTGTTCCCACGCCGCGTGCACCTGCTCCCCGACCATCCCGAACTGTGTGATGACCGCGACGCAGCGCCCGTCCCCGCCGTCCAGCTCGATCGCCGAGGTCGGGCCGCGCGCCGCCGTGGAGCGGACGAGGTGGCAGGCCCGGACGCCCGAGACGTCGATCTCCACCGAGGTCTCCGCGATCGTCGCGAAGATCCGCGCCCGCCGAGGGTCCGGTCGGTGACGTGGACGGGGCCGCCGCACACCCGCACGGCCGCCGGGGCGAACTCCGCGACGCCGATCGGCAGCCCGACGGAACAGACGTGGTCGAGCACCGCGGGCACGACGCCGACCTCGATCGCCCGGTGCTCGCCGCGGTACCGGCCGAACGCCTCGCGCCGGGCGACCCGCCGTCCGCGAGGACCGCGTCGAGCTGCGAGAGCTGGTCGCCGTGCCTCCATCGCATGGGTGTGGCCTGCACCTATGTGGCCCGCATCTGTGTGGCCCGCGCCTGTATGACCTGCACCCTGTATGACCTGCACCTGTGTGGCCTGCGCCTGCGTGGTCTGCACCTGTGTGGCCTGCGCCTGCGTGGTCTGCGCCGGGCCCTTCGCCACGACCGCCGCTCCGCTGATCGAGGCGGCCCTGCGCGCCGGAATCCCGTACGTCGACGTGGCGGCCGAGATCGAGGCCAACCTCGACACGTTCGCGCACTTCGCGGACCGCGTCCGCGCCGCGGGAGCGGTGATCGTCCCCGCGATGGCCTTCTACGGCGGCCTCGGCGACCTGCTGGCCACCGCCGCGATGGGCGACTGGACGGCGGCCGACGAGGCGGAGATCGCGTACGGACTGAGCGGCTGGCACCCGACCCCCGGGACACGCACCGCCGGTACGGTCTCCCGGGAGCGGCGCGGCGGCCGGCGCGTGCGCTTCACGGGCGGGCGACTGGAGTACCACGACGACCCGGCGACGCTCCTGAAGTGGGCGTTTCCCGAGCCGCTGGGCACCAGGGAGGTCGTCGGGGAGTTCACGATGGCCGACGTGGTCACCATCCCCAGCCACCTCTCCGTCCCCGCCGTACGCACCCATATGACGACCGAGGCGGCCTCGGACCTCGCGGCCTCGCACACCCCGGCGCCGACCGCGGCCGACGGAAACGGGGACGGGGACGGGCGGTCCGACCAGACCTTCGTCGTCGACGCCGTCGTATGCTCCGGCGGCACCGAACGGCGGCACCGAACGGCGGCACCGAACGGCGGCACCGAACGGCGGCACCGAACGGCGGGCCGTGGCGAGCGGCCGGGACATCTACGCCGTCAGCGCGCCGCTCGCGGTGGAGGCGGTCCACCGCATCCTCACCGGCCGGACCCGCACGGTCGGTGTCGCCTCCGCGGGCGAGATCTTCGACGCGCCCGACTTCCTCCGCGCTCTGGCCCCGCACATCTCCTTCGAGCCGCTCCAGGAGCGGACGGGGTCCTGACCCCGGGGCCGCCGGCCGCCTCCGCCGGATCAGGATCCGAGGCGGCGGCGGTCCTCCTCGTCCCAGGTGCGGGTGTCGCGCGGCTGGACGTACGGCTCCTCGTCGGCCGGGTGGCCCCCGGCGACGGCGCGCTGGCGGACCATCTCCGCGTCGAACTCCAGGCCGAGCAGGATGGCCAGGTTGGTGATCCACAGCCACACCAGGAAGATGATCACGCCGGCGAGAGTGCCGTAGGTCTTGTTGTACGAGCCGAAGTTGGCCACATAGAGCGCGAACCCGGCGGACGCGACCATCCAGATCAGCAGCGCCAGGAAACTGCCCGGCGTGACCCAGCGGAAGCCGCGCACGCGCGCGTTCGGGGTGGCCCAGTACAGGACCGCGATCATCACCGTGACCAGGACCACCAGCACCGGCCACTTCGCGATCGACCACACGGTCAGCGCCGTGTCACCGACCCCGAGGGTGGTGCCGATCTGCCGGGCCAGACTGCCGGTGAACACCACGATCAGCGCGCTGATCACCGCCATGACCATCAGCACCACGGTCACGCCGACCCGCACCGGCAGCACCTTCCACACCGGACGGCCCTCGGGGATGTCGTAGACCGCGTTGGCGCTGCGGATGAACGCGGCGACATAGCCGGACGCCGACCACACCGCGAGCACCAGACCCACGATCGCCATGACCGAGCCGACCCCGCCCTTGCCCTGCATCTGCTGCACCGCGTTGCGCAGGATGTCCTGGGCCGCGCCCGGCGCGAGCTTCTGGATGTTATCCAGGACCGCCTGGGTGGCCGACTGCCCGACGATCCCCAGCAGCGACACCAACGCCAGCAGCGCCGGGAACAATGCCAGGATCGAGTAGTAGGTCAGGGCCGCTGCCCGGTCGGCCAGCTCGTCCTTCTTGAACTCCTTCAGGGTGCCTTTCAGCACCGCTCCCCAGGAGCGTTTGGGCAGGTCCGTGGGCTTGTCAGGGGCCTGCTGCTCCACCTGCTCGTCCGGACCGGCGGCGGCCGGGTCCTGCCCGGTCTCGCCCTCGCGGTCGGCCGTGCGCTCGCCGTGCCGCCTGTGCGGCTTCAGTGTCCGTACCATTCCGCACGTGTATCCGCCTGGGCACCACTCATGCGTATATATGACACATATAGGACTTTTCTTCTGCGAGAAGCCGGTGGGAACCACGCCCCACGCGCCCGCCCCCTACGACCTGCCGCACCGCCTCGACCTCCGGCGACGAGCCGGCCGCCGGCCGCTACGCCTGCACCCTGCCGATGTGGGCCCACCCGGACCTCAAGGTCAAGTTCGCGTTCCGGCTGCACCTCGACCAGGTCGTCCCGAACGCGACGGGCCGCGTCGCCACCCGCCCCGACTACGGCACGCCCTTCCCCGTCGACCCGAGGACCAGCAACAACTCGACCGAGCCGGTACTGAACGCCGGGCCGGGATTGTCCCTCCCCCTCGGCCCGGCACCCCGCGCGTCCATGACCCTCAGTCGCCCGCGTACCGGCCGAATCCGCCGTTGCCGGCGGCAACTGGTTGTCCACTGCGCTGCGACCCGAAACGGCCGGCGCGGCACTGCGCCGGCTCGTGCCTTTCAGCGTCTCGGAACGCACCGCGCTCCCGCCGACGTACATGACCTCGTCATGAGGGCCTTCTGGACAGCAAAGAACCCCCGGTCGATGACCTAGGGGTTCATGTTGGAGCGGGTGACGAGAATCGAACTCGCACTCTCAGCTTGGGAAGCTGATGTTCTACCACTAAACTACACCCGCGTAAGACGCCGGTCTGGACCGGGGTCGGAACGCTCCGTAACTCTACCTCATGCCGGGCCCCGGGCGATGAAGCCGTGGGGCCTGGGCGCGTTTCAGGGCGGGGATCCGGCTGCGAGCGGCCGGAGTTGGGGCGTACGGTGGGGCGGTGGAAGTGGGGTCGGGCGGGGTCGGAGTGCCGCCTGGAGCGTCGTCCCGTTCGTCCCGTAATGTGGCTTTCGTGGTCCGGTGATCAGCAGCCGGACAGGGCTCTTGGGGAAGGGACTCTAGGACTTGATGGAGCGCACCGTCGTCCGTTGTGCCGATGGGCACGTGTTCAGTACCGCTTCGTTCCCGATGCAGCAGGCGGAGCGGCTCGGTCCCGGACGACTCGTCCGGTGTCCTCGGTGTACCCGGTTGCGGAGTGCCGTACCGGTGACTCTCGAGAAGCGGTAGCGGCAAGGAGGGGCCGGAGGCGCTGGAGGCGCCGCCGGCCTGGCGCGCGGAGTCGTCCGATGGTGGTCGCTCCGCGCGCTTTGCGTATCCTCGGGACGTGCTTCTCTCAGACAAGGACATCCGGGCCGAGATCGACGCCGGGCGAGTGCGGATCGATCCCTACGACGAATCCATGGTGCAGCCGTCGAGCATCGACGTGCGGCTCGACCGGATGTTCCGGGTGTTCGAGAACCACCGGTACCCGCATATCGACCCCTCCGTCGAGCAGGCCGACCTGACCCGGCTCGTGGAGCCCGAGGGTGACGAGCCGTTCATCCTCCACCCGGGGGAGTTCGTGCTCGCGAGTACCTACGAGGTCATCTCGCTGCCCGACGATCTCGCCTCGCGGCTGGAGGGCAAGAGTTCCCTCGGGCGGCTGGGGCTGGTCACCCACTCCACCGCCGGGTTCATCGACCCCGGGTTCTCCGGACATGTGACGCTCGAGCTGTCCAACCTCGCCACCCTGCCGATCAAGCTCTGGCCCGGCATGAAGATCGGCCAGCTGTGCATGTTCCGGCTCAGCTCGCCGGCCGAGTCCCCGTACGGCAGCGAGCGGTACGGGTCCAGGTACCAGGGCCAGCGCGGGCCGACGGCGTCCCGGTCTTTCCTCAACTTCCATCGGACCCAGGTGTGAGTGGCGGTGGCGTGAGCGGCACGGACGTGTCGCGGGAGAACCTGACGTACGAACAGTTCGGCACCGCCGTCCGTGAGCTCGCGCAGACCATCGCCGACGACGGCTATGTACCCGACGTCGTGCTGAGCATCGCCCGCGGCGGTGTGTTCGTCGCCGGCGGGCTCGCATACGCCCTCGACTGCAAGAACATCCACCTGGTGAACGTGGAGTTCTACACCGGGGTGGGGACCACGCTCGAGATGCCCGTCATGCTCGCGCCCGTCCCCGACGTCATCGACTTCTCGGACAAGAAGGTCCTGATCACCGACGACGTCGCCGACACGGGCAAGACGCTCAAGCTCGTCCGCGACTTCTGCCTGGACGCCGTCGCCGAGGTGCGCAGCGCCGTCATCTACGAGAAGCCGCAGTCGCTCGTGAAGTGCGAGTACGTGTGGAAGCGGACCGACGACTGGGTCAACTTCCCGTGGAGCGTTCTGCCGGTGGTGCGTATGGCGGGGGAGGCCGTCACGCCCTCCGGGGAAGCCCTCTAGCCTCCCTCTGGCCCTCAGCGGGCTCCCTGTGACATGAGGGGAGGCGGGCCGGCCGTGTCTGTCGTCGGCCGGCCCGATCCGGCTCATGTCTCTGTACTTGTCCCCGAGTTCCCCGAGTTTCTCCGCGTTTCTGCGGGTTTTCTCCGCGTTACTTCGCGCGAAGCACCTTCACGCCGTCCCGCTCGAAGTCGTAGACGTAGTCGTTGAGGCGGAGGCCGTCGACCGCGCCGATCCACATGAAGTCGCGTCCCTTGCCCACGGAGACCGTCAAGACGGTCGGCTTGGCGTTGGCGGTCCTGAACGCGGACCTCAGCGCGGTGAAGGTGCACGGGGTGGCAAAGGCGCAGCCTGTCACGGTGGCCGCGTTGCCGGTGAGGGCCCAGCCGCCGGTCGTCGTGGCGTCGAGGAACGGGCTCCAGCTGTTCACGTTCGGGGAAGCGGGCGGCAGCCACACCAGCGTGGAGTAGTCGGAGAGGGTGTTCAGGTTCGGGTCGATCTCGAACTTGATGTTCGGCATGTTCGTCGGGCCCCCGAAGGCGGTGACGTTCTCGCCCGTCTGGAACACGTGGAAACCGACTCGCCGCAAGCCCAGGAGCGACTTCCCGTAGAAGTCCACTTCATTGCCGAAGTCGACCTTCTCGCTGGGAGGGCTCAGCGTGGTGGAGTTGTTCGCCACCTCGATGCCAAGGCTCCCCTGGCCGTACGGCGGCCTCGCGGAGGTGCCTGTCACGCCGAACGAGCCGAACGGCCCGTTGCGGAGTTCGGCGACCGGAGAGCCGATCGTGTTACGGGCGATCACGCCCCAGTGGTCCGAGCGGGCTCGGCCGTCGTCCGTCTGGGCGGCTGCCGATCCCGGAAGGATCAGGGCGATGACGGCGACCAGCAGGGCGGCCACGAGCGCCGTTCCCCGCCTCACGCCAAAGCGAGCTTTCACGCGCACTCCTTGTTGGAGGTTGTAGGGAACAGTCACAATATATTACGCTCTGTAGTTGCGATGGTGCGACATGCAGTATTTTGCATGCTTTGTCCCGACCGGTGATCGTGAGATGTTGCTTTCGGTGACGGCACGCCAAGGGCCCTCGGCGATCCGCCGAGGGCCCTGTGGGTGTCTGTTCCCCAGGTTCTAGAACGTGCCCAGCTTCACGATCGACAGCAGTGCGATCAGCTGGATCGAGGACGCGCCCAGCGCCTTCGGCCACGGCAGGTCGTGCGAGCGGCTGACCATCAGGGTCAGCAGGGCGCCGGCCGCCACCCATGTCGCCCAGCCCAGCAGCTGTACGAACGACGCGTCGCCGCCGAAGAACATCGCGACGACCAGACGCGGGGCGTCCGTGAGGGACATGATCAGCATGGAGAGGCCGACCGTGGGCTGCCATGCGCCGTCGCCGCCCAGTTGGCGGGCCAGGGTGTGGGTGACCACGCCCAGGATGAAGGAGCTCAGCACCATCGCGACGGCCGTCGTCAGGACGATCGGGATCGCGTTGGACAGCGTCGCGTTTATCGCGTCCGCGCGCGTGTCGTCGAAGCCGAAGACGGCGAGCAGGCCGTAGAGGAACGTGACGACGAGGGCGGGGCCCCACATCGTGTAGTCCCGCATCTGGAAGAAGGTCTGCTTGGGGGCGAGGACGATGCCCTTCAGCAGCTCCTTCCAGTGCAGACGCGGACCGACCGGACCCGCCGGGGCCGAGCCTGCGTGATACGTACCACCCTGGTTGTACTGGTCGTACTGGTTGTGGTCGTCGATCGAGAAGGCCTGGGTGTGCCCCGGGTTGTTCGCGGCGTACGGGTCGTGAGGGACACCCCCCGGGCCGCCGGGACCGCCCGGGGCGCCGTACGGGGCGTCGCCGCCGAAGTACTCCGGCTCGTCGCCGTTCTGGCCGCCGTGCCCGCCGCCGTTCGCCTGCGGCCACTGGCCGCCGCCCGCGCCGCCGTACTGCGGACGCTGCTGCGGGTACGGCTGCTGGGCCGACGGGTAGCCGTACGACGGCCCCGAGGGTCCCGACGGTCCCGAGGACCGCGAGGGTCCCTGGGGCGCCTGCTGCCCGTACGGAGGTTGTTGCGGTCGCGTTTGCGGGGCACGGTTGTCCCGGCCGCCGCGTCCGATCCTGAATCCAGCCACGTCATCGAACGTACCTGGTCCCGGAGGGTGACGTGCCGGACCCTGCCGTCCGGGGACGGCTTTGCTGCCGACCTGTGACATCCCCTAAGGGGAGCAACGGGGCGGGAATCAGTGGTTCTTCAGGGAAGCGTCGTAGGGGGACGGAGAGGTCGTGGGGGAGTGCGGGTGGAACGGCGACGCCCCCGTGTCCACGGTGGGACACGGGGGCGTCGGTACAGCTGCGGCGGTACGGCCGTTCGGGCTACTTCACCGGCTGCGGTTCCGGTGCGTTCTCGGTCTGCGTCCCGCCGGCCGGGGGCTCGTCGTCGACCGGGGTCTTGACCGATTCCAGCAGCAGCTGGGAGACGTCGACGACCTGGATGGACTCCTTGGCCTTGCCGTCGTTCTTCTTGCCGTTGACGGAGTCGGTGAGCATGACGAGGCAGAAGGGGCAGGCGGTGGAGATGATGTCGGGGTTGAGGGAGAGGGCTTCGTCGACGCGCTCGTTGTTGATGCGCTTGCCGATCCGCTCCTCCATCCACATCCGCGCGCCGCCGGCGCCGCAGCAGAAGCCGCGTTCCTTGTGCCGGTGCATCTCCTCGTTCCGCAGGCCCGGGACATTGGCGATGATCTCGCGCGGGGGCGTGTAGATCTTGTTGTGGCGACCCAGGTAGCAGGGGTCGTGGTAGGTGATGAGGCCCTCGACCGGGGTCACCGGGATCAGCTTGCCCTCGTCGATGAGGTGCTGGAGCAGCTGGGTGTGGTGGATGACCTCGTAGTCGCCGCCGAGCTGCGGGTACTCGTTGCCGAGGGTGTTCAGGCAGTGCGGGCAGGTCGCGACGATCTTCTTCGCCGACTTCGGCTTGCGCGACTCCTGCGTCACCTTGCCGTCGTCGTCCAGCTCCTCGCCGAAGGCGGTGTTCAGCGCCATGACGTTCTCCATGCCGAGCTCCTGGAAGAGGGGCTCGTTGCCGAGGCGGCGGGCGGAGTCGCCGGTGCACTTCTCGTCGCCGCCCATGATCGCGAACTTGACGCCCGCGATGTGGAGGAGTTCGGCGAAGGCCTTGGTGGTCTTCTTGGCGCGGTCTTCGAGGGAGCCGGCACAGCCGACCCAGTACAGGTACTCGACGTCGGTGAGGTCCTCGATGTCGCGGCCGACGACCGGGATCTCGAAGTCGACCTCCTTGAGCCACTCGAGGCGCTGCTTCTTCGCCAGCCCCCAGGGGTTGCCCTTCTTCTCCAGGTTCTTGAGCATCGTGCCCGCCTCGGACGGGAACGCGGACTCGATCATCACCTGGTAGCGGCGCATGTCGACGATGTGGTCGACGTGCTCGATGTCGACGGGGCACTG
>NZ_JBHWUW010000102.1:0-13672 GCF_042737245.1 Streptomyces sp. NPDC060002
GACGACCACCCAGCGAGGCATCCGCGAGTCGTCTGACGTAGCGGCTGTGACACCACCCGCTCGGCCGCCCGCAGCCCGTACACGACGCGGGAGTAAACGAGCGCGTACGGGCACGGACCACCACCACGGGTCCAGAGCCGTCGACCGAGAGAACCAACACGCCCGCCAAGTGCGGTAACAGGTACGACAGTTCAACAGAGCACACTCAAAGGCTGCCCGTCATGCCGACCTCAGCACCCAGATGATCTCCGGCTACGAAAATCTTGCAGGGCCGTGAACGTCCCCAGCCACGTACGGATGAGCTGGGCCAGTTCCTGACTCGCTGAGGGCCGGTGAGGGCCGTCGGCCTGCCTCCCTGTTGCTGAAGCCGGTTTCGATTTCACCGCCGGACCGGCACGGCCCGCAGATGGGCGAGTGCTACGACGAACCTCGGACCGGTTCTGGATCTCCGAACCGTCCCTGGCGAACGGAGTGCACGACGCGCCGTTCATCCGCCGGTGGGCGTGTCGATCCGCTGGCTTCCGATGACGGAGAGCAGCTGGAGTTTGTCGTGGTCTTCCGTACCGGGGATCGCTGTGAACACCAGCAGCGACTGTGCCTGGTCCGGGTCGACGAGTGTCTGACAGTGCAGGGAGATCATTCCGATCTGCGGGTGCAGGATTCTTTTCCGGTTGGTGTAGGAGACACCGACTTCGTGCTGGGTCCACAGTTCCGCGAACTCGGAGCTCTCCGCGCACAGACGCTCTGCGAGCGCGGCGGCGTGTGACCCGCGGCCTTCGCGGGAGGCGACGGTGCGGAGCTGGGCCACATAGACCCGGCTGTGCGTCGGGTGGTCGTCCGGCGCGTAGTTCGTTCGCTCGTTCGGGTCGGTGAACCAGCGGTAGATGATGCTTCGCGCGAGCCCGGTGAAATGTGTCTGGTCACCGAGCAGGGCCACCGCCAGTGGGGTTTGGACGATCGTCTCGCCGGTGCCGGTAACGACCTGAGCGGGGGTGTCCTCAAGCCGATCGAGGATGCGCATCATGCCGGCGTTGACGTGGCCGTCGCGCGCGGTGCGAGCCGGTGCGTTGTGCCCGGCCAGGACGAACAGGTGGTCGCGTTCGTCGAGGGTGAGCCGGAGTCCACGGGCGATCGCGGCGATCATCTGCTCCGATGGCTGCGGTCCGCGGCCGCGTTCGAGACGGCTGTAGTAGTCCGTCGACATTCCGCACAGCGCGGCCACTTCTTCGCGTCGTAGCCCGGGCGTGCGTCGGCGCTGCCCCGGAGGAACGCCGACGTCGTCGGGTTGCAGCGCCTCTCGACGGCTACGGAGGAATGTCGCCAGGCCGCTCTGATCCATATCGACACTGTGCCTCACCCGAATACGGCTATCCACTGTCTGCCGATCCCAGGATGTCGTCCCAGCCTGGGACCGGCAGACAGTGGACAAGCAGGCACTGGATGGTTTCTGGGATCGCGCGTCAACTGGTCATCGGGTTCGGCACAGCATCGCGAACCCCTGCGGAGCGACCAAGGAGTCATCGTGAGCATCACCCAGAAGATCGCCGTCATCACCGGAGCCAACCGAGGTCTCGGACGCGCGTACGCGCTGCACCTCGCCAGGGCAGGTGTCGACATCGTCGTAACCTATCGAAGTAACCAGGCCGAGGCCGAGGAAGTGGTGTCCGCCGTCACGGACCTGGGACGTTCCTCCGTCGCACTGCGGCTCGACACCAGTGCGGTGAACACCTTCGCCGACTTCGCCGAACAGCTCGGCATCGAGCTCCAGGCCCGCTGGGCCAGGACGACGTTCGACTTCCTCGTCAACAACGCCGGCACCGACCTGACCGCCCCGTTCGCCGAGACCACCGAGAAGGACTTCGACGACCTGGTGAACGTGCACCTCAAGGGCGTCTTCTTCCTGTCACAGACCCTGTTGCCGGCGCTTGCCGACGGCGGCGCCCTCGTGAACGTCTCCAGCGGCCTGACTCGTTTCGCCGTCCCGGGGCATTCCGCCTACGGCGCCGTGAAGGGCGCGGTCGAGGTCCTCACCCGCTACCAGGCCAAGGAATTCGGCAGCCGCGGCATCCGCGTGAACACCGTCGCGCCAGGGGCGACCGCGACCGACTTCGGCGGCGGCATGATGCACGACGAACAGGTCCGCAACTACCTCACCTCGCAGGTCGCACTCGGACGCGTAGGCGAACCTGACGACATCGCCGGCGCAGTGACGGCACTCCTCTCGGATGCGAACCAGTGGGTCACCGGGCAGCGCATCGAGGTCTCCGGCGGACAGAGCCTGTGAACGGCAAGGGCAACGATTCCGATGACTGATCTGACCGGAAAGACGGCCGTGATCTCGGGCTCTTCCCGAGGCATCGGCAAGGCAATCGCACTGCGCTACGCACGCCTTGGCGCAAACATCGTGGTCAACTACGCCTCCAACGAGAAGGAAGCCGACGCCACGGTCGCCGAGATCGGACGTCTGGGCGCGGAGGCGATCGCCGTACAGGCCAACATGTCGGCCCTGCCTGACATCGAGCGCCTCTTCACCGAGGCTACCGAGCGTTTCGGGCAGATCGACATCGCTGTCGCCAACGCAGGCGTCGAGCTGATCGGCATCGATTTCCTCGACATCACCGAGGAGCAGTTCGATCGTCTCTTCACAATCAACACCAGGGGCACCTTCTTCACCCTCCAGGCGGCGGCGCGGCACGTCGCGGACGGCGGCCGGATCATCTACGTCGGTTCGAGCACGACGACCGTGCCGGTCCGGGGCGAGGGACTGTACGGGTCGAGCAAGACGGCACCGCGCTACGCCGTGCGGGTCCTGGCGCAGGAGCTCGCCGACCGCGGGGTCACCGCCAACACGATGCTCCCGACGGCGATCGACGGTGCGGGCGTGTTCACCGAGCCGGACCCGGACCACCCGGTCCGGCGGTTCGTCGCACAGCCCGGGCGCATCGGCCGCCGGGTGGGGACCGTCGACGACGTCGCGGATGCCGCCGAGTACCTCGCCTCCGACCTTGCGGCGTGGGTCAGCGGGCAGAGCCTCCTGATCAGCGGGGGTGCACTCCAGTGACTATGCCGGACACAGGCACAGACATCGTGATGTCCACAGTCCACTCGCAGCGGGCGACGGTGGCCGGCGCATGGGCGCTGCCCGTTCCCTTCTCGGGTGTCCTCGGAGTGGCGGGAGCGGAACTTGCTGAGCAGGCAGGACCCGGCATGGACCACAGCAGACTGATTGGAGCGTGACCATGGCGTACGAATTCCAGACCTCCGCCGGGCTCGGACGGGCGAGCCTCGCCTCGACCGAACCTCAGACCGTCGCTTCCTTCTACAGGCGCGTGCTGGGCTGGGCCGTCACGGAGAGCGACGGTCGACTGAGCGCATCCGCCGGGGGCGCGCCGGTTGCCGACATCACCGACATCAGCGCGGCCGACGGGATCCCCGGATGGCTCATCCACTTCGACGTCGACGACCTCGACGCCGCGCTGACCGCCGTCTCCAGAGCCGGCGGCGCGGTGCTGCCCTCTGCCACCGGCGGCTCCGCCGAAACCGCGATCGTGACCGACCGCAACGGAACACGGTTCGCGCTCCGCGCGCCCACCACACGGCGCCGCGAGTGGCCCGCGCACGGAGCCCTCGCGTGGGGCGAACTGATCACCGACGACATCGACACGTCCGCGGCGTTCTACCGCGGGGCCTTCGGGTGGGGGCTCACGGAGCCGAGTGGTCCCCTTGGCCGCGGGGAGTGGCAGTGGCATGGCAGGTCTTTCGCCGGGCTCCTGCCACGGCCGCCGGCGATGCCTGCCGAGACCCCCGCGTACTGGGACGTCTATTTCGCCGTCGGCGACATCGCGGCCGCCGCGACGGCCGCGACCGTACATGGCGGCACCCGGCTCATGCCACCGACGCCGATCGAGATCGGCACGATCGCGGTCTTCCTCGACCCCGCAGGCGCCATCTTCACGCTTGTCCAGCTCACCACCGAGGAGGCCCTCGCATGATGACAAGCATCCGCGACAAGTCCGGGAAGGTCGGGCTCGTCACCGGCGCCGGATCCGGCCTCGGCGAAGCAGCCGCCAAGCGACTCGCCGCGGACGGCGCGCGGATCGTCGTCGCCGACCGCGACGCGGGGGCCGCCGAACGTGTCGCTGCGGAACTCCGCGCCGCCGGACACCTCGCATCCGCATTCGCCGCGGACGTCCGCTCGTACGACGACACCGAGCGGCTCGTCGCTTTCACCGTCACGACCTACGGCGCCCTCGACCTCGCCTTCAACAACGCCGGCGTCACACCCCGATTGGCCGATGTCCACGACATCGCACTCGACGACTGGAACGACGCCATCGGCATCAACCTGACCGGCGTCTTCCACAGCATGAAAGCCGAGATCGCCCACATGCTCGAAGCCGGCGGTGGGGCCATCCTCAACATGGCCTCCACCGCCGGAGTGATGGCCCACGCCGGGCGGGCCGCGTACTCGGCCTCCAAACACGGCATCGTCGGACTCACTCGCTCGGCCGCCGTCGAATACGCCAAGCGCGGCATCCGCATCAATGCCGTCGCACCCGGTCCGATCGACGCGCCATCGGCACGAGCGCTCCCGCCGGAGGTTCGCGCCTCCATCGCCGCGAAAACCGCGATGGGCCGGGTAGGCCAGGTCCACGAGGTTGCCAACGTGGTGAGCTTCCTGCTCTCGGACGAAGCCGCCTTCGTCACCGGTTCCGTCTACGAGGTCAACGGCGGCCAGACTCAACTCTGAACGCCGCGCAGCGGGTGATCTCCATCCGACGGCCCCAGCTATCAGCTCAGGAACCGCCTCAAGACCATCGGGGGAGAAACCGAAGTGGCCTGACAGATGGGAACGTTGAAGCGTACGCGACAATTCCTTTCGTTGAAGACGACAGACCCCCTTGACAAGGTTCATCGCCCCAGGAAGGAACTTTCGCGTCTCCCGTCGACAACACCCAGTTGTCGGCGACGCCCAAGCGAAACGGCGAGGTCAATTGGAGTAGTCGATACTCATGCTGGTCCACTCTCCCGAACGGCATGATGTTGTCGCTAATCAGGTCGAAGTTGAGTTCGGCCGTCAGCTGGAGGCGTGGAATGGCTGCCACCGACAACTTCGCTACTGAGGCGACTGGCGCGGAGAGCGTCGATCCTGCCGACGGGCTCGCCGCCAATCAGGCACTGTGGGACACCTGGGCCGAGAAGCACGGAACGAGTCCCAACGACCTCTCCTACAACGTGGAGGGCTTCCTCGCAGGTCGACAGACGCTGCGTGGCATCGAGCGGGAGCTCGCCGGCGACGTGACGGGGAAGGATCTTCTTCACCTGCAGTGTCACTTCGGCATGGACACCTTGAGCTGGGCCCGCCTTGGTGCGCGGGTCACAGGGGTGGACTTCTCGCCCGTGGCCATCGCCCGGGCGCAGGCCCTGGCTGAGCGTGCCGGACTGGCCGCGGAGTTCATCGAGGCGGATGTCCAGCACTTGCCCGACGGTCTTGCGCGCAGATTCGATCTTGTCGTTGCCACCTACGGGATTCTGACCTGGATCGCGGACCTCCACGCGTGGATGCGCGGCGCCGCAGGGGCGCTTCGTCCCGGGGGCCGCCTCGTGCTCGTCGACCTCCACCCCGCCTTCCAGGCCGTGCTCAGCATTGAGCCCTTCATAGCAGACTGGCCCTATGGCGGAGGCGAGCCCCAGCGTGCCGTCCTGAGCGGCTCCTATGCCGACCCGAAAGCCGAGATGGCACCGCAGGAGACGGTCCAGTACCCCTACTCACTCGGCGAAATCGTGACAGCTGCCGCCTCGGCAGGGCTGCTCGTCGAGCGACTCGGCGAACACACGGAGACCGAGTCCGACGGCCGCCACATCTTGCCCCAAGGCCCCGACGGCCTGTACCGGTTCCCCTTCAGTGACACCCATCTGCCGATCATGTACTCCCTGCGCGCCGTGGCCCCCCGAACGGCCGCCGGATCATGATCCTGCAAGCCTTCACAGCGACCTGCTGCCCGGCTGGATGGACAATGTCCTCGCGGATGACCTGCCCGCCTTGCACATTCTGGTCAACGGCCTGCACCGCGACCGCGACGCCTTCATCGCCGGGCCATCCGCACATGGAGCTCATGGCAGGTTGAAGGCCACATCACACGCGTCGAGCTCCTCAAACGCATGGGCGCCTACAAGGCCCGCCGGGCCGGGGTGACGTTCCTGGAAGTGGATCCGGCCCACACCTCGCAGCGCTGCCCGCGCTGCGGACACACGGAGCGCGCCAACCGGCCCACCCAGGACCGTTCTGTTGTCGGTGCGGTCTCGCTGGGCCCGCCGAGCCGCACGTCGAGGTCAAAACGTGCGCGACCGTACGCACTCGGTGTGGGTATTCGTCACCATGCCCGTCCCGCCGCCGGTGTAGCCGGAGGCGGGAGATGCGACCCGTGACCGTCCCGTCGTAGGGGACTGTCGGGAGCGCGACAAGGCGTGACGCTGAGCCGTACAAGCTCGGCGCCGTTCACGGCCGAGAAGGCGCCAGCCCATGATCCCTTCAGCATCACAAGGTCATGAGCCAGAGCCCTAGAACGGGAACGAAGCCATCAGTGACTGGTGGCAGTACTACATCACCCGGGCAAAGTGATGGGGATTGTCTCCGCCTGCGCGGAAAGCCGCCCCCGGACGCGTGGCACCCGGGGGCGGCGTTCCGTGCAGGGGCGCCGCCGCCCCTGCACGCGTCAGCGGGTGATGTCGACGAAGACCATGGGGCGGTTGGCGACCGTGTTGAACGCGGCCTCGTTCCGGCCCCACCAGTAGCCGGTCGGTCTGCCAGTCGTCGTGTCGGCCTGAATGAAGATCGTTCCCCGGCCGACGCCGCTCCATTCCTTCGTGGTGAGGCCCGGAGAGCCTTCGACCCGGCTGTCCTTGAACGCCCAGTGGGGCGACGTCCTGGAGGAGAACGCGACGCCGTGCGGATTGGAGGTGCTGTCGGCGACCGTGACCGCGTACTCCTGGGTAGCGCTGTTACCGTCACGCTCGAACGGTGTCACGGACTGCACGGTCATCATGTGCCCGGTCGCTCCTCCCTCCGAGCCGTCCAGGTACTTCACCGCGATGACGGATCCCGCGTGCAGGTCCCTGACCCGCTGCGCGGAGGGACGGCTGATGTGGTCGCTCATGTCCTCGAGCGCACCGCCGGCGGAGGTGTCGGTGAAGGCGGCGTAATACTGCTCCGAGGAGGGACTGCGGAAGCCTATGCCGGAGGTGAACCACGCGTCGGTGGCCCAGGTGTAGGCGTGCTTCAGCGAGGCGGTGAGGAACTGGGCGCACTTGGCCTCGACCTGATAGGAACTCGGGTTCCCGGGCGTGCCCCAGACGACCGAGGCTGCGTCGGCGTCGGGGTGGCCAGCAGCACCGGGGTAGAAGTTCTCCGGGTCCTGTCCCGGCCAGCCGAGCGTCGTGAGTTCGTCGATGATCTCGTTCTGAGCGGCCACCAGGGGCGCGCCGTCCTCGATCCCGGCTGCCTGTGCCGTGGTCGGCATGACCGCCAGAACGACGGCTGTCGACGCTGCGCACAGGGGGGCTATGAGCCTCTTCATCGTGCTGGTCTTCTTTCTGTGGAGCTCGCCGGGGCGGGACCCGGCTGACGCCTGCAGGGTTGGGGTGGTCGAGCGGCACAGCCGGGGCGTCCCGTGGTGTTGCGCGCGGAATCTGTCGGTTGCCCGCCGACTTCATGGGGTGCGGCAAGAGCCCCGGTCCCGCGCACAGGTGCCGTTTCGGGCTGACAGCTCTCACGAACGGGGATTGTCCATGCCTCGACGCTGCTCTACTTTTCGGCGGGCAAGTAGGGTGAGTCAACCGTGAGTTCGGTAAGCGGACATGAGTAATCTCTGCCTATCCGGACGACCGCGGGCACACCACGCTCCCGCAGTTCCTGTCGTACGCCCCAGACAGGGGTGGGTCACGGGGAGGAACTTGTCGGACTCGCGCTCTGGGTTTCTGTGGGCCCTGCTGTGGCCGGGAAGGGGAACTGCAAGACGTTCGGCTGTGTCCCGTAATCGGCAGGGTCACCGACAGAGCCAAAGAAGCGATCGTCGACGGTTCGGGAGTCAGTGCCCATTTGGCTTGCGACCCATTTGGTATTTCAGTGCTTCGGCGAGGTCAGTGCGGTTACGAACGCCGAATTTGACATAGATGTGCTGAAGGTGGTTCTCGACGGTGCGGACGGAGAGTGTGAGGTGCTGGGAGATTGCTTTGGTGGTGTTTCCGGCAGCTGCCATCAGAGCGATCTCCTGTTGGCGTTTGGTGAGGGGCCCGGAGGTACTGGCCAGGGTGGACAGAAGGGGGGTTCGGGCGCCTTCGCACTCGGCTGCGAGGGTGGTTGCACGGGTGGTTGCAGCAGTGGCTTTGCGGGCATCGCCATAGTGTTTCCAGGCGCTGGCGGCTGCTGCTGCTGATTCGGCGGCGAGGATGGGAGAGCCCATGCGCTCAAGGTCGTGTGAGCAGTCCGTGAGGCGGTCCGGGTCGTCGTCGGCCAGGGCGGTAGCGAAGCGTGCCCGAGCGTGTGTGAGCGCTCCGTCGCAGCGGGAGGCCAGTTCGGTCAGGCGCTGTTGGACGCTTCCGGGATCGCCCAGGCGTGCGATGTCCGTGAGGAGGAGACACTCTCGGAGATGACGTGACCGGTGCGGCGGGCGTCGGCGGCTGCGGCGTGCAGGATGTCGCGCGCGGGTGAGTTCGCCGCGGGCAGCGTGCAACCAAGCCGTGCCGAGGTTCTCTTCGCTGGCCAGGAAACCGCACGTTCCGTACCGTTCGAGATCTTGGATCAGTGAGTCGGCAGCCTCGAGGTCCCCGGTCAGAGCTGTGCAGGCCACCGCGCCGGACACATAGAAGCTGAGCATTCTTGTGATCCGGTGTGTCCGCGCTATGCCGATGGCCTCCGCATACCAGCGGCGGGCGTTGCGAGGGCGTCCGGCCAGCCATTCCACTCGCCCGGTGTAGGAAGCGAGTCGCAGGCGTGCGATGGGAGACTGCGCGGTGTGGCCGTCGAAGGCCATGTCGGTGGCTTGGCGAGCTTGGTTGATTTCTCCGTTCTCGGCGAGCGCCAGTGTCAGAGCGGCGAGCTGGAGCGCGGGACGGGGCAGGAGTTTTCCCTCCTCGACCGCCTGGTGGACTCTGTGTCCATGCTCGCCAGGGCCTTCGCCTGTGCCACGCGCCCGACGATGGCCAGCCCCTGGGCCTTCGCCTGGACTGCCAGCAGCCAGGTGTCAAGACCGTCCTCGGGTGGTCTATCAGGAAGGACGTCGAGCCTTTGCAGCCCGTCCTCAGGTAGCCCCGAGGCAACGAGCATGAATCCTTCCATGAGGCGAAGCTGCTGAATCGCTGTTTGGTCTTTGAACGCTGAGCGGGCAGCGAAGCACAGGGAAAGCGCCTTGTCCGGCTGCGGGCTCGACCAGAAGAGGTTGGTGCAGCGGGTTGTCACTGCAGCGAGCTTCTCGTGGTCGTTGCGGGCGTGGGTGTCGGCTTCGGCGAGGACGGCTTCGGCGCGTTCTAGTTGGCCGGCGTGCATCAGGGCTCTGCCCAGCAGGATCCGGCTTTCCGAGGTGCGGTCCTCGGCTTTGATCGCGGTCAGCAGTTCGATGACTTGTTCGTTGTCGTTGGAGTTGATCGCGATGGCGGCGGCGTGCAGGAGCAGGTCGGGGTCTGCCGTACCGGTGGCGGCCAGTCGCCAGGAGGCGATGTGCAGGGCGTCGTCGCGGGGTTTGAGGCCGTAGGTCTCGAGTCGCTCGGCCATGCGCAGGGCCAGATCGTAGCGCTGAAGGGGCGAAATGCCCGCTGCGATGACCTCGCCATACAGGGGGTGGGCCAGGGCCGCGGTCATCCTGCGCCCGTGTGCGGAGACCTGGATGATGCCCGACCTTTCGAGCTGGGTCAGGACGGTGCGGTCAGCGGTGGATATGGCGTCGGCGAGGGAGAGGGCGCCGCAGAAGGCGAGGGATTCGAGCAGGGGCCGTGCCGCAGGGGCTGCTGTGGAGATTCTGGCGGTGATCAGGTCGTTGAGGTGGGGGGTGACGGCAAGGCGCTTCTCGGAGATCTCCCAGATCTCGCCGTTCGCCTTGAGGGCGCCTGATTGCACGGCTCCCAGCACGAGCTCTCTCAGGAACAGGGCGTTTCCGCCGCTGGCGGTGAACAGGGTGTGCAGGGTGCGCCGGCTGATGGGGCCACCGAGGACAAGCTGGAGGAGTTCTCCGACCTGGATGCGGTCCATGTGGGCGAGGTCGATGCGGCGGACGCGGTCGCCGCGCTGCAGCAGGGCATCGACGGCGTCGTTAAGTTGTTCGCCGGTCCTGGCGGTACCGATCAGGCGATAAAGCCGGAGTCCAGGAGCTGGCTGAGCAGGACGGCGGAAGAGTTGTCGAGCAGGTGCATGTCGTCGACGAATACTGCGGTGTGCTTGGCACGTGGTCCGGCCAGTGCCCGGGCGACGGAGCGGAAACCGACGACCGGGTCAGTGAGGTCGACGTCCGGGGGGGAGCAGGTGGGCGATCGCTCCGAGGGGTACCTGGGCGGCGGCTTTGCTGGCCACAGCTCTCGCGGTGCGGCGTCCGCTTGCGGCCGCCAGGTCCAGGAACTCGTCCGCCAGGCGTGTTTTCCTATTCCGGCCGGCCCGTAGATCATCCAGCCGTGGGTGCCGCCGACAGAAAGGTCCTGTGTGAAGGCATCCAGAAGCGGTTTCCGCCCGACCAGCGGCCATCTGCCTGCCCAGCCCTGCATCCACGCGCTCCCTCAAAACCTGACCTACCGGCCATTCTACCCGTAGCCCTCATCATGGAGTTGGTCATGCACGGGCAGTACGGACTTCGCCTTGGGCCTGGTCTCTCGTGAGAGTGGGCTGTTACGTAGCTTCGGTTTCACGGCTGGCGGCTCTCGGGGGCGATGCCTCAGGGCTCTAGGGTGGCCCAGCGGTCGATGAGCCCGTCGTTCCAGTCGATGGCACCGGTGTCGGTGGTGAGGGCGTCGATGATGGTGGTCCCGCGGCCGTGTTCGTCCGGGGGGCGGCTTGCAGAGGCATCCACATCGGCAGGGGCAGGACCGCCATCGGTGACCTCGATCAGCAGCGCCTCCGTGGAGATGCTCAGACACAGCGTGATGGGCAGCTGGGCGTACAGCACCGCGTTGGTGACCAGCTCTGAGACGACCAGCAAGGCGTCGTCAAAGGTCTCGCCCTCGATGCCCCACCGGTCCAGCACCGTGCGGGCCTCGCGGCGTGCGGCCGAAGGGGAGTGCGGATCACGTTCCAGAGGCAGCCGCCACGTCTCCTCTCCCGGCAGCCCGGACTCTGCAGCGGGGGCTGGGACACCGGCCGGAGGGTGGGCTACGGCCGCCTGCTGGGTGGTGAGGTTCACGGTGATCACTGCCTAGGGAGGAAGTTTCCGACCACCCCAGGACACGGCCACACGCCCTCCCAGCGATTGAGCAAATGATACTTAAACCGGCAATCCGCACCTGCACGGGTATGCGTGCAACGCCGAGAAGCAGCCCTCGACCCAGGCCCTGGATACCGCGCTGACCTGCGCAGTCGACATGCCCTGCAGCTGATGCAGCGCCCGGCCAGTGGTTTGCGCCGCAGAGCCGTCGGCAGAAACCGCCGAGGAAGCCGAGGAAGCCCCAGGGACGCTGTCAACCTGACCGGATACAGATCATCACTCAGCGTCACGTCCCCGGGCGGTACGCAAGCATCCCGACCAGGACCCGGCTTCGTTCCTCGACCCACCGGACACACGGGACGTGACCACCCGAATTCTCCTTGGCCGACGATGATCTGGATCCGGACTGCCCGCCGTAGTCGCGTCAACCCACCCGCGCCACATGGTGGTTCCCCGTGCGCACGGGCGCGCTGGACCGCGCCCGTGTCGCGATGAACCCTGACGCGCCACCGGCCGGGCTCGGTGCCCGTCCTCGCCTGCCTCCTCGACGCCATCGCCCTGATGCGACGGCGCTGGAACAGCGACGGGATCGTCGAGGACGCGGCCACCGGCGGCGCCACCGGATCCTCCTCCGCCCACCTCCGCCGACAGCGCCGGATCGTCGACGGCGAGCTGCGGTCCTGCGCCAGGGACACTTCACCGGCAGGCCCAGCGAGATGACCATCAAGAGACATCCGCTCCATAAGAGTCGGGGGCGAGGTCGCCTTCAGGAGCTGCCCCATGATCGTGAGAACGCCGCTGCACTTCGGTCCGGACTTAAGCCGCGCCGCTGTGGGGTACGAGGACCTCCTCGAGCCGGTGGCGTCCACCCTCGCCGACTACAGCCGAGGCCTGAGGGAGTCCCCCGTCGGGATGTTTGCCCCGGCCGGCCGTGACGGCGACGCACATGTGAAGCCAGCCTGTCTGCCCGGGCGAAGCATTTTCACCGGATCCTGGAGCGCGCCCGGCGCTGCGGCACCCCGGCCGCTGGAGTCATCGCAGTGCTCGACGCCCAAACGGGAGATCTCCAGGTGCTGCTCGATCACGAGCATCACCTTTGGGACATCCGCACCGCCGCAGCGGGCGCCCTCGCGGCGCGCACCTACGAGTACGGCCCGGCCGGCGCCGGGAGCGGGGACTCCGGCAACGGTGCGCGCGTGCCAGGACATACCGGCGGGCCATCACCTCAGCCACGGCAAGCGCGTTACCGGCCTGTACAGCACGAGAGCGAATGAAGGTATTTCTGAACTTTAACCTCAAAAGCCTCAAACTAAAGTCGGAAATGGCTCCCTGGAAGCGCCCCCAGATGGCCAAGCAATACATTTCAGTTCGAGCATCTCACTACCTGCTGGCAACCTTCACATTCCGGTAGGCCTGCGCCCACCGAAATTGAGTTTCGATATTCCGGCAGACCGCTGGCAGCCGCTGTTGCCGCTTCAGCTATGGTCTTTTCGTCGTTGGCTCTTCCTGCTTTCGCCGCAGGAGATTCCCCGATCTCGATTCCTACCCCTCTGACGCTGCCGGCGGGTTCGGTCAGGGAGGGGGTGGACTCCGGCTATCTGCCTGGAGATTTGAATGTATCTCCGTCGGGTGAAGCCACGTACGATATTCCGCTGGCCGTTCCGGCCGGTCCTGCTGGCGCGCAGCCGTCGCTTGGTCTGCACTATTCCAGTTCGGCGGGTAATGGCACGATGGGCGTGGGCTGGTCGGTGGCCGGCCTGTCGGCCATCAGCCATTGCGGGAAGAGCATCGCGACGGAGGGCCGCACCACTGGGATATCGTTCCGTACTGCCGATTCCGCCGGCGGTGACGCGGCACGATTCTGCCTCGACGGTCAGAAGCTCGTGGGTGTCAGCGGTGCTTATGGGCAGAGTGGCGCCGAGTACCGCACGGAGACGGAGTCTTTCACCAAGTTCGTGTCCCGGGACTCCGACTCAACCACTGGCCCGGGCTGGTTCGAGGTGTGGCTGAAGAACGGACGCCGGCTCGAGTACCGGCCGCAGAGAATGGATCGCCTCACCGCGGACAGCGACGGTATTTCGCTAGATCAGGCCAACGTCGCTCTCACGTACCCGCTGGCGAAAGACACGGACCCGTCCGGCAACGTCATCGAATACTCCTACACCCTGGACACCCCTAAGACTTGTCCCGTAAATGATCTTCGTGCCTTCCGCGACCAGCAACCCTGTCCGCTGGTCCGGATGTGCGGCAGACTTCGGGCAACAGGCACG
>NZ_JBHWUW010000103.1:0-13587 GCF_042737245.1 Streptomyces sp. NPDC060002
TCGACCAGCAGCGGCAGCGGCTCGGAGGCGGTGACCAGCTCCCGCAGCGGATACCGGCCGAGCACGGCGTCGACCCGCGGCGTCAGCGCCGCCGCGTAGCGCTCGGCCACCGGGGCCGAGTCGTCGAGCAGCTTCTTCGCCGCGTCCCGCAGCAGGGTGCGTTCCGGTCCGCGCGGGGCCCGGGCGGCCGCCCGCTCGTGGAGCTGGCCGCCCTCCTCCAGAACCAGACCCGGGTCGATCCCGGCCGGGATCTTGATCTCCGCGTGGTGGCGCCAGGTGGCGATCGGGTCGCTCCAGGCCTCCACGGTGTAGGTCCAGCGGCCCATGGCCTCCAGGGTCACATCGGCTCCCCACCGGTCGCTGCCGGGGGTGAGTTCGCGCATCGGTGTCCAGGGCCCGCGGCCGCCGTCGGGGCTCTTGAGGACCACGTTGGCGCCGATGGCGTCGTGGCCCTCGCGGAACACCGTCGCGGAGATCCGCACCGTCTCCCCGGTCACGGCTTTCGCCGGCCGCCTACCGCACTCCACACGCGGTTCGACGTCCCGTACCGGGATACGGCCGATCGCCCTGGTGGACTTCACCCTTGCACCTCCGCTGGCTCGAAAATGGCTTCGTCCGCCCGGTGTTGGGCGAACGGCTGCACCTGCGCGCGCGGGGCTACGTCTCCGCGGGCAGGCAGGGGAGCGACCGGGTCGCGGAGAGCCGCGCGACGCCGTTCCTGCGGCTCAGGCTCCAGCGCTCCCGGTGCAGGGCGTCCACACCGGCCCGCAGATACTGCTCGGCGGCGTCCGCGGCCTCCCGTGCGCAGCGCTTGCCCATCAGCACGCAGAGGGTGTAGCCGCAGTCCTCGAACGCGGCCCGCGCCGTGCGGTCGTCGGGCCGCGCCAGCATGTCCCGCTCCCAGGCCCGGTAACTGCGCAAGGTCCTGGCGACTTCTGTCTTCGCTGGTTGCAGCATCGCGCTGTGCACCTTCCGGGAGTTCAAGCAAGAGGGAGGTCGCTCGAGGCGGCCGGGTCGGCCCGTTGCGCGGAGGCGCGGAAGTTTCGAACCTGTGAGGCCTTCACTTATGGTGCACGGCGCATCACCCAACGTCCTGTTGGATCTTGGTCGTGGTGTGCTCGTGTTGCACGAATGGCGTAGCAGCCCCACTGTGGTTGTGACTCTGAAGCGATTACCGCTCACGCTTCGTATTGGGGAACTCTGGCCCGTCGGGCCGAGCAGGAGTGGGAGCCTCGCCGGTGAGGAGCGAACGACGATGAAGACAGCAGTCCCCTGCTACTACCACCTCGATGTGGACGTCTGCCCGGAACGGGTCGGACAGGTCAGGCGGATCCTGGCCGCTCACCTGTCCTACTGGGGCCTCGAGACACATGTGGAGACCGTCTGCCGCGGCGCCGAGATGCTGCTGACCGCGATCGACGAGCACGCCACGGACAAGCACACCTCGATCGAGATGTGGTGGAACGGGCAACACCTGATCACGGCCATCGGGGGGCACGACCACCGGCTGCGTCCCGACCAGGACCTGCGAGCCTGTCTGGAGCGCATCGCCGTGATGAGCGACGGCTGGGGGTGCTGCGCCACCGGCGCCGGAAGCCAGGTCATCTGGTTCTCCCAGCGGGCCCGCTCCGGCGAACGTGTCCCGCTGGTGCCGACCGCGCCGGCGCCGAGCCTGCGCGAGGTGCGTCAAGTGCCCCGCGAACTGCCGGTGGCGGCCCTGGCCGCCCCGGCCACGGCGGGCCGGGCGCACGGCGTCCTGGAGGCAGCCCGGTGACCTCACGGCCGAACCGGAAGGACCGCAAGGACCGCAAGACCCGGACGGACCGCAAGACCCGGACGGACCGGACGGACCGGACGGACCGGAGTGCCGAGGTGCCCGCCTGGAGCGGCCACCCCTTCCCGCTGGGAGCCGACTTCGACGGAGAGGGCACCAACTTCGCGCTGTTCAGCGAGGTCGCCGAACGCGTCGACCTCGTCCTCGTCGACGACGACGGCACCACCCGCGGTGTCCCGCTGACCGAGGTCGACGGCTTCGTCTGGCACGCCTACCTGCCCGGGACCGGTCCCGGGCAGCGCTACGGCTTCCGGGTGCACGGGCCGTGGAACCCCGGCTCCGGCCACCGGTGCAACCCGGCGAAGCTGCTCCTCGACCCCTACGCGCGCGCCGTCGACGGCCAGATCGACAACCACGCCTCCCTCTTCGAGCGGGCCGGTGACCGCCCCGACCCGGCGGACAGCGCCGGGCACACCCTGCTCGGCGTGGTCACCGACACCGCCTTCGACTGGGGCGACGACGAACCGCCCCGGCGCGCTTACGCCGACACGGTGATCTACGAGGCCCACGTACGCGGCCTGACCCGTACCCATCCCGAGGTTCCGCCCGCCCTGCGGGGCACCTACGCCGGCCTCGCGCACCCCGCGGTGACCGAGCACCTCACCTCGCTGGGCGTGACGGCGATCGAGCTGATGCCCGTGCACCAGTACGTGCAGGACGGTGTGCTGACGGACCGGGGCCTGTCCAACTACTGGGGCTACAACACCATCGGCTTCTTCGCCCCGCACAACGCCTACGCCGCCCACGGCACCCGCGGCGAGCAGGTCACCGAGTTCAAGTCCATGGTGAAGGCGCTGCACGCGGCCGGCCTGGAAGTGATCCTCGACGTCGTCTACAACCACACCGCCGAGGGCAACGAGAAGGGCCCCACCCTCTCCTTCCGCGGCATCGACAACGCCTCCTACTACCGGCTCGTGGACGGCGACTGGGCGCACTACTACGACACCACCGGCACCGGCAACAGCCTGCTCATGCGGCACCCGTACGTCCTCCAGCTGATCATGGACTCGCTGCGGTACTGGGTGACGGAGATGCATGTGGACGGCTTCCGCTTCGACCTCGCGGCCACTCTCGCCCGCCAGTTCCACGAGGTGGACCGGCTGTCCGCGTTCTTCGACCTCATCCAGCAGGACCCCGTGATCAGCCGCGTCAAGCTCATCGCCGAACCCTGGGACGTCGGCGAGGGCGGCTACCAGGTGGGCAACTTCCCGCCGCTGTGGTCGGAGTGGAACGGCCCCTACCGCGACGCCGTACGCGACTTCTGGCGTGCGGAACCCGGCTCGCTGGGCGAGTTCGCCTCCCGGCTGACCGGCTCCTCGGACCTGTACGCGCACAGCAGGCGCCGTCCGCGCGCCGGCGTCAACTTCGTCACCGCGCACGACGGTTTCACCCTGCGTGACCTCGTCTCGTACAACGACAAACACAACGAGGCCAACGGTGAGGGCAACCGGGACGGCGAGAGCGCCAACCGCTCCTGGAACTGCGGGACCGAGGGTCCCACCGACCGCCCGGCGGTCCTCGCCCTGCGGGCCCGGCAACAGCGCAACCTGCTCGCCACGCTGCTGCTCTCCCAGGGCATCCCGATGCTCGGCCACGGCGACGAACTCGGCCGCAGCCAGGGCGGCAACAACAACGCCTACTGCCAGGACAGCGAAGTCTCCTGGGTCGACTGGCGGTTGACCGACGAGCAGCGCGGCCTGGCGGACTTCTGCCGGCGCCTCGTCGCCCTGCGCGCCGCCCACCCCGTGCTGCGGCGGCGCCGCTTCTTCCGGGGACAGACC
Organism: Streptomyces sp. NPDC060002; assembly: GCF_042737245.1. Classification (NCBI taxonomy): domain Bacteria; kingdom Bacillati; phylum Actinomycetota; class Actinomycetes; order Kitasatosporales; family Streptomycetaceae; genus Streptomyces; species Streptomyces sp. NPDC060002. Next base: position 3,616 of record NZ_JBHWUW010000103.1, read on the forward strand.
GTCAGACACGTACGGCAGCCGCTGCCCGATCTCGTCTGGCTGCTGCCGGACGCGCGCGAGATGACGGATCGCGACTGGCAGCGCGCCGACGCGCACAGCGTCGGTGTCTTCCTCAACGGTGACGCCATCGCCGAACCCGACCCCCGCGGCCGGCCCGTCGTGGACGACTCGTTCCTGCTGTTGTTCAACAGCTACTGGGAACCCGTCGTCTTCCGGCTGCCCGATGCCGCGTACGGCGAGCGCTGGACGGTGTGCGCCGACACCGCGGAGCCCGACGGCGGCCCGGACGAGACGGAGTACAAGGCGGGCGCGGAGGTGGCGCTGGCGGCCCGCAGCCTGATCGTGCTGGCCAGGCCCCCGCACCGCGGTGACTGAGACAGGCGCGCTCAGCGCCCCCGGCGCGAGGTCACCGTGAACTGGGCGCCGTCCGGGTCACGCAGCACGGCCTCGTCGGCGGTCTCGATCAGCACGCTGCCGCCGTGCTTCTCCGCCGCCCGGGCACAGGTCGTCACGTCCGCGACGGCGAAGTGGACCTGCCAGTGCGGACGGATCGTGGGGTCGGGCGCGGCCTCCAGCGCGCCCGACTCGATCCGGGCGACGACATCGCCGCCGCTGCGCAGCACGACCTCGCCGCGCTCGTAGTGGACCTCGACGCAGCCGGGGCGGTCCGTGGCCCAGTCGAGGATCTCGCCGTAGAAGATGGCGGAGTCGAAGGCGTCGCGGGTGTGGAGCCTGATGAAGGCGGGCGCGTCCTGCCGCCAGGCCTCCCAGTTGCCGATCAGCTCACCCTCCCAGACCCCGAAGGTCGCGCCGTCCCGGTCGGCCAGCAGCGCGGCCCGGCCCGGCGGCAGCGAGATCGGGCCCACGGCGACGGTCCCGCCGCGCTCCCGGGTCCGGGACGCGGCGTCGTCCGCGCTGGGGACGGCGAAGTACGGCGTCCAGGCGACCGCCATCTGCCACATCGCGGCGACGGCGGCCACCCCGGCGACCGGGACGGTGCCGACCAGCGCCGTACGGAAGTGGTCGCCGAGGACGCCCCGGCGCCACTGCCAGCCCAGGACGGCCTCGTAGAAACCCTGCGTGGCGTCCAGGTCACGACTGGTCAGGCTCACCCAGCAGGGCGCGCCGAACACGGAGTGCGTGGAGACGGCTCCCCGTGCACCGGGGGCGGATGTCGGGCGACGGTTCATGGCACTCGCGTTTCTGGTCTCTCGGCCGGCGGGCGGGGGCTACCACCAGTGTCCGGCCGGAACCGTCCCGGGCGCCTGCCGAGCGACCCGGTGGCACGATGGAGCGGTGGCACGAGTACCGCACGGAACGACGGATGAAACGGCCCGGATCTTCGCACTCCAGGAGGAGGTCGACCAGCTGAAGGAGGCGGTCGCCTCCCACGCCGTGGTCGACCAGGCGATCGGCGTGATGGTCGCTCTCGGGCGGATGACGCCCGACCAGGGCTGGCTCGTGCTGAAGGAGGTCTCCCAGCACACCAACATCAAGCTGCGCAACGTCGCCGAACTGATCCTCGTCTGGGGGCGCACCGGGGAGATGCCCGACGAGATCCGGGCGCGGCTGGAGGACCTTCTGGACCGGTACGGCCCCACCCAGATTCCTGGCTCGCCGCCCCTGGGTCCCGTGGAGTGAGGCCCCTCGGAGTGAGGTCCATCGGAGTGAGGCCCCTCGGACCGGGGGTCAGTCCGCCTCGGCGGCGATCTCCTCGCGCAGCCGCGCGAAGCAGCCACTGAGCAGGCGTGAGACATGCATCTGCGAGATGCCCAGCTGCTCGGCGATCCGGCTCTGCGTCATGCCCACGAAGAACCGCATGTACAGGATCGTCCGTTCGCGTTCCGGCAGGGCCCGCAGACAGGGCGCCACGGCCACCCGGTCGACGACGGCGTCGTAACCGGGATCGGGGTCGCCGAGGGCGTCCTCGAGCGCGTAGCCGTCGGTGCCGGGCAGTTCGGCCTCCAGCGACAGTGCGGAGAAGCATTCCAGCGCCTCCGCGCCGGTGCGCACCTCGTCCTCGGTGAGCTGTGCGTACGCGGCGATCTCGGTGATGGTGGGCGGGCGCCCCGGAGTCGTCTGCGACAGCTCCTTCGCCGCGTTCCGTACCCGGTTGCGCAGATCCTGGACCCGGCGCGGTACGTGCAGGGTCCACATGTGGTCGCGGAAGTGCCGTTTGATCTCACCGGTGATCGTCGGTACCGCGTACGCCTCGAAGGCGCGGCCGCGTTCCGGGTCGTAGTGGTCGACGGCCTTGACGAGTCCCAGCGCGGCGACCTGGTACAGGTCCTCGAGGTTCTCGCCGCGCCCCCGGAACCGGACGGCGATCCGCTCGGCCATCGGCAGCCAGAGGCGGACCAGGTCGTCCTTGAGCGCCTGGCGCTCCGGTCCGTCGGGCAGACCGACGAGCCGCACGAAGGACTCGCCGGTGTCCGGCGCGTCGTCGTGGGGGTGCTGATTCGTTCTGACGGTGCTACGCATGACGCGCGCCTTCCAGGAGGAATGCCGAGGAGGATCGGACACCGTGGGAAGCACGTACTCGGGCTGACGGGAGAACACCCGGGACCGGCCGCTCGGCGGCGTCCCACGGACGTGCCTCCTGTCCGAAGCACTAGTCGTAAAATTCCCGCCTTGGGACACCTTGAAACACTTTCATGCTATTTGTTCCGTGCCGCTTCTGACTCCCGCTCGCGACTCCTCGGCCGTGACCCTTCCTCGGGTGGATTGCCTCCGCGCCGGACCGGGAGCGCCGCGCGCAGGGCCTCCCCGTCGGCGGCGTCGAGAACGTCTCCCTGTTCGCCCGCGTCTTCGACGTCTCCCGGCGCGAGCGTGCCGAACGCGTCGACCAGGCGCTGGGCGCCATCGGTCTCACGGACGCCGCCGACCGGCTCGCCGGCACCTGCTCCGGCGGTACGGTCCGCCGTCTCGAACTCGCCCGGGCCCTGGTCAGCGCCACCCCGGCTGCTGATTCCCGACGAGTCGACGATCGGCCTCGACCCGATCGCCCGAACGGGTCTCCGGGAGCACATCACCGCCGTGCGCGAGGCCACCGGCATGACCGTCCTGGTGACCACGCACACCATGGACGAGGCCGACCAGTACTGCGACCGGATCCGCCTGATGCGCCACGGCCGGATCCGCGCCCTCGGTACCCCCGCCGAGCTCCGGCAGGGGCTCGGGGAACGCCGACGCGCCGAGGGTGCGCCGGCCACCGCCCGGTGCCGACCCTGGAGGACGTCTTCCGGGACGTCGCCGGCAGCGCCCTCGACGAGCAGGCAGGAGATTTCCGCGATGTCCGAAGCACCCGCCGTACCGCTCCGCGCGTCGGCTGACCACGCCCGCCCGCAGAACATCGACCTGCTGCTGCGGCCGCCCCGGCCCCGGGTCGGCTCGCGGCTGCTGCCGGCCCGGGTCGCCGCCCTGTGCGCCGTCGAACCGCAGAAGCTGCGCCACGACCGCACCGAGCCGTACACCCGGGCGGTCCAGCCCGCCCTGTGGCTGCTGATCTTCGGTCGCCGCCGCGCTCGGCATCGCCGCCGCCTCCTCGCTCCTGGGCCGGCCGGCCCGCTGACCCCGCCCGGGAACGTGATGTGCGGCACGCCCCGACAAGCCCTTGCGCGGCCGGTCGGCGGATTCTTCCTGCGCACGGCTTGATCAGCGATCAAAAGGGATGAATTCCCTGGCCACAGCGCATTCTGCTCATTTGACAGTGCGATCGGCGCACGGATAGGAAGCAGCCGGTAGAAGTCGAGAGGTGGACTGTGTACGAGCCGAACGTGGTCGGGGACTGGCAGGAGTACGACGAGCATGCCGGTCTGCGGGTCAGCGTCCACCGCCTGGAGCAGAGTGAGCCGCCCAGGGGACGCGACGACGCGGCCGAGGGGCTGACGTACTTCTGTCTGCGGGTGACCGTCGAGAACAGGGGCGGCAACCACTCCACGATCCACCTCGAGGACGGCCAGATCGACGTACGGCTCGGGCCCGAGGGCGAGAGCGCGTTCATCGACTGGCGCAACTCGCAGTTCATCGAGGGCTTCGACATCTACCCCCTGCGCAGGGCCACCGCCGTGCTCTACGCGGCGGGACCCGAGGCTTCGCTCGGCCAGGTGGACGTCCAGATCCAGCTGCGGGTCGACGACGACTGGGCCGACCGCCGGCTGTGGACGGGCGGCATCGGCCTGGCCGAGGGATCCGGCGGAGCCCCGGCCGTGGCGGGCCGCGACAGCCTGGCCCGCCAGGTCAGCAACTTCCTGCGAGACCAGGCCGAAGAGGGCAGCGCCTGAGAGGCGCCGCCCTCTTCGGTGAGCCGACGGGTCGGCGGACGGTCAGTGCGGGATGCCGTCGATGATCTCGCGCGCGCCCTGACGCAGCAGCGACACCGCCACCGACGTCCCGAGCGTCGCCGGGTCCAGGGGGCCGGCCCACTCGTGGGCGTTCAGCCGGGTCTTCCCGTCCGGGGTGAACACGCAAGCCCGCAGGGACAGTTCGCCGCTGCGGTCGACGCGCGCGAAGCCGGCGATGGGACTGTTGCAGTGCCCCTGGAGCACATGCAGGAACATGCGTTCCGCCGTGGCCTCCCGATGGGTGGCCGGATCGCCCAGCCCGCTGACGACGTCGATGACGTCGGTGTCGCCCTCGCGGCACTGGAGGGCGAGGACGCCCGCGCCGATCGGCGGCATCATCGTCTCCGGCGACAGCACCTCGCTGATGACGTCCTGCCGCCCGATGCGCTCCAGGCCGGACACGGCGAGCAGCAGCGCGTCCGCCTCGCCCGCCGCCAGCTTCTCCAGCCGCCGGTTGGCGTTGCCCCGGAACGGCACGCACTCCAGATGGGGATGGGTCGCGGCGAGCTGGGCGACCCGGCGCACCGAGGAGGTGCCGATGCGCGTCCCGGCCGGGAGTTCGTCCAGGGTGCGGCCACCCGGGTGCACCAGGGCGTCGCGGATGTCGTCCCGCTTCAGGAACGCGGCGAACACCGTGCCCGCGGGCAGCGGCCGGTCCGCCGGCACGTCCTTGACGCAGTGCACCGCGAGATCCGCCGCGCCTGCCAGCAGCGCCGCGTCGACCTCCTTGGTGAACGCACCCTTGCCGTCGACCTGGGACAGGTCGCCCATCCACTTGTCGCCGGTCGTCTTCACGGGGACGACCTCGGTGCGCACACCTGGATGTAGGGCGGCCAACTCCGAGCGCACACGCTCCACTTGGGCCAGCGCCATGGGCGAGTCACGGGAGACGATACGGATCAATTCCGGAACGGACATGCGGGACACGATAGACCCTCGGGGGCCGTGGCCCGTGCCGCTCGCCGGTTTCGGCCACGGGCGGCCGGCCCGTCGACGGCGGCTCCGCGGACACCCGGACGAGGGGCGGGCGACCGCTTCTGCGCCGTCGGAAGGCCACGTCCGGGAGGTCACGTCCGGGAGGTCACGTCCGGGAGGTCAGGTCTGGGAGGTCAGGTCTGGGAGGTCACGTCTGGGAGGTCACGTCGAGAACGAAGCGCCGTTTGTCGGTGCCGAGGGCGCCGAGCCGGGCGTAGAAGCGGATCGCCCCCTCGTTCCAGGCCGGGGTCTGCCACTGCACCTCGTTCATGCCCAGGCTCCGGGCCTGGGCCGCCACGGCGCTCATCACCAGGGCGCCCAGACCCAGGCCGCGGTGGCCGGGGGTCAGGAACAGGCAGTCCATGAGGAGGTACTCGCGGCCCTCCCAGGTGGAGAGCTCGGGCGCGCAGGTCGCGTAGCCGACGACCTCGCCGTCGGGCAGTTCGGCGACCAGGCAGTACAGCCGGGGTGTCGGCGCGTCGAAGAGGAGCTCGGCCAGCCGCTTCGCGAGGTCGGGTACGGGCGGTGCGGCGCGCTCGTACTCCGCGTGCTGGGCGGCGAGTTCGGCGACGCGCGCCAGATCGGACCGTTCGGCGTGCCGGACCCGTGCGACGGCGCTCACCTGACGTCCCCCTCGACCGTGTCCGCGCCCCAGGCGGCCAGCCGCTCCGCGAGGGGGCCGGTGCCGTCCAGGACCTGCCGTGCGAAGGCCTCGCGTTCATGGGCCAGGACGGCCGCCTCCCACACGCACGGCGCCGGCCCCACCCGCCCCGGCCGCAGGTCCTCCGGCCGGCCGGCCGGACCCGTGAACACCGCCAGGTCCGACATGTGGCCCTCGATCCAGGTGTGAACGAGGAGATAGTCCCCGTCGCCGCCCGCGTGCACCAGCACGACGGCCAGGCCGAGCGATCCCCGCAGCGCCCCGAGTTCCAGGTGGCCGGCGGCGACCCGCAGCGCCTCCCGGGCGGCGGGCTCCGTCACCGTCCGCCCCGGCGCCTCGAGCGCGTATGCCTTGACCAGGTGCCCGGCGACCTCTTGGGTGCCCAACGGCCGTGCGACGCGGGCGTGATGACTGTCGGCGAGGGCGAGCAGCTCCTTCGCCGGCACGGCCGGCGGCAGTTCGTCGTGAAGATCCATCCGGACATCATGGGGCGTGCGTGCGCCGCCGTCCACGGTCGGGGAGCGCACGCACCCCGGCCGCGGGCGGCGGCCATGGCTCACGCGGCGGGATCGAAGGCGATCCCGGACGGCTTCGCCGAGGAGAGGTGGTTGTTGAAGCTGGCGTCCTTCAGACCGAAGTTGGCGCTGCCGAAGTTGTACGCGCTCAACTTGTCACGCAGGCCCGCCGGGTAGCCGTTCCAGCCGACCAGCGGGGGGTACTGCCAGGTGCCCTTGTGGTTCTCCGGCGGCTCGTCGTTGGAGTTGGCGAGCCGGAAGCAGTGCGTGCTGATGCCGTCCTTGTGGTAGACGATCTTGGCGTGCGAGCCGTCGAAGCGGACGCCCGAGGCCGCCGTCACCGTGAACGAGCCGTGGTTGGACGTCGAGACGTACTGGACCTGGCCGTTCTGCACCCAGATCACGACGTGCTCCCAGTCGTGCCGGTGCCCGCCGATGCTGCTGCCCGCCAGGGCCTGGTCCTTCTCGAAGTAGAGGCCGTACAGGTACGCGCACCAGCCGTTGTTGCACTTGTAGCGCGAGTAGCTGTTGGTGTTGTCCAGGTCGGAGGCGTCCCGGCAGCTGCCGTTGAGGGCGCCGGTCGGGTTGAGGCCGCCGTTGATCGTGCCGTCGGGGCCGATGGCGGGGGTCGAGTAGCAGCCGTCCGTGTCGTAGTCGAACGCGGGCTGGTACGTCAGCTCGGCGGCTTCGGCGTTGGACGGCAGGGCCGTCGGCGGGGCGGCGAAGGCCGCCGACGGGAAGGCCACGACGAGTGCGGCGGCACCGGCGAGCCCGGTGAGCCACCTCCTGCGGTGGACCTTGGACTTCGATGATGACACTGCGTCCTCCTCGGGGTTCGGGCGCAGCCGAACGGCTGTGTGGGGAGAGGGAGTTGAAAAGCAGCTCAGCTTCCCCGGTTTTCCCCTCCACGCCAAGAGGTCGCAGACGTATCAGTGGTGAAGCACAGCCCAATACTTGGCTGCCGAGGCGAGGTCAGGCGGATATGTCCGGCAGGTCCGCCGCCGACTCCTCGGGCGTCAGGTCCGGCCGCAGCCGAAGCCAGGACGGCTGGCGCAGCAGCCCCGCCCGGGTCCGCGTGCTGTACCGGACCTCGCCGACCAGCCGGGGCACGACCCACCGCGCGTCCGGCGCCTGCGGTACGGCGTCGAAGGGGCACTCGTCGGCCGAGGCGGCCAGCAGGAGGGCCGCGAGTTCGACCCGTTCGGCCTCGCTCCAGCCGGTGCCCACTCCGCCGACGTACCGCAGTCCCGTCGCGGCCCGCTGTCCCACCAGGACGGCGCCGGGCAGCCCGGTCAGCCGTCCCCTGCCCGGCAGCCAGCCGCCGACCAGGACGTCCGCGACACGCATGTTCCGGATCTTGATCCAGGCGCGGGAGCGCACCCCCGGCTCGTACGCCGAGTCCAGACGCTTGCAGACCAGCCCCTCCAGGCCGTGCGCGCGGGTCGCCTCCAGGGCCTCCCGCCCGTGTCCGACCAGGGCGCTCGGCGTCGACCAGCACGGCCCGTCCAGCGCCAGCGCCTCCAGCCGCGCCCTGCGCCGCGTGTACGACAGCGGGAGAAGGGACTGCCCGCCGAGATGCAGCACGTCGAACAGCACGAGGTGCACGGGGGCCGTCGCCGCCAGCCGGGCGGCCTTGCCCGGCGCCTGGACCAGGCCCATCCGGGACTGGAGCAGCTGGAAGTCGGCCCGGCCCTGTCCGTCCAGGGCGAGGACCTCGCCGTCCAGCACGGCAGGCGTGGCTCCGAGCGCTTCGGCCAGTGGCCGCAGCTCGGGATAGGCGCCGGTGACGTCCTCCCCCGAGCGGGCGCGCAGGGTGACGCTCCCGTCTCCGGCGAGGTACACCACGGCCCGCTGCCCGTCCTGCTTGGTCTCGTAGGCCCAGCGCGCGTCCTGGGCGGTGGGCGGCAGCCGGCCCGGGGTGGCGAGCATGGGGGCGATGCGAGGGAGGGTCACGGTTGAGTTGTGGACGCGGCCGGGCCGAAGCACGCGGAAGAGGCCGCGGTTTCGCCTGAACGGCGCTGTGCCCGAGTCAGCTCGGCCGGCTGCGCCAGACCGGGGCCCGGGGCGAGCGGGGCGTCCACCTCGTCCGCCCGACGCAGCACATTCACCGTGGCCTTGAGCTCGCGCAGCGCCGAGGAGGTCGTGCCGGCCAGGTCTGCGGGCCGTCGTGCCGGTCGTACGACGGATCGGCCGGATCGGCGTTCACCACACGCACGGCAGCTCCACCTCGATCACCGTCGGCCCGCCCACCGGGCTGGTCACCCGCACGGTCCCGTCGAGCGCGGCGACCCGGCGCCGCATGCCCAGCAGTCCCGTGCCGGTGCTCTCGTCGACGCCGCCGCGCCCCTCGTCGCGCACCCGCACGCTCAGCCCGGTCCGGGAGCGGGCCAGCACGACCTCGGCCCGTTCCGACCCGCTGTACTTCGCGGCGTTGGTCAGCGCCTCGGCGATCACGAAGTAGGCGGCCGCCTCCACCGCGGCCGGCGCCCGGGGCACGTCCGCAAGCCGGTCCGTCCGCACGGTCACCCCGAGTCCGCTGCTGCCCGCCAGCGCCCGTACGGCCCCCTCGAGTCCCCGGTCGGTGAGGATCGGCGGGTGGATGCCGCGTACGACGTGCCGCAGTTCGGTCAGGGCCTCCTCGGCCTGGTCCTGTGCGTCGGAGAGCAGCTTGCGCGCGGTGCCGGGGTCGGCCCCGTACGCCCGCTGGGCCAGTCCGATCCGCATCGACAGCGCCACCAGCCGCGCCTGGGCGCCGTCGTGCAGATCCCGTTCGATGCGGCGCAGTTCGGCGCCGTGCGCGGCGACCGCGTCCGCCCGGGTCGCGGTGAGCTGCTCGACCCGTCTGGCCAGCAGCGCCTTGGGGGAGGGTCTGAGCAGGGCGGCCGACCAGCTCGCCTCCAGGTCGGCGAGCCGGACGAGCAACGGCAGGACCAGCGCCTCGCGGCCCAGCAGTCCGCGCCGCACACCGTCGACGAGGAGACCCGCCGGCCACAGCGGCAGCATGAGCACCGCCAGCCAGCCATAGGCGTAGTACGCCCCCAGCCAGCGCAGATCGGTGAGAGTGCCGGGATCCCCGGCGGCCGTCCGCAGCCGCTCGCGCAGCGGGCCGGTGACCGTCCGGTACGCCTCCGGTATCTCCCGGCCGGTCCAGGACGCCGTCAACCGCCGTTTCGCCCCGGCGATCCGGCGGATCAGCAGCACGGTCTCGGGCAGCAGCCAGATCCCGACTCCCGAGACCGCGCCCGTGGCGGCGATCAGCAGGACGGTGATGAAGAGGTACGACCCGAAGGCCATGGCGGCGGCCAGGAAGAGGTGGACCGTGGCCCGCGCCGCCTGTCGCAGGGTCGCGCGCATGGCGTGCCGTTCCTCTCGTGGGGAGAAGCGGGGGGGTGCCTCTATGTCTTTCGTCAAGGCACCTTTGTCGGGTTTGGGATGGTTCGGGCTTGCTGGGGTCATGCGGCGAGCTCGACGTCCGCGG
>NZ_JBHWUW010000104.1:0-13444 GCF_042737245.1 Streptomyces sp. NPDC060002
GGCGACCACCGAGGCGACCGCCGACCCGACCACGGGTCCTGACGGCGTACCGTCCGCCCGACAGCTGGCGGCCGCCGGACGACTACCGGCCCGATCACGTGCCGTTGCCGTTGCCGTTGCCGTTGCCGTTGCCGTTGCCGTTGCCGTTGCCGTTGTCGTTCCGACGACCTACAGGACGGAGCCCGGGTTGCCCTCGTCCGTGACGACCCGGCGGCCCGTGGCGGCCCAGAACTGCATGCCGCCGTCGACGTTCACGGCGTCGATGCCCTGCTGGACGAGGTACATCGTGACCTGGGCCGAACGACCGCCGGAGCGGCAGATCACATGGACCCGACCGTCCTGCGGAGCCGCCTCGGTCAGCTCACCGTAGCGGCCGACGAACTCGCTGATGGGGATGTGCAGCGCCCCTTCGGCGTGACCCGCCTGCCATTCGTCGTCCTCGCGGACGTCCAGCAGGAAGTCGTCGTCCTTGAGGTCGCCGACCTGGACCGTGGGCACACCAGCTCCGAAACTCATGCGCCCGACGCTACCCGACCGGGCATACGACACGACCGGTCCGCTAGCCCACCAGCTCGGCCAGCTCCTCCTCGCGGGCGGCGACGTCCGCGAGGAGCTTGTCGGCGATCTCGTCCAGGAGCCGGTCAGGGTCCTCCGGTGCCATGCGGAGCATCGATCCGATCGCGCCGTCCTCCAGCTCCCGGGCGACCAGCGCGAGCATCTCCTTGCGCTGAGCGAGCCACTCGAGACGGGCGTAGAGCTCCTCGCTGGGGCTCGGGCTGCGCTCCGCGGGCGCCGGACCGGCCGCCCACTCCGCGGCCAGCTCACGCAGCAGGGCTTCCTCGCCACGGGCGTAGGCCGCGTTGACGCGAGTGATGAACTCCTCGCGCCGGGCCCGCTCGTCATCCTCCTGTGCCAGGTCCGGGTGCGCCTTGCGGGCCAGCTCGCGGTACAGCTTGCGTGCCTCCTCGCTGGGCCGCACCCGCTGCGGGGGCCGGACCGGCTGGTCCGTGAGCATCGCCTCGGCCTCGGGGAACAGCCCCTCGCCGTCCATCCAGCCGTGGAACAGCTCCTCGACCCCGGGCATCGGCATTACCCGGGCCCGCGCCTCGGCGGCCTTGCGCCGGTCCTCGGGATCACCGGTGCGGGCGGCCCTGGCCTCGGCGATCTGGGCGTCCAGTTCGTCGAGCCGGGCGTACATCGGGCCGAGTTTTTGATGGTGGAGCCGCGAGAAGTTCTCGACCTCGACGCGGAAGGTCTCCACCGCGATCTCGAACTCGATCAACGCCTGCTCGGCGGCCCGCACGGCCTGCTCCAGCCGTGCCTCGGGCCGGGGCTGCTCAGCTTCGGGGGTCGTCACCCGACCAGCCTAGGCCAACGCTCCCCCGAACCCACGCGGCCGTCCGTCCCGCAGGGGTCCCATTGCCCGGACTCCTCCTGCTCCGGCTCCGTCCGCCCGCCCCTCACACGCCCGTCTCCGCCGGGATCCGCCCTGCCCGTACCGCCGCCACCAGATCCGAGTGGTCCGCCTCGGTGCGGTCGGCATAGGCGACGGCGAAGGTGGCGATGGCCTCGTCGAGATCCTCGTTCTTGCCGCAGTAACCGGCGATGAGGCGGGGGTCGGCGCTGTGGGAGTGGGCGCGGGCGAGAAGCGCGCCGGTCATCCGGCCGTAGTCGTCGACCTGGTCGGCGGCGAGCGCGGCCGGGTCGACGCTGCCCTTGCGGTTGCGGAACTGCCTTACCTGGAAGGGGAGTCCGTCGACGGTCGTCCAGCCCAGCAGGATGTCGCTGACGACCTGCATGCGCTTCTGGCCGATCACCACCCGGCGTCCCTCGTGCTCGGCCTCCGGCACCTCGAAGCCGGCGGCCAGCAGATGCGGGACCAGGGCCGAGGCACGGGCCTCCTTCACCTGGAGGATCAGCGGCTCGCCCCGGTGGTCCAGCAGCAGCACCACATACGACCTGGTCCCCACGCTGCCCGTGCCGACGATGCGGAAGGCGACGTCGTGGACCGCGTGGCGGGCCAGCAGCGGGTGGCGGTCCTCGGACAGGGTGGTCAGGTAGTGCTCCAGGGACGCGGCCACCGCGTGGGCCTCCGCATCCGGGACACGGCGCAGCACCGGCGCCGCGTCGACGAAGCGGCGGCCGCCGTCCTCCGTCGGCTCGGTCGACTTCGCCGCGAACCGCCCACTGGTGTTGGCCCGCGCCTTCTCCGAGACCCGCTCCAGGGTGCCCAGCAGGTCGTGTGCGTCGGTGTGGGAGACCAGTTCCTCGTCGGCGATGGCGTTCCACGCGTCCAGCACCGGGAGCTTCGCCAGGAGCCGCATGGTGCGGCGGTAGGAGCCGGCCGCGCCGTGCGCCGCTCTGCGGCAGGTGTCCTCGTCCGCGCCGGCCTCGCGGCCCGCGAGCACCAGAGAGGCGGCGAGACGCTTGAGGTCCCACTCCCAGGGACCGTCGACGGTCTCGTCGAAGTCGTTCAGGTCGATGACCAGACCGCCCCGCGCGTCGCCGTACAGACCGAAGTTCGCGGCGTGGGCGTCGCCGCAGATCTGGGCGCGGATCCCGGTCATGGCCGTACGGGCCAGGTCGAACGCCATGAGTCCGGCCGAGCCGCGCAGGAACGCGAACGGTGTCGCGGCCATCCGGCCGACCCGAATCGGGGCCAGCTCCGGGATGCGGCCCCGGCTGGATTCCTCGACCGCGGCCACCGCGTCCGGGCGGGAGGGGTCCAGGTCGAACGCGGCGTGTGCCGAGCGCGGCACCCGGCCGCGCAGAGCCTTGCCCGCCTCCTTGGGCGACCTCGGCTCGGGCGATCCCGCAGCCGCCCCCGATTCCGGTCCCGCGGCGGGCCGCTCGGTGGGCCACTCGGCGAAGCCCCGCACTCGGGGAAGCCTGCGCGCCCCGCCCATCTCTGTCCCCGCACCACCGGCCTCGGTCACCATGACCGCCTCCCCCGCACACGTACGTCCGTCGGCTCGACGAGCCGAACATCAACTCGTGCCGACCGTACAGCCCGACGACGGGACGGCGGCAGCCCCTGTGGACAACCTCCCGCCTGTGGAAAACCCCTCGTCCACCCAGGCGGGGCAGCCACCCCGGTGCACCCCCTCGCCATGGGCCACGGCTCCCCGAGGGCGGCTCCACGAAGGCGGACATGTTTCACGTGAAACACGCTCCTCGGGCCAAAACACCCGCACCGCACTCCCCGCACCACTCCTCGCGCACAGGCTTCACCACACACAGGGCAGCTCCACAGCGATCGTGGTCGGTCCCCCGGCAGGGCTGTCCATGTTCACCACACCGTCCAGCGCCGCGACCCGGCGCCGGATCCCCAGCAAGCCTGACCCGGCGCCCTCGTCCGCGCCACCGAGACCCTCGTCCCGCACCACCGCCCGCAGCCCGTTCCGCAGCCGCACCAGCTCGACGGCCGCCCGCGGCGACCCGCTGTGCTTGACGACGTTGGTGAGCGCCTCCGCCACCGCGAAGTAGGCAGCGGCCTCCACAGCGGCGGGCGCCCGGTGTCCGCGGCAACCAGCAGAGCCGGACGGCCCCCTGCCCGATCCGACCGCCCCAGCGCCCGGCTCGGCCGCCCCACCGCCGCCACCACCGCTGTCCACCAGTCCGTCCACCCGCACCGTCACCTCCAGCCCGCTGCCGGCGGCCAGCGCCCGTACCGCTCCCGCGAGGCCGCGGTCGGTGAGGATCGGCGGATGGATGCCGCGGACGACGTGCCGCAGTTCCGTGAGCGCCTGTTCGGCCTGGTCCTGCGCGTCAGCCATGAGCTTGCGCGCGGAGTCCGGATCACGGCCGAAGGCCCGCTGGGCGAGCCCGATCCGCATGGACAGGGCGACCAGCCGGGCCTGGGCGCCGTCGTGCAGGTCACGTTCGATGCGACGCAGTTCGGCGCCGTGCGCGGCGATCGCGTCGGCGCGGGTCTCGGTCAGCGCCCGGACCCGGGCGGCGAGCCGCGCCTTCGGTGACGGCCTGAGCAGGTGCGCCGACCAGCGCGCCTCGACATCGGCGAGCCGGCCGACCGACGGCAGGACGACGGCGTCCCGGCGCAGCAGCCCGCACCACACCCCGTCGAGGACCAGCCCCACCGGCCACAGCGGCAGCGCGAGCAGCACCAGCCAGCCGTAGACATAGTGGGCGGCCATCCAGCGCAGGTCGGCGAGGGTGCCGGGGTCGCGGACGGCCGTGCGCAGCCGCTCGCGCAGGGTGCCGGTGAGCGGCTCGTACGCCTCGGGGATCTCATGGCCCGTCCAGTCGGCGACCTGACGGCGCTTGGCCCCGGCGATCCGGCGGATCAGCAGCACCGCCTCGGGCAGCATCCACGCGCCGACGACCACGAGCGTGCCGATGGCGGCGATGAGCAGCACGGTGACGAAGAGATAGGTGCCGAAGGCCATCAGCGCGGCGATGAGCAGCCGGCCCGTGGCTCGTCCCGCCCGCCGGATCGTCGTCGTCATCGGGATCGCTCGCGCCATACACCCAACGCTAGGCCGCGCCTGGGGTGAACGCGGTGTAGCCCGCTACACCCTCCCGCGGCCCTCGCCGACGACCGGCGCCCCACCGGGTCGTCACGCCCACTGCCCTGAGATGTTCCTCACACACGGTGAGCAACCATGGCCTGGACTCGCCCGAGGTGGAAAGCACGCTCTGGGGACAGCTCCCGGGATCCGTCTCGGGACACGCGAAAGCCCCGCAGGTCCAAGACCTGCGGGGCTTTCGACTGGTGCGCGAGGGGGGAGTTGAACCCCCACGCCCTTTCGGGCACTGGAACCTGAATCCAGCGCGTCTGCCTATTCCGCCACCCGCGCATTGGGTGTGTCTTCGAGCTTGTGGGCCTTTTGGCCTGGCGCCTTCCGACACGCAGAACATTAGCACGCGGGCCAGGGTGCGTTCACATCCCTTCTGCGGGGGCAGGGAGCAGGTGGGAGGCCATCGGCGGCCCCCGTACGTCTCGGCGGTGACTGGTTCACGTATCAACCTCGTACCTAAGGCGGCCGTCTCCCGAGGAGCCGGACGAGGACCACAGTCAGGTGCGGGACACTGGTCCTCGGCCGCCTCTACGATCCTGGGCAGAAGCAGGTGCGCAAGAGGGCGTCGACACCCGTCGACGGGGCCGACAGGGGGAACCAGCCGATTCACCGGCGCGTGGATACGATCAGTAAGCAGTACCAGGTAGGCAGTACGAGCACGGCACGGGACAACAGCCACTACGGAGGAGGTGCCCCATGGGAGTCCTGAAGAAGTTCGAGCAGCGTCTCGAGGGTCTGGTCAACGGCACCTTCGCGAAGGTGTTCAAGTCCGAGGTCCAGCCCGTGGAGATCGCCGGTGCGCTCCAGCGCGAGTGCGACAACAACGCGACCATCTGGAACCGGGACCGGACCGTCGTCCCCAACGACTTCATCGTGGAACTGAGCACGCCGGACTACGAGCGGCTCAGCCCCTACTCCGGCCAGCTCGGCGACGAGCTCGCCGGAATGGTCCGCGACTACGCCAAGCAGCAGCGCTACACCTTCATGGGCCCGATCAAGGTCAACCTGGAGAAGGCGGACGACCTCGACACCGGTCTGTACCGGGTGCGCAGCCGTACGCTCGCCTCCTCCAGCAGCCAGGCGCCGGAGCAGCCGCCCGCGGGCGGCCGACAGCGCGCCGGCGGATCTGACGGGCCCGGTTATCCCGGGGCCGGCGCCGCCGCTCCGCCCATGCCCTCCGCTCCACCGCCCGGCGCCCGGGCCGGCGGCTACGGCTACCCGCCCGCCGCCGGCGCCCAGCGCCCCGGCGCGGCAGGCGGCGGCCTGGCCGGGGCCCCGCAGCCCGGATCGCGCGCCCGCCACTGGATCGAGATCAACGGCACCCGCCACCAGATCTCCCGCGGGACGCTCGTGATGGGCCGCAGCACCGAGGCCGACGTACGGATCGACGACCCCGGCGTCTCCCGCCGGCACTGTGAGATCCGGACCGGTTCACCCTCGACGATCCAGGATCTCGGCTCCACCAACGGCATCGTGGTGGACGGGCAACACACCACCCGCGCTACGCTCCGCGACGGCTCGCGGATCGTCGTGGGCAGCACCACCATCATTTATCGGCAAGCCGAAGGGTGAAGCGGGGGCAATGTCAGAGCTGACCCTCACGGTCATGCGGCTGGGTTTTCTGGCCGTACTGTGGCTGTTCGTCATCGTGGCCGTGCAGGTCATCCGCAGCGACCTCTTCGGTACGCGCGTCACCCAGCGCGGTTCGCGCCGGGAGGCCGGGCGGGCCCAGCAGGCCCAGCGCCAACAGGCGCCTCCGCAGCAGCGCCAGCAGCCCGCCGCCGCAGGCCGCACGCGCCGCAACGCACCTACCAAGCTGGTGGTGTCCGAGGGCACCCTCACCGGCACGACCGTCGCGCTCCAGGGCCAGACCATCTCCCTGGGCCGGGCGCACGACAGCACGATCGTGCTGGACGACGACTACGCCTCCAGCCGTCATGCCAGGATCTACCCGGACCGCGACGGTCAGTGGATCGTCGAGGACCTGGGCTCCACCAACGGCACGTACCTCGACCGATCGCGGCTGACGACTCCCACACCGATCCCGCTGGGCGCGCCGATCCGTATCGGCAAGACCGTCATCGAGCTTCGGAAGTAGTGCTACATCATGAGTGAGTGCGAGCGGAGCGAGCACGCGGCGGCGGCCGGCACCCATGGCCCCGGTGTGCTCCCGACCGGAGGGTGGGCAGTGTGGCTCGACACGACCGGCTGTACCCGGAGCCGACGGGCGAGGTGCGCATGAGTCTGTCTCTGCGCTTCGCCGCCGGATCGCACAAGGGCATGATCCGGGAGGGCAACGAGGACTCCGGTTACGCCGGTCCCCGCCTGCTCGCCATCGCCGACGGCATGGGCGGCGCCGCCGCCGGTGAGGTCGCCTCCTCCGAGGCCATCTCCACCATCGTCGCCCTCGACGACGACGTCCCCGGCTCCGACGTCCTCACCTCGCTCGGTACCGCCGTCCAGCGTGCCAACGACCAGCTGCGCTCGCTGGTCGAGGAGGACCCCCAGCTCGAGGGCATGGGGACCACCCTGACCGCCCTGCTGTGGACCGGCCAGCGCCTCGGGCTCGTACACGTAGGGGACTCGCGCGCGTATCTGCTGCGGGACGGCGTACTGACCCAGATCACGCAGGACCACACCTGGGTGCAGCGACTCGTCGACGAGGGCCGCATCACCGAGGAAGAGGCCACCACCCACCCGCAACGGTCGCTGCTGATGCGGGCGTTGGGCAGTGGTGAGCATGTGGAGCCGGATCTGTCGATCCGCGAGGTCCGGGCCGGCGACCGCTATCTGATCTGCTCCGACGGCCTGTCCGGCGTCGTTTCCCACCAGACTCTCGAGGACACCCTCGCCAGCTACCAGGGCCCCCAGGAGACCGTGCAGGAGCTGATCCAGCTCGCGCTGCGCGGCGGCGGCCCCGACAACATCACGGTCATCGTCGCCGACGTCCTCGACCTGGACACCGGCGACACCCTCGCCGGGCAGCTGTCCGACACCCCGGTCGTGGTCGGCGCGGTCGCCGAGAACCAGCTCCAGCCGCAGGACAACGGCATCATGCAGACCCCGGCGGGACGCGCCTCGGGCCTCGGCCGCAGGCAGCAGGGGCGCGGTGGGGGCGGCGAGTTCGGCCCGCCCGGCTCCGGCGGCGACATCACCGGCTTCATCCCCACCGACGGCTTCGGCGACTACACCGACGAGGACTTCGTCAAGCCCCGCAAGGGCCGTAGGTGGCTGAAGAGATCCTTCTACAGCGTAATCGCGCTCGCCGTGATCGGCGGCGGCCTGTACGGCGGCCATCGCTGGACGCAGACGCAGTACTACGTCGGCACCAGGGGCGAGCACGTCGCGCTGTACCGCGGCATCAGCCAGGACCTGGCCTGGGTGTCGCTGTCGAAGGTGGAGAAGGACCACCCCGAGATCGAACTCAAGTACCTCCCGGACTACCAGCAGAAGCTGGTCGAGGCGACGATCGCCGAGGGCAACCTGTCCACCGCCCAGAAGAAGATCGACGAGCTGGCCGTCCAGGCCTCCGCGTGCAAGAAGCACTCCGAGACCGCCACGGCGAGCAAGACCGGTTCGAAGACCGGTGAGGGCCAGGCCGGCGGCACCACGGGAACCACGCCCGTCTCCGTCACGTCCAAGGCATCGCCGAGCCCCTCGGCAACCGCGTCCCCGTCCGCACCCGCGACCACTACTCCCACCCCCGGCCCCAGCCTTTCGGAGGAAGAGCAGAAGGTCGTCTCGCGGTGCGGTGAGCAGTAGGCAAGCCGTGAGAGGCCCCGTCACACGATGAGCAGTACTACCAACTCGCCGACGCACCACACGTCCACGATCGGCTCGATCGGCACCCCGAGCCGGCGTAACACCGAGCTCGCGCTCCTGGTGTTCGCCGTCGTGATCCCGGTCTTCGCCTACGCCAACGTGGGCCTCGCCATCAACGAACAGGTGCCGTCCGGCCTCCTGAGCTACGGCCTCGGCCTCGGCCTGCTGGCCGGCGTCGCGCACCTCGTCGTGCGCAAGTTCGCGCCGTACGCGGACCCGCTGCTGCTGCCGGTGGCCACACTGCTGAACGGGCTCGGGCTCGTCGCCATCTGGCGACTGGACCAGTCCAAGCTGCTGCAGCGGATCGAACAGGCCGGTACCGCCGCGCCGCGGCAGCTGCTGTACACGGCGATGGGCATCGCGCTGTTCGTCGTGGTACTGGTCTTCCTCAAGGACCACCGCGTCCTGCAGCGCTACACCTACATCTCCATGGTCGGCGCGATCTTCCTGCTGCTGCTCCCGCTCGTCCCGGGCCTCGGGAAGAACATCTACGGCGCCAAGATCTGGATCTCGGTGGCCGGTTTCTCCATCCAGCCAGGTGAGTTCGCCAAGATCGTGCTGGCCATCTTCTTCGCCGGCTATCTGATGGTGAAGCGCGACGCGCTCGCCCTGGCCAGCCGCCGCGTCCTCGGCCTGTACCTGCCGCGCGGCCGTGACCTCGGCCCGATCATCGTCGTCTGGATCATCTCGATCCTGATCCTGGTCTTCGAGACGGACCTCGGCACCTCGCTGCTGTTCTTCGGAATGTTCGTCATCATGCTGTACGTCGCCACCGAGCGGACCAGCTGGATCGTCTTCGGCATGCTGATGTCCGCGGCCGGCGCGGTCGGCGTGGCCCAGTTCGAGAGCCACGTCCAGCAGCGTGTCCAGGCCTGGCTCGACCCGATGAAGGAGTACACGCTCTCGCAGCAGGGCGTCGCCGGCCACTCCGAGCAGGCCATGCAGGCCCTGTGGGCGTTCGGCTCCGGCGGCACGCTGGGGACCGGCTGGGGCCAGGGCCACTCCGAGCTGATCAAGTTCGCCGCCAACTCCGACTTCATCCTCGCCACCTTCGGCGAGGAGCTCGGCCTGGCGGGCATCATGGCGCTGCTGCTGCTGTACGGCCTGATCGTCGAGCGCGGTGTGCGCACCGCCCTCGCCGCCCGCGACCCCTTCGGCAAGCTGCTGGCCATCGGCCTTTCCGGCGCCTTGGCCCTCCAGGTGTTCGTCGTCGCCGGCGGTGTGATGGGCCTCATCCCGCTCACCGGTATGACGATGCCCTTCCTGGCCTACGGCGGTTCCTCCGTCATCGCCAACTGGGCGCTGATCGGCATCCTGATCCGCATCAGCGACACCGCGCGCCGCCCCGCGCCCGCCCCCGCCTCGAACCCCGACGCCGAGATGACCCAGGTGGTCCGCCCGTCATGAACAAGCCCCTGCGCCGGATCGCGCTCTTCTGCGGCCTCCTGGTCCTCACCCTGCTGCTGCGCGACAACTACCTGCAGTACGTCAAGGCGGACAGCCTCGCGAGCGACACCAAGAACCGTCGTGTCAACATCACCCGCTACTCGACCCCGCGCGGCGACATCATCGTCGACGGCAAGGCCATCACCGGCTCGGTCGAGACCACCGGCGACTACAAGTACAAGCGCACCTGGTCCAACGGCGCGATGTGGGCGCCGGTCACCGGCTACTCCTCGCAGGCCTTCGGCGCCAACCAGCTGGAGAAGCTCGAGGACGGCATCCTCAGCGGCAACGACGACCGGCTCTTCTTCCGTAACACCCTGGACATGATCACGGGCAAGGAGAAGGAGGGCGGCAGCGTCGTCACCACCCTGAACGCCGCCGCGCAGAAGGCCGCGTACAAGGGCCTGGGCGACAAGAAGGGCGCGGTCGCCGCGATCGAGCCGTCCACCGGCAAGATCCTTGCGCTGGTCTCCACCCCGTCGTACGACCCGTCGAAGTTCGCCGGTTCCTCCGACACGGACCAGGAGGCGTGGAACGCGGTCCAGAAGAAGAACGACGCCGACGACCCGATGCTCAACCGCGCGCTGCGCGAGACCTACCCGCCCGGCTCCACGTTCAAGGTGGTCACGGCCGCCGCCGCGCTGGAGAACGGCGAGGTCTCCGGCGTCGACGCGAAGACCGACACCCCGGACCCGTTCCCGCTGCCGCAGTCCACGAACAAGCTCACCAACGAGCACGGCGACTGCGAGAACGCCACGCTGCGCTACGCGCTCATGGTGTCCTGCAACACCGTCTTCGCGAAGATGGCCGACAACGTCGGCAACGAGAAGATGATCGAGCAGGCGGAGAAGTTCGGCTTCAACGAGACCGAGCTGGACACCCCGGTGCGGGCCGCCAAGTCCACCTACCCCGAGGACAACCCGCCGCAGAACGCCCTGGACGGCATCGGCCAGGGTTCCAACGCGGCCACCCCGCTCCAGATGGCCATGGTCGCCTCGGCGGTCGCCAACGACGGCAAACTGATGAAGCCGTACATGGTCGACCAGCTCAAGGCCCCCAACCTGGACACCCTGGAGACGACCGAGCCCCAGCAGCTGTCCCAGGCGGTCTCGTCCAAGACGGCGCAGGCGCTCCAGGAGATGATGGAGACGGTCGTCAACGACCCGCAGGGCACGGGTGGCAAGGCCAAGATCGACGGCGTCACCGTCGGCGGCAAGACCGGTACCGCCCAGCACGGTGTCGACAACAGCGAGAAGCCGTACGCCTGGTTCATCTCCTACGCGAAGCTGTCCGACGGCAGCGCGCCGGTGGCCGTCGCCGTCGTCGTCGAGGACGGCGCGGCCGACCGCGGCGACATCACCGGCGGCGGTCTCGCCGGCCCGATCGCGAGGGACGTGATGAAGGCAGTCATCGACAGCAAGAAGTGACCCCCATCACGTCGCCTACACATCGGTGCACGTTGCGATACCGGTCCTGTATCGGGTGACGGGCTTGGCCAGGTCACACAGCGCCGTCCGGGTACGGTATGCCCGGACGGTAGCCTCCGGCCGCACACGTGTGCCGGTCGGGACCGACGGAGAGGGCTGGTAGGTAGCTATGGAAGAGCCGCGTCGCCTCGGCGGCCGGTACGAGCTGGGCCATGTGCTCGGCCGTGGTGGCATGGCCGAGGTCTATCTCGCGCATGACACCCGCCTCGGCCGCACCGTGGCGGTGAAGACGCTGCGCGCGGACCTCGCGCGCGACCCTTCCTTCCAGGCCCGGTTCCGCCGGGAAGCCCAGTCTGCCGCCTCGCTCAACCACCCCGCGATCGTGGCGGTCTACGACACGGGCGAGGACTACATCGACGGGGTCTCGATCCCGTACATCGTCATGGAGTACGTCGACGGCTCCACGCTCCGTGAGCTGCTCCACTCCGGCCGCAAGCTGCTGCCCGAGCGGACGCTGGAGATGACCATCGGCATCCTCCAGGCCCTGGAGTACTCGCACAGAGCCGGCATCGTCCACCGCGACATCAAGCCGGCGAACGTCATGCTGACGCGCAACGGCCAGGTCAAGGTCATGGACTTCGGCATCGCCCGCGCCATGGGCGACTCCGGGATGACGATGACCCAGACGTCCGCGGTCATCGGCACGGCCCAGTACCTCTCGCCGGAGCAGGCCAAGGGCGAGCAGGTCGACGCGCGCTCCGACCTGTACTCGTCGGGCTGTCTGCTCTACGAGCTGCTGACGGTCCGCCCGCCGTTCGTCGGGGACTCCCCGGTGGCCGTGGCCTACCAGCACGTCCGCGAAGAGCCGCAGCCCCCGAGCGTCTTCGACCCCGAGATCACCCCCGAGATGGACGCCATCGTCCTGAAGGCGCTGGTCAAGGACCCGAACTACCGCTACCAGTCCGCCGACGAGATGCGCCTGGACATCGAGGCCTGCCTCGACGGCCAGCCGGTCGGCGCGACGGCGGCGATGGGCTCGGTCGGTTACGGCGGCTACGGCGACGACCAGGCGACCACGGCCATGCGCTCCGCGGACGCCGGGGCCACGTCGATGCTGCCGCCCATGAACCCCGACGACGGCGGCTACGGCTACGACGACCGCCCCGACCGGCGCCGCCAGAAGAAGTCCAACGCCTCGACGATCCTGCTGGTCGTCGCCGCCGTGCTGGTGCTCGTCGGCGCGGTCCTGATCGGCAAGTGGGTCTTCAGCGGCGGCGTGAACAACGAGTCGGTGGCCGTGCCCAACCTGGTGGGCCAGGTCCAGGCCGACGCCGAGAAACGCTTGGCCAACAGCGACCTCAAGCTGGGAACGGTCACCCAGAAGCCCTGCGCGGACCAGAGCAAGGGCAAGGTCTGCGACCAGGACCCCGATCCCGGGACCAAGGTCGACAAGGACTCCACCGTCAACCTGGTGATCTCCACCGGTGCGCCGAAGGTGGCGGTGCCGAGTGTTCTCGGCAAGAGCCTGGAAGACGCCAAGGCGCTGCTGGAGGGCGACCAGTACGGGCTCGTCGTCGAGACCAAGCAGCAGGTGTCCACCGAGGAGGAGGGCACCGTCCTGGAGCAGAGCCTGAATCTCGGCAAGGAGGTGGAGAAGGGGACCACCATCACCCTCACCATCGCCAAGGCCGAGGAGAAGGCCACCGTCCCGGACGTCTCCAACAAGAGCTGCGACGAGGCCAAGGCGCAGATGGAGCAGAACGACCTCAAGGGCAACTGCGTCGAGGTCGACACCCAGGACCAGAACCAGGTCGGCAAGGTCATCCAGACCGTCCCGTCGATCGGCTCCCAGGCCGACAAGGACTCCACGGTCCAGATCCAGATCGGCAAGAGCACCCAGACCCAGGTCCCGTCCAACCTCCAGGGCCTGAGCGTCAAGGACGCCAAGCAGGCGCTCCAGGACGCGGGGCTGACCGTCGGCAACATCTCCGGTAACTCGGACGACGACGCCCAGGTCATCAGCTCGGACCCGGCCCCCGGCAGCACCGTCAACAAGGGCCAGACGGTCAACCTGGTCGCCTTCAAGAACGGCGGCAACAACGGCGGCAACAACGGCGGGACCACCTTCTTCGGCGGGACCAGCGGTTAGCCGCACGGAGACGGCAGCAAGGCAGCGGCAAGAGCGTGGGCCCCACCGGACGCATCCGGTGC
>NZ_JBHWUW010000105.1:0-12958 GCF_042737245.1 Streptomyces sp. NPDC060002
CAGGGTCAACACCACGCACCCCGGCCGTCGCCGTTCGATCTACCCGTCGGTAGCATCCTGGCCATGGCAGACACCAAGCAGGTCGACGAGAGCGCCGACGCCAAGCAGGCCGCGAAGGCCGAGCGCAAGGCGGCCCGGCTCGCCAAGCAGATCAACGCCTTCGCCAAGCAGCACGGCGGGGCCGAGGGCCAGATCGCGTACATCGGCGAGCGCGGCGCCCGTATCGTCCTCGTCGGCGAGGACGGCGGCTGGGGCGACCTGGTGGCCCCCTCGGTCGCCGTCGCCGGGCTGGCCGTCGCGAAGGCCGGCATCACCGTCCACGAGACCTTCGACGGCGAGTTCGCGGCGAAGGTGAAGACGGGCCCCTACGAGTGGACGCGGATGGCCGGGATCCAGGTCGGCGGACCGAAGAACGGCTGAGCAGCAACAACCTGACACCCCGGTCACCCGTTAGGACCCGTAGGAACCACGTGGTCCAGCTCCCCGGGAGTCCGGATGATCGAAACGCCGTCCTTGGTGGACCAGTACTGCCACGGCGTCCTGAGAACGGAGCTGGGCCTCGGCACCTTCGAGGCCCAGCTGGCCCGCACCGAGGGCCCGCCGGCCCCGGGCACGACACTGTTCGACACCCAGACGGGGTTCGCGGTACGCCGCTGGTGCCCCCCGCTCCTCGGTCTGGAACCGCACGCGCCGCCCGCCCGCTATCTCGCCCGGCGTCGTGAACTCGGCGTACTGGAAGCGGGCCGCCGGCTGCTGCGCGGCAGCGGCATCACGACCTACCTGGTCGACACCGGCCTGCCCGGCGACCTCACGGGACCGGGCGAGCTCGCCTCGGCCGGCGCCGCCGAGGCACGGGAGATCGTGCGCCTGGAACCCCTCGCCGAACAGGTCGCCGACACCTCCGGCACCGTCGAGTCCTTCCTCGCCAACCTCGCCGAGTCGGTCCACGGGGCCGCCGCGAACGCCGTGGCCTTCACCTCCGTCGCGGGCGTCCGGCACGGCCTCGCCCTCGCGCCCGAGCCGCCCGGGCCGGGTGAGGTGCGGGGCGCGGCGGGCCGCTGGCTGGCGGGCCGCAGGGTCGGCGGCGAGCTCACCGACCCGGTGCTGCTGCGGCACCTGCTGTGGATCGCCGTCGCCTCGGGGCTGCCGCTTCAGCTGCACGCGGGACTCGGCGAGCCGGGGGCGCGCGTCGACCGCACGGATCCGGTGCTGCTGACGGACTTCGTGCGGGCCACGGCCGGCCTCGGCACCGACCTCGTCCTGCTGCACGGCTACCCCTACCACCGGCACGCCGCCCACCTCGCGGGCGTCTTCCCGCACGTGTACGCCGACTCCGGCGCCGCGCTCGTGCGGACCGGCGCGCGAGCCGCGACGATCCTCGCGGAGATCCTGGAGCTGGCCCCCTTCGGCAAGATCCTCTTCTCCAGCGGGGCCGGGGGGCTGCCCGAACTGCACGTGGTCGGGGCGCGGCTGTTCCGCGAGGCACTGGCGCGGGTGCTCGGCAGCTGGGTCGTGGAGGGCGCGTGGTCGGCGGGGGACGCGCAACGGGTGGCCGGACTGATCTCGGCGGGCAACGCACGCCGGGTGTACGGGCTCGGCTGAGGTGGACAGACTGGGCGCATGACGAGCCGCACGGAAGCCTTACTGGACCGTTTCCTCGCCGGACTCCCGGACCTGGACCCCGTCGCCCTGTGGGCCCACGGCTCACTCGCCGGGGGCGACTACCAGGAGGGCCGCAGCGACCTGGACCTGATCGCGGTCCTGGCGGGGCCCGTCACACCGAGCGCCGTGTGGCAACTGGGCCGGCTGCACGCCCGTCTGCGGAACGAGCCGCTCGCCCCGCTGCTGCACTGCACCTATCTCACGCCCGGCCGGGCGGCCGATCCGGAGCGGCGGCACCTCACCTGGGCGCACAGTCATCTGTTCCGGCGGACGGTCACCCCGGTGACCCGGCGCGAACTGCTCGACTTCGGGCGGGTGCTGTACGGGAAACCGCCCGGCGCGCTGCTGCCGGCCGTGCCGGACCGCGCACTCGGCGACTTCGTCGTCCGCGACCAGCGGGACTTCTGGCGGCCCGCCGTCGACAAGGCCCCTCTGTGGCGTCAGAACGTCTGGGTCGACCTGGGGCTCCTGACCTTCGCGCGGGCGACGGTGACCGTGCGGGACGGCCGGCTGATCTCCAAGCGCCGGGCCCTCGACGAACTGTCGGCGCTGGGGGCGCCGTCGGAGGTCGTGGCGGACATCGCGCGCCGCCGCTACGACGAGGGGGCCGGGCCGGCCGACCCGGGGTGGCCGACCCGCCGGGCCGAGCTGACCCGGAACTACCTGGGGCCGGCGATCGACGGGCTGGTCGCCTCGTACGGGTGACTCACGCGCGCGTGGCGACCGTCGCCTCGGCCGCCGGGCCCGGCAGCTCGATCGTCGTCCCGGGGCGCTCGCGCAGCGCCAGCAGCACGCGCAGCACCGCGATCCACACCAGGCAGGAGCCGAACATGTGCAGCCCGACCAGGGCTTCGGGAAGGTCCGTGAAGTACTGGACGTAGCCGATGACACCCTGCCCGAGCAGCACCAGGAACAGGTCCCGGGTACGGTCCAGCGGGTTCTTCGGCGCGTCCACCGCCCTGAGGATGAACCACAGGGCGAAGGTCAGCGTCACCACGATCCAGGCGAGCACGGCGTGCAGCTTGGCGACCGTCTCCCAGTCCAGCGGCATCCGCTCGACCTCGCTGGAGTCACCGGCGTGCGGGCCCGCGCCGGTCACCACCGTGCCGACGGCGATCAGCAGCGTCGAGGCGAGGACCAGGAACCACACCAGCTGCTGCACGGGCTTGCCGACCAGCTGCCGGGGTTCCCCGTCGCCCTCCCGGGCGCGCTGCCACATCACCGCGGCGACCGCGAGCAGCGCGGTGGCGGCCAGGAAGTGCGCCGCGACCGTGTAGGGGTTGAGGCCGACGAGCACCACGATCCCGCCGAGCACGGCGTTGCTCATCACCAGCCAGAACTGCGCCCAGCCCAGCCGGGTCAGGCTCCGCCGGTACGGCTTCTCGGAGCGTGCGGCGATGATCGCCCAGCCGACGGCCGCGCACAGTACGTACGTCAGCATGCGGTTGCCGAACTCGATGGCGCCGTGGAAGCCCATCGCGCCGGTCGCGGTGAGCGAGTCGTCGGTGCACTTGGGCCAGGTCGGGCAGCCCAGGCCCGAGCCGGTGAGCCGTACGGCACCGCCGGTGACCACGATGACCACCGACATCACGAGCGGGTACAGGGCCGCCCGCTGAACCGTCCGGCGGGTGGGGGTCCAGCGTTCGGCGATGAAGGCGAGCGGGTTGCGCACGGCGGCTACGGCGTCGGCACGGGTCACGTTTGGCACGCGTCCCATCGTAGGCGTCCGCTTGTGCACGCGTTCACGAGGGTCCCCGGATCCGCGCGTCCGGCTACTCCCAGCGGAAGAACCGGCCGGCCGCCGCGAGCCCCGCGACCGCCCACACCGCCAGGATCCCCAGGTCGCCCCAGGGCATGCCCGCGCCGTGCTGGAGCACGTCCCGCAGACCGTCCGAGAGGGCCGAGACCGGCAGCAGACCGAGCACGTCCTGGGCGCCGGACGGGAACTTGTCGAGCGGGACGATCACCCCGCCGCCCACCAGCAGCAGCAGGAAGACCAGGTTGGCCGCGGCCAGCGTCGCCTCCGCCTTGAGGGTGCCCGCCATCAGCAGGCCGAGGCCCGAGAAGGCGGCCGTGCCAAGGACCAGGAGGAGCAGGACGGCCGCGGGGTTGCCGTGCGGGTTCCAGCCGAGGGCGAAGGCGATCGCCGTCAGGAGGATCACCTGGAGGATCTCCGTGACCAGCACCGACAGCGTCTTCGCCGCCATCAGGCCCCAGCGGGGGAGGGGGGAGGAGGCGAGCCGCTTCAGCACCCCGTAACGGCGTTCGAAGCCGGTCGCGATGGCCTGGCCGGTGAAGGCCGTCGACACCACGGCGAGCGCGAGGATGCCGGGCGTGAGGAAGTCCACCGCCTCGCCCGCGCCGGTGTCGATGATGTCCACCGTGCTGAACAGCACCAGCAGCAGGGTGGGGATCACGACGGTGAGCAGCAGCTGCTCACCGTTGCGCAGGAGCATCTTCGTCTCCAGCGCCGCCTGGGTCCCGATCATGCGGCGCAGCGGGGCCGCTCCGGGCCGGGGGGTGTAGGTACCCGTGGCGGTCATCGGCGCAGCTCCTTGCCGGTGAGTTCCAGGCTGTGTCCACCCGGGGGACGACCCCCGGACCCCCAGCAGGTCCGTGTGCGAGCCGGGATCATCAGCGCAGCTCCTTGCCGGTGAGTTCCAGGAAGACGTCCTCGAGGGTGTGCCGTTCGACCGAGATCCGGTCGGGCATCACCCCGTGCTGCGCGCACCACGAGGTGACCGTCGCCAGCAGCTGCGGGTCGACCTTGCCCATCACCCGGTAGGAGCCCGGGGTCAGCTCGTCGGCCGAGCTGTCGGCGGGCAGGGCCTTGAGCAGGGAGGCCACGTCGAGGCCGGGCCGGCCGGTGAAGCGCAGGGTGTTCTCGGCGCCGCCGCGGCACAGCTCCTCGGGGGAGCCCTGGGCGATGACCCGGCCCGCGTCGATGATCGCGACGTCGTCGGCGAGCTGTTCGGCCTCGTCCATGTAGTGGGTGGTCAGGATGACGGAGACGCCGTCCGCGCGCAGATCCCGTACGAGTTCCCAGGTGGCGCGGCGGGCCTGTGGGTCCAGGCCGGCCGTCGGCTCGTCCAGGAACACCAGCTCCGGGCGGCCGACGACGGCCATCGCCAGCGCGAGCCGCTGCTGCTGGCCGCCGGAGAGGCGGCGGTACGTCGTCCGGCCGCAGGAGCCGAGGCCGAGGCGCTCGACGAGGTCGTCGACGTCCAGCGGGTGGGCGTGCAGCCCGGCCACGTGCCGGAGCATCTCGTCGGCCCGGGCCCCGGAGTACACGCCCCCCGACTGGAGCATCACGCCGATCCGGGGCCGCAGGTCCGAGGCCTGTCTCTGCGGGTCGAGGCCGAGGACGCGTACCGTGCCGGCGTCCGGCCTGCGGTATCCCTCGCAGGTCTCGACGGTGGTCGTCTTGCCGGCGCCGTTGGGTCCGAGGACGGCGGTGACGCCCGCCCGGGCCGTCAGGTCGAGGCCGTCCACCGCGGTCTTGGCGCCGTACCGCTTCACCAGGGCCTCGACCCGGACGACAGGCTCACTTCGCATGGCTCAAGAGTCTAGGTTCGCGGGTGAGGGCTCGGCCCGGGGGGTGCGGGAACCGGCCGGACGCGAGGGCGGCGGGGGCGGGCGGATTCAGAGTTCCTCCTCGCGGGACCGGTGCAGCGGCAGCCACCGCTGCGCGTAGGCGACGGCGTCCGCGACCGGAAACAGCCGTACGTCGGCCGCCCCGACGGCGCCCCGTACGACGTCACGGTCGCGCTCGAAGTCATGGCCCAGCTCGTCGAAGCGGTCGGAGTCGATCGACACCTCGGTCACGACCTCCCACGTCCCGTCGGACCCGGGCCGGCCCACCTCGACGAGCGGGGCCGGGATCCGGTATTCGGCCAGGTGGAAGCTGGTGCAGGTGTGGTAACCGGCGCCGAGGAGCAGGACCCGCGCCCCCGCCTTCTCCAGCCGTGCCAGCGGGCTGTGCTCGCCGAGCCGGCAGTCGGGGGCGTGCCCCTCGACCAGTTCCGCGGCCCGCGCCCCGAGCGCCGCGAACGAGGTCTGCGGGTGGGCGCTGCGCAGGGCGCCGGGCCAGGTGCGGACCGTCTCGGGGATCACGCCCACGCCCAGTGCGGGAGTGACGAGGGGGTCGTATGCGGGCATGGTCGCCCGGATCCGCTCCCACCAGTCCGCGGGGACCGGTGGGTTGCTCCACAGGGCCGGGTCGGACAGGTCGCCGGACTGGGTGGGGACCACGAGCGTGCCGTCCGGGCCGACCGCGTCGAGCAGTCCCCGCACGACCGCGACGGCGCCTCCGCAGACCCAGCCGAGCGAACTGAGCGAGGAGTGCACGAGAAGGATTTCTCCGGGTTCGACACCCAGCGCGCGAAGCTCCGCGGCGAGGGTGTCGCGAGTGACAAGTGGGCCGGTGGGAGGGGGTGTGGGCATGGTCCGGCAGTGTCCTGGAAGGGGGCTCCGGAGACCAGTGGTTTTATCGCACCGACCCCCTCGCCTGATCGATCAGAGATCGTTTCCGCAGGTCAGATTAGGTATGCCTAAGTGACGCAGGGCACCGCCCGCCGGTCGGGGCGCGGGTTGCCTGCCTCTGATGAATTACGCAACAATGGCGTTGTGAAATACGTTGGCGAGGCTCGGGAGACCCCCACGGGGACCCCCCAGGAGGAGATCGCGACCGGTGAGCGCTCGACGCGCAACCGGGTCGCGCGGTCCATCCTGGACCACGGGCCGTCGACCGTCGCCGAGCTGGCCGGCCGGCTGGGCCTCACCCAGGCCGCCGTCCGCCGCCACCTCGACGCGCTCGTCGCCGACGACGTCGTGGCGGCCCGCGAGCAGCGGGTGTACGGAGCGCGGACACGCGGGCGCCCCGCCAAGGCCTTCGCTCTCACCGACTGCGGCCGCGACGCCTTCGACCAGTCCTACGACACGCTCGCCGCGGACGCCCTGCGCTGGATCCAGGAGCGCTTCGGCGGGGACGAGGCCGTCGTCGCCTTCGCCCGCGCCCGGATCGCCGAACAGGCCTCCGGGTACCGCCAGGCGATCGAGGCGGCCGCCCCGGAAGAGCGGACCGAAGCCCTGGCCAAGGCCCTGAGCGCGGACGGGTACGCTGCTACGGCGCGCAGCGCACCGGTCGGCGAGCAGCTGTGCCAGCACCACTGCCCCGTCGCCCATGTCGCCGAGAAGTTCCCGCAGCTCTGCGAGGCGGAGACCGAGATCTTCTCCCAGCTGCTCGGGACGCACGTCCAGCGACTGGCGACCATCGCCCACGGCGACGGCGTCTGCACGACGTTCATCCCCAAAGTTTCCACAGCCACTCACCACGCATCTGCAAGCACGGCCGGGAGGAACCCCGCATGACTCTCCCCACGGAGACTGCCCACCCCGAACTCGAGGGCCTGGGTAAGTACGAATACGGCTGGGCCGACTCCGACACGGCCGGCGCCTCTGCGAAGCGCGGCATCAACGAGGACGTCGTCCGGGACATCTCGGCCAAGAAGTCCGAGCCGGAGTGGATGACGAAGCTGCGCCTCAAGGGTCTGCGGCTCTTCGGCAAGAAGCCCATGCCCAACTGGGGCTCGGACCTCTCGGGCATCGACTTCGACAACATCAAGTACTTCGTGCGTTCCACGGAGAAGCAGGCGGAGTCCTGGGAGGACCTGCCCGAGGACATCAAGAACACGTACGACAGGCTCGGTATCCCGGAGGCGGAGAAGCAGCGCCTCGTCGCCGGTGTCGCGGCCCAGTACGAGTCCGAGGTCGTCTACCACCAGATCCGTGAGGACCTGGAGGAGCAGGGCGTCATCTTCCTGGACACCGACACCGCTCTCAAGCAGCACCCGGAGCTCTTCAAGGAGTACTTCGGCACGGTCATCCCGGTCGGCGACAACAAGTTCGCGTCGCTGAACACCGCGGTGTGGTCCGGCGGCTCCTTCATCTACGTGCCGAAGGGCGTGCACGTCGAGATCCCGCTCCAGGCCTACTTCCGTATCAACACGGAGAACATGGGCCAGTTCGAGCGGACCCTGATCATCGTCGACGAGGGCGCCTACGTGCACTACGTCGAGGGCTGTACGGCCCCGATCTACAAGTCGGACTCGCTGCACAGCGCCGTGGTCGAGATCATCGTCAAGAAGAACGCCCGCTGCCGCTACACGACCATCCAGAACTGGTCGAACAACGTCTACAACCTGGTCACCAAGCGCGCCGTGGCGTACGAGGGCGCGACCATGGAGTGGATCGACGGCAACATCGGCTCCAAGGTGACGATGAAGTACCCGGCCGTCTACCTGATGGGCGAGCACGCCAAGGGCGAGACCCTCTCCATCGCCTTCGCGGGCGAGGGCCAGCACCAGGACGCCGGCTCCAAGATGGTCCACATGGCGCCGAACACCTCGTCGAACATCGTGTCGAAGTCCGTGGCGCGCGGCGGCGGCCGTACGTCCTACCGCGGTCTCGTCGAGATCGGCGAGGGCGCCCACGGCTCCAAGTCCAACGTGCTGTGCGACGCGCTGCTCGTCGACACCATCTCCCGCTCCGACACGTACCCCTACGTGGACGTCCGCGAGGACGACGTGTCCATGGGCCACGAGGCCACCGTCTCCAAGGTCAGCGACGACCAGCTCTTCTACCTGATGAGCCGCGGTCTGACCGAGTTCGAGGCGATGGCGATGATCGTGCGCGGCTTCGTCGAGCCCATCGCGAAGGAGCTGCCCATGGAGTACGCCCTCGAGCTCAACCGGCTGATCGAGCTCCAGATGGAGGGCGCGGTCGGTTAAGCGACCGCCGTCCCCGTCAAGCCACTCACGCAAGAAAGCGAGCAGACCGACAGCCATGGCTGAGGCTCAGAACTCCCCCGCCCTCAACTCCGTTCGAGCGGGGGGACCCCTACCGGTGGGCAGCACGACCGCCGGCCAGATCGCGGTGGCCGCCGAGTCGACCGTCGCCACGCGCATGAGCGCGCCCGCGTCCTTCGACGTGGCGGACTTCCCGGTCCCGCACGGTCGCGAGGAGGAGTGGCGGTTCACGCCGCTGGAGCGGCTGCGCGGGCTGCACGACGGCACCGCCGTCGCGACCGGCGAGGGCGTGAAGATCGCCGTCGAGGCGCCCGAGGGCGTCACCGTCGAGCTCGTGGACCGCGACGACCCGCGCCTCGGGAAGGCGGGCACCCCGGTGGACCGGGTCGCCGCCCAGGCGTACTCCGCGTTCGAGAAGGCCGGCGTGGTCACCGTCCCCAAGGAGACGGTGCTCACCGAGCCGATCCGCATCGCGGTGCACGGCGAGGGCGGGGTCTCCTTCGGCCACCAGGTCATCGAGCTGGGCGCCTTCGCCGAGGCAGTCGTCGTCATCGAACACACCGGTGACGCCGTGATCGCCGCCAACCTCGACTACGTCCTCGGGGACGGCGCGAAGCTGACCGTCGTCTCCGTCCAGGACTGGGACGACAAGGCCGTGCACGTGGCCCAGCACAACGCGCTCGTCGGCCGCGACGCGACCTTCAAGTCGGTCGTGGTGACCTTCGGCGGCGACCTCGTCCGCCTCCACCCGCGCGTGGCGTACGCCGGCCCCGGCGCCGAGGCCGAGCTGTTCGGTCTGTACTTCACGGACGCCGGTCAGCACCAGGAGCACCGCCTCCTGGTCGACCACAACGTCCCGCACTGCAAGTCCAACGTCGTCTACAAGGGCGCCCTCCAGGGCGAGGGCGCGCACGCCGTGTGGATCGGTGACGTGCTCATCGAGGCCAAGGCCGAAGGCACCGACACCTACGAGATGAACCGCAACCTGGTCCTCACGGACGGCGCGCGGGTCGACTCGGTGCCGAACCTGGAGATCGAGACCGGCGAGATCGTCGGCGCCGGCCACGCCTCCGCCACCGGCCGCTTCGACGACGAGCAGCTCTTCTACCTGATGGCCCGCGGCATCCCGGCCGACGAGGCCCGTCGCCTGGTGGTCCGCGGCTTCTTCGCCGAACTGGTCCAGCAGATCGGTGTCGACGACATCGAGGAGCGCCTGCTCGCCAGGATCGAGACCGAGCTGGAGGCCACCGTCTGATGGCCTACGACCGTGCTCGATTCATTCGGGCCTGCGGACTGAGCGAGCTGAAGGAGGACACCCCCACACGGGTGGAACTCGACGGCACGCCGGTCTCGGTCGTCCGTACCGAGGGGGAGGTGTTCGCCATCCACGACATCTGCTCCCACGCGAACGTCTCGCTCTCCGAGGGCGAGGTGGAGGACTGTCAGATCGAGTGCTGGCTGCACGGCTCCAGCTTCGACCTCCGCACCGGCAAGCCGTCCGGCCTTCCCGCGACGCGCCCCGTCCCCGTATACCCCGTAAAGATCGAAGGGGACGACGTGCTCGTCTCCCTCACCCAGGAGTCCTGAGGCACCCATGGCAACGCTTGAAATCCGAGACCTGCACGTCACCGTCGAGGCCGACAACGCCACGAAGGAGATCCTCAAGGGCGTCGACCTCACCGTGAAGCAGGGCGAGACGCACGCCATCATGGGCCCCAACGGCTCCGGCAAGTCGACCCTCGCCTACTCGCTCGCGGGGCACCCGAAGTACACGATCACGAGCGGCACCGTGCTGCTCGACGGCGAAAACGTCCTCGAGATGTCCGTCGACGAGCGCGCCCGCGCGGGCCTCTTCCTCGCCATGCAGTACCCGGTCGAGGTCCCCGGCGTCTCCGTTTCGAACTTCCTGCGCACCTCCGCCACCGCCATCCGCGGCGAGGCCCCCAAGCTGCGCACCTGGGTGAAGGAGGTCAAGGAGGCCATGCAGCGCCTCAACATGGACACCTCCTTCGCCGAGCGCAACGTCAACGAGGGCTTCTCCGGCGGTGAGAAGAAGCGCCACGAGATCCTCCAGCTGGAGCTGCTCAGGCCGAAGGTCGCGATCCTCGACGAGACGGACTCCGGTCTGGACGTCGACGCCCTGCGCATCGTCTCCGAAGGCGTCAACCGCGTCCGCGAGACCGGTGAGGTCGGCACCCTGCTGATCACGCACTACACGCGCATCCTGCGCTACATCAAGCCGGACTTCGTCCACGTCTTCTCGGCCGGCCGCATCGTCGAGTCCGGTGGCGCCGAGCTCGCCGACAAGCTGGAGAACGAGGGCTACGAGGCATACACGAAGGGTGGCGTATCCGCGTGACGCAGTTGCCGGGCCTCCTCGACACCGAGGCGATCCGCAAGGACTTCCCCATCCTGGACCGACAGGTCCACGACGGCCTGAAGCTCGTGTACCTGGACAACGCGGCGACCTCGCAGAAGCCGCGCCAGGTACTGGACGCCCTGAACGAGTACTACGAGCGCTACAACGCCAACGTCCACCGCGGTGTGCATGTGCTCGCCGAGGAGGCCACGGCGCTGTACGAGGGCGCGCGCGACAAGGTCGCCGCGTTCATCAACGCGCCGAGCCGCGACGAGGTGATCTTCACCAAGAACGCCTCCGAGTCGCTCAACCTCGTGGCGAACATGCTCGGCTGGGCCGACGAGCCCTACCGGGTGGACTCCGAGACCGAGATCGTCATCACGGAGATGGAGCACCACTCCAACATCGTGCCGTGGCAGCTGCTGTCGCAGCGCACCGGCGCGAAGCTGAAGTGGTTCGGCCTGACCGACGACGGCCGGCTCGACCTGTCCAACATCGACGAGATCATCACCGAGAAGACGAAGATCGTCTCCTTCGTGCTGGTGTCGAACATCCTCGGCACCGTGAACCCGGTCGAGGCGATAGTGCGCCGCGCGCAGGAGGTCGGCGCGCTGGTGTGCATCGACGCCTCGCAGGCCGCGCCGCACATGCCGCTGGACGTGCAGGCCCTCCAGGCCGACTTCGTGGCCTTCACCGGCCACAAGATGTGCGGCCCGACCGGCATCGGCGTCCTGTGGGGCCGCCAGGAGCTGCTCGAGGACCTTCCCCCGTTCCTCGGCGGCGGCGAGATGATCGAGACGGTGTCGATGCACTCGTCGACCTACGCCCCGGCGCCCCACAAGTTCGAGGCGGGCACCCCGCCGATCGCGCAGGCGGTCGGTCTGGGCGCGGCCATCGACTACCTGTCCGCCATCGGCATGGACAAGATCCTCGCCCATGAGCACGCGATCACCGAGTACGCGGTGCGGCGCCTGACCGAGGTCCCCGACCTGCGGATCATCGGCCCGGCCACGGCCGAGGACCGGGGCGCGGCGATCTCCTTCACGCTCGGCGACATCCACCCGCACGACGTGGGCCAGGTGCTGGACGAACAGGGCATCGCGGTCCGGGTGGGTCACCACTGCGCCCGGCCCGTCTGCCTGCGCTACGGAATTCCCGCGACCACACGAGCGTCGTTCTATCTGTACTCCACCCCGGCCGAGATCGACGCTCTGGTCGACGGTCTGGAGCACGTACGGAACTTCTTCGGCTGAGGGGCGTGCTGAGACCGTGAAGCTGGACTCCATGTACCAGGAAGTCATCCTGGATCACTACAAGCACCCGCACGGGCGTGGCCTGCGCGACGGCGACGCCGAGGTGCACCATGTGAACCCGACCTGCGGTGACGAGATCACCCTCCGTGTGAAGTACGACGGCACGAAGATCGAGGACGTCAGTTACGAGGGCCAGGGCTGCTCCATCAGCCAGGCCAGCGCGTCCGTCCTGAACGACCTTCTGGTCGGCAAGGAATTGGCCGAGGCGCAGAAGATCCAGGAGGCCTTCCTGGAGCTGATGCAGTCCAAGGGCAGGATCGAGCCCGACGAGGCGATGGAGGAGGTGCTGGAGGACGCGATCGCGTTCGCCGGTGTCTCCAAGTACCCGGCCCGGGTCAAGTGCGCCCTCCTCAGCTGGATGGCGTGGAAGGACGCGACGGCCCAGGCCCTGGGCGGAGCCGACGCCGAAAGGAAGACGGCATGAGCGAGACCGTTGAGATGAAGCCGGCCTCCGAGGAGGAACTCCGCGAGGCGTTGTACGACGTCGTCGACCCCGAACTGGGCATCGACGTCGTCAACCTCGGGCTGATCTACGGCATCCACGTCGACGACGCGAACATCGCGACGATCGACATGACCCTGACCTCGGCGGCCTGTCCGTTGACGGACGTGATCGAGGACCAGGCGAAGTCCGCCACGGACGGCCTGGTCAACGAGCTGCGCATCAACTGGGTCTGGATGCCGCCGTGGGGCCCGGACAAGATCACGGACGACGGCCGCGAGCAGCTTCGCGCGCTGGGGTTCAACGTCTGAGATCCCGTCGGAGATCCCGTCAGGGATCCTCCCCCACACACGAGAGCGGCGGCACCCACCGGGTG
>NZ_JBHWUW010000106.1:0-12945 GCF_042737245.1 Streptomyces sp. NPDC060002
TGCACAACCTCAACCTCGCCGGATAGTCGGCAGGCTCCGACGGCAGCCAGCCTCATCCCGAACACGTCAAAGATCATTTACGGGACAAGTCTTAGGGAGCCCGAGAGCATGCGTGGGCCCCGCCGACCGTCAGGTCGGCGGGGCCCAGTGATCGTGAACCTCAGCTGGTAGTCAATTGATCAGCCCGCACCTCGAACTCAACGTGCCCTTCGAGCGATTCGAGTCCCCAAGGAGTGACGGAGATCTTGACCGTGTCCGAGGTGTCCGTGGTGTTGCCGGTCGTCAGGATGTCGCAGAGGATGCTGACCTCGGCGGGGTAGCGGGAGTCAGGGGACAAGTCGTCGCCTCCGGCGAAGACGGGCCACTTGTCGATGAAGGCCCACTGCTGGTGATGGGCGTCTGTGAAGCGGACCTCGATCAGGCCGGGCTGGGGTTCGTCATCGACCCATCGGACCGCTTCGCAACGTAGGAAGACCATGGGCGGACTCTGCCATCAGGGCCTGTGGTCGGCAGCTGGATTTCCAGGCTGCCGACCAGTTGATGATGCTGTCACGGAGCCCTGCGGAGTGGGACGACATCGGGAAGCCCGGTCGGCATGGAGGGCCGGGCGACTTCCGGCGTTGCGAGGAGAGCGACGATGGTGACTGGCTGCTGGCAGTGGGGGCAGTTGCGGGTTGCCGTGGGCTCCAGCGGGTCCCGTTCCGGGGCCGGGCGGTAGGCGGCTCGTGTCGCGGATTTGGGTGTCGCCGGCAGGCCGGGCATCACGGGAGGCGAGGCCGCGGCCGGGTGAGGCGTTTCGCCGAGGCGGCGGGCTCGGTCCTGCTCGCGGGCCTGGTCACGGTAGCGTTCGGCATCCCTGCGGCAGGTCGGGGAACAGTAGACCTTCCGGATGGTTTTGGGCGAGTCGAAGGTGCCGTCGCAGACCGGGCAGGTCCGGCTCTCCATCGCGTTTTCGCTGGCGCGGGCCGTGGTCCGGCACTCCGGGGAACAGAAGATCCGGCGGGGGCTGATGTCGGTGGTGAACTCGTTCCTGCACTGCGGGCAGGTCCGCTGGACTGGAATGCGGCGGCGGTTCTGTTCGCGGCAGGTGGGAGAGCAGAACACCTGGCGGCTGGTGCGGTCGGCGACGGTGAAGACGGTCTCGCAGTGCGGGCAGAGACGGGCCATCTCGGATGGAACCTCGGTGGTGTTGGAGCTGGAGCTGTCAGGAGACACGGGCGTTCACCCCGGCTCGGAGGGTTTCGGCCTGGGTCCGGTGGCCTCGCAGTCGGTAGGAGGGGCCGTCGATGCCGGCGACGGCGGCCCGGTGCAGGAGCCGGTCGAGCATGGCTGCGGCGACGGTGGCGTCACCGAAGGCGCCTGCCCAGTCCGCGATACCGACATTTGTAGTCAAAATCGTGGACGATTTGAGATACCTCTGGTTGATCACCTGGAATAGCGCGGACGCGCCGTCCTCGGGCAGGGGGAGGTAGCCCAGTTCGTCGATGACCAGCAGCTTCGGGCCGGCGAAGAAGTTCATGCAGGACTTCCACCGGCCTTCGAGAGCGGCCTTGTGGCAGCGGGCCGAGAGTTCGGCGGCGGTGGTGAAGTAGACGCGGTGCCCCGCTTCGACCGCGGCCCGGCCGAGCGCGACGGACAACATGGTTTTGCCGACTCCGGGCGGCCCCACGAACAGGACGTTGGAGGCGTCGTCGAGGAAGCGGAGGGTTGCCAGGTCCCGGATGAGCTTCTCGTCGACGCCGGGCTGGGCGGCGAAGTCGAAGTCGTTGAGGGTCCAGGGTTCGGGCAGGCAGGCGAACCGGAGCCGGGCCGCCAGCCGGCGGGCCTCGGTGGCCTCGACCTCGATCTCCAGCAGCCGTTCCAGGGCCGCGGTCAGCGACATCCGTTCGCTTCGGGCCTGGTCCAGGACCCGGTTGAGGGCCTCGGCGGCATCGTTGAGCTTGAGGTAGGACAGGTGGCCTCGCAGCTGCTGGAAGCGGCGTGCTTCGCTCATCTGCATCGGCGACGATGGCGTACTCACTCCTCGTTCTCCTCCTTCGGTGAGGGAGCTGTCCGCAGCCGGTCGGCCACGGCGGCATAGTGGGACAGGTCGATCACGACCCGTTCGGCCGGATCCCCGGCCGCCGGAAGCCCGCGCAGACGCTCGGCCTCCGCGAGAGCGGCCGCCGATGGCGGCCTTCGGACCTTGGTCTTGCATGGAGCCCGGTCGGAAAACGACGCCAGCACGGCTCGCTCCAGCGCAATGACATGGCCGTTGTCCCGGACGGTCTGCCCGGATCCCCGAGGGGCCCGGCGGTGCTGGGCGATGACCGCCCGGCCCGCGGTTGCGATCCGCAGGACGTCGTCGCCCAGGCGGATGAGGACCCTGACCTGGACTCCGGGCAGGCCGGGAGGGACGGAGTGGAAGTTCCCGTCGAACTGGATCAGGCCCTGCGGGCTGACCGTCCGCTCGACTTCCAGCTCAGCCGGGAACGGTCGCACTGGGATGTCGAGCATCGGCTCGGCCGCGGCGAGCTCACCGACCGTGGTGGCCACTCCGTCGATGCGGCGCCGCCGCTCGTCCATCCGGACGGCCAACTTGTCGACGCCGGACTGGGCCTGGACGACGGTCAGCCCGTCCGGGACCGTCCGCCACCAGCGTTGAGCGGCCGAGTGGTTGGCCTTCTCCACCACTCCCTTGCGGTTGCCGCGACGGGGCGGACAGATATCCACGCCGGCTCCGTAGTACTTGGCGACGGCGGCGGACGAGGAGGTCACCTGCCCGCTGGAGGGGTAACAGACCGTCGCCATCCGGTCAAAGCGCCACCGGCGGGCCGTCCCGCCGAGCTTGCGCATGACCTCATCGAGGGCCTGGACCAAGTGAGGGAAGTCCTCGGACTCCGAAAGAACCGCCCGCCACCGGCCCGAATGAGCGAGCGCGCCAACCAGCAGATGGGCGTGCTCACCCACTCCCCACCCCTCTGGCGGGCTCGGCAGCTCCAGCCAGTCGAACTGGATCTCCTCGCCGGGCGGATGCGCGATCACCGCGACGTTCCTGCCGGTGGAGGCGTGGCAGGGCTCGCAATGCGGGCGAACTTGGTAGCGGCGCAGGGCCCGGGTGAAGGTCGAGTACGCGCCCTCCATAGCCGAGTTCGGTCACCTCGTCGAACAGGGTAGAGGCCCACAAATGCGGATCGTCGGCGAGACGTTGGCGGCAGTAGGGCAGGAACGGCACGAACGCATCCGGGCCCTCGCGCCGCTCGCCAGGGGTTCGCTCGCCGTTCAGATAGGCACGGATCGTCTTGCGATCACGGCCCAGATGCCGTGCGATCGCCGAGATCGTCCATCCCTGACGACGCAGAGCATGAGCGTCCACGTCTTCCTCCCGAGTGAGCATTCAGGCCCCCGAACAGGCCGAACTCCTAGCTCACGCAGGCTCTCCACGACACGCCGACACCAGTTCGACACGCCGGGAGGATCACACAATCGATGGGGAGATCAAGAGAGCAGGTTTGCCCCACCCCAGAGCGACAAGTGGGGAAATCCAAATATCCCCATCAGACGCGGGGGTGCTTCGCGTTCGGCAAGGACCTGGGGGGCCTGTACGACGTCCTCCCCGCCGACGCGGGGGTGCTTCGTTCGCGCGAGACACCGGCATGACCGAGAGCAGGTCCTCCCCGCCGACGCGGGGGTGCTTCGCCGGTCCGCAATCTGACCCACCCCGGGGAGCAGTCCTCCCCGCCGACGCGGGGGTGCTTCGCCATCGCCGCGGCCACCGCCGCCAACCAGCGCGTCCTCCCCGCCGACGCGGGGGTGCTTCGGACCCGGGCCCGTTCATCGTCGGCGGCTCGATGTCCTCCCCGCCGACGCGGGGGTGCTTCGTAGGACAGCATCCACGGCAGGACGATCAGCACGTCCTCCCCGCCGACGCGGGGGTGCTTCGGGTTCGATGGCGGTCGGAACGCTTTTCGTCGCGTCCTCCCCGCCGACGCGGGGGTGCTTCGCCAGCGGCGCCGTGGGCCAGGCCGCGGAAGTCGTCCTCCCCGCCGACGCGGGGGTGCTTCGTCGATCATGTCCGGGCTCATCGCGTCCCGGGAGTCCTCCCCGCCGACGCGGGGGTGCTTCGCGGAGCTGGGTGAGGCGGGCGGATGGGTCGTTGTCCTCCCCGCCGACGCGGGGGTGCTTCGACCCGCCGCGTACGGTCCCGGCATGACGATTCGTCCTCCCCGCCGACGCGGGGGTGCTTCGAGCGGGACCGACGCCCAGGCAGCGGCGTAGTCGTCCTCCCCGCCGACGCGGGGGTGCTTCGATCGAGGAGTTGGAGCGGCGGCTTCAGTCGGTGTTCTTCCCGCTGATGCGGGTGTGCTTCGCCATCAACGCGCCGGGGGCTTCCAGTGATGGGGCCTCCAGACGAGGCGGTCGGGGAGTCTTGCGAAATCGTTCCTTTGGAGCGGTCCCCGCCGGGGCACCCGGCGATACCGTGGTGCAGACGACCTTCCATGCCTGTGGAGGCCCTGGTGAACGAACAGCCGAACTATGCCGAGACCGCCCGGCAGCAGCTTGAGCCCGCGGCCGCCGAGGCAGTGCGCGCC
Source organism: Streptomyces sp. NPDC060002 (assembly GCF_042737245.1). Classification (NCBI taxonomy): domain Bacteria; kingdom Bacillati; phylum Actinomycetota; class Actinomycetes; order Kitasatosporales; family Streptomycetaceae; genus Streptomyces; species Streptomyces sp. NPDC060002. The sequence goes on from NZ_JBHWUW010000106.1 coordinate 4,572, forward strand.
TATGCGGCCAAGACGCGTGCCGACGCTGACCGGTTCGCCGCCGTTCTGGAGGACATCGCCGCCAACGGGCTGCCCGCGGTGGAGACCTGCACGCCGTGGGAGGAACTGCGCGAGGCCCACCTCGCCCGCCTCACCGGCCAGCGGCAGGCCGTCGTCTGATGGCGCTGCCGCACGGCCCCCGCCGCGCCCGCATTGCCTTCTCCGACGCAGCCGCCAAGCAGCTGGAGACCATCACCAGCGAGGCCGAACTCCACGCCTTGGACCGCGCCCTGGTCGTCCTCTCCGTCGACCCCGACATCGGTGATGCGATCCCCGGCGACACGGCCGGCCCCCGGCTGCGCCAGTACACCGACGAACTCGAGGCCGTGCGCATCCTGTACTTCGTCACCGCACTGCGCACCGTCGTGGTCGTCGCGTACATCGAGGTGTAGGCATCTCTTCGAGACGACCTGGACCGTCCTCAGTACATGGTCAGCTGCTCGTGTTCGGGCAGATCGAGGTCGGTGACCCGCCCCCCAGGCATCACCGCGGCAAGCTCCCGAGCTTCCTCGGAGCTCCGTGCGAAGACGTGCAGGCGCGCCAAGGCGGGTGAGGACGTGACCAGGCTGCGGCAGGGCATAACGACTGCGTACAGGGGCCGTTGCTTCCCCAGGGTGTACACCGCCACCCCAAAGGCGTACTCCGACATCAGCGGCTTCTCCGGGATCTCCACGGGCAGGTTCGGCATGGCCACCGCAGGGGAGTCTCATTCAGCACTCGTCACCCGAATGGGTGACTGATGTGTCGCTAACAGGAAAGAGTGCGACAGACTGCCTGTCCGATCTTCAACTCGTCCGGGTGCTAGCACTCCTAACATGGCATCAGGTACGGGGGAGCGAGTCTTGGGGAGGGGCCGCGCGTGAAGGTTCTCAGACCGACACAGCCGACGAGCGAGCAGCTCACGGTGATCAACAACCACAAGCCGGGGGTCTTCGTCGTGCGGGGCGCCGCCGGCAGCGGCAAGACCACCACGGCCCTGTACCGGCTGAAGTTCACCGTCGGCTTCTGGCAGCGGCGCCGTCGCGACGGCTTTATCGACGGCCCCGTCCGGGTCCTGGTCCTCACTTACAACAAGACTTTGCGCGGTTACATCGAGGAACTCACCCAGGAACAGATCAAAGGAAACGACGTTGAGCTGACGATCTCCACCTTCGCCAAGTGGGCCACCGACCGCGTGCCCTACGAGCGGATCCTCCGGGAGCCCGAGCGCAACGGAAGGCTGAACGACTTGGCTGCGCCCTTGCCGCTGTCCAACGACTTCGTGCGCTCCGAAGTGGACTACGTCCTGGGCCGCTTCATGCCGGACTGCTTGGCCGAGTATGTCGAGTGTGAGCGTCAGGGCCGTGGCCGTTCCCCGCGCATGCCGACCTCGATGCGCCGTCGGCTGCTGGACGAGGTGATCGTTCCGTTCCAGGAATGGAAGAAGGAGCAGCAGGCCTGGGACTGGGCCGATCTGGCGAACGCCATGGCCGCCAAGCGCGCCGACGACCCGTACCACGTGATCGTCGTCGACGAGGCCCAGGACTTCTCCGCCAACCAGGTCCGTGCCGTCCTCAATCATGTCACCGACGAGCACACGCTCACCTTCGTCCTCGATGCCGCTCAGCGCATCTACCCCCAGCGATTCACCTGGGCCGAAGTCGGCCTGAGCGTGGGGTCGCACAACAGCAAGTTGCTGTCGAAGAACTTCCGCAACACACGGCAGATCGCTGCTTTCGCGGCCCCGCTGCTGCGCGACGTGGAGACCACAGACGACGCTGCGATCCCGGATCTGTCCTCGTGTGAGGGGGACGGCGACAAGCCTCTGCTGGTCCAGGGCACCTTCACCCAGCAGATGGACCATGTTGTGCAGTTCCTCAATGACCTCGGCCCGGACAACGACGAGTCCATTGCCATCCTGCATGCAAAGGGCGGCGGCTGGTTCAGTTACGTCGAGACCCGCCTGACCGCCGCCGGCTTTGCCTGGGTCGAGCTCACGCGAAACGGGGAATGGCCCACCGGCCCGGTGAACGTGGCGCTGTCGACCATGCACTCCGCTAAGGGTCTGGAATTTGACCATGTGATCATCGTCGGGCTCAACAGCGAAGTCATGCCGCACGCTGCTGAGCCCGGCGACAGCGAACGAGACGCGCATCTGCGCCTGCTGGCCATGTCTGCCGGACGTGCCCGTAAGACGCTGACCATCACCTACAAGCCCACCGAGGCCAGCGACCTCATTGCCTGCATGGACCCGGACACCTACGAGGTGAAGACCGTATGACCGCGGCAGAACCGATCCCGGTCATACCGGGCGGCGGTGAAGGACATCCTGAGGGCATCCACGCGCTCATCCAGGAACGTAAGATCACCGAATTGGTGCACTTCACCACCAACCGTGGCCTGCTCGGCATCCTCGTGCAGCGGCTCTGCAGGGCCCGGGCACTGCTGTCCGAAGACCAGTACCTGGAAAGCATCTACCACCAAAACAGCAAGATCCGCAGAGAAGCTCCGCAGTACTGGTCTTATGTGAACCTCAGCATCAGCGAACCCAACCACCGCTTTCTGCGGATCAGCAGTGAAGACTGGTGGGCGAACGAGGACCTGTTCTGGGCAGTCCTCAGCTTCGACCCAGTGATCATGACGCACCCCGGCGTCCTGTTCGCCCCGGGCAACATGGGATACGACGGCATCACCCCCGTGGAGGGCCTACCCGGAGCCGAAGCGCTCTTCGCCGACAGAGTCCCCAAGGGCTTCAGCAAGACAATGCTGCGCCACGACCGAGCGCCTCAACTTCCGACGAATCCCCAGGCCGAAGTGCTCTACCCGCATGCCGTCTCCACCCAGCACCTGCAGCACATCTACGTCCTCACCGACGAGGACGCAGCGAAAGCTGAGGCCATTGTCAGCGTCAGCGGACATGATGAGGTCGACATCTCCGTCGACCCGATCACGTTCGGCAGGTAAGGACTACGGTGAGCGCCATGCAATGGGAGGCAGTACGCGCCTCAGCCCAGTGGGCGGCGTACGGAGACGCACTCGGCTTCATCACCGAACTGACCGACACTGCAGGCGTGCGACGCCGCATCGGACATGATGAAGTCACCACCACCGTCCCCTGGAAGAGGCGCATCGGAGGACGCTACGGACGCGACATGCCCCTGCCAGCGGGCGCATACTCCGATGACACCCAGCTCCGTCTCGCCACCTCCCGCGCCATCCGCGGAGACGGAGAATTCGACGCCGAGGCATTCGCGAAAATCGAAGTCGTCGCCTGGCAGGCCTACGCCCTCGGGGCCGGCCGCGGCACCAAAGCAGCAGCCACCGGCTTGATGCGGGTCGAGGCCAAGTGGTCGCAGAACATCTTCGCCACCAAAGCCGCCCGCTACGTCGACATCGGCGGCAACGGCGCAGCCATGCGTATCCAGCCCCACGTCTGGTCCGCACGGGACCTCACCAACTGGGACCACATCACCCGCGACGTCGTACGCAACGCAGTCAGCACCCACGGCCACCCCCGAGGCATCCTCGGCGCTGTCCTGCACGCCATCCTGCTGGCCCACACCCTGGACACCAACGAAGTCCCGGGACCCAAACAATGGCGCCCCGCCGTCGACTGGCTCGAGCAGGTACCGGACGTTATTGCAAAAGACGACGAACTCGCGTACCTCTGGCTACCCACCTGGACCGAAGCCGCTGGCACCGATTTCCGGTCAGCCGCCCTCGCCGTCGCGGACGAATGCCGCACAGCCTTCGAAGCCGTCGACTCCGCAGCGCCCCTTACGCCGGAGACTTACAAGGACCTGGTTGGGCGGCTGGGCGGTTTCGACGGTGCCACGCGCGGATCAGGGACAGTCACTGCTGTGCTTGCCGCGGTGCTCGCACACGCCTATGCCAGCTCCCCAGAAGCTGCGCTGCTCCTTGCCGCTAACACCCTCGGCTCAGACACAGACACCATTGCCACGATGACTGGCGCTCTCCTCGGCGCTGTAACAGCAGCTCCTCCACCCGGTGCCGTTCAAGACGTCGACGCCATCGACTCCGAAGCACGCCGCATGTGGGATATCTCCCAGGGACGTGAAGCCGCCACCTTCGCCTACCCAGACCTTCTGCGCTGGAGCCCCCCCAAGGCCACACTCGACCTCGTAGGCCACACATCCCACGGACCGGCTTTGGCCGGCCTAGGAACCCTCACGCCCGTAGGAATTCCAACACCGGGCAACCAAGCCACCTATGTATGGGGCACCTTGCCGTTTGGCCAGAGCGTTCTGGTGCGCGCCAGGCCGGACCTTAGGCTGCTGGATGAACACCTGCTCCCAGGAGACGTTCGCCAACCACGGACTCGGCAAACGGCAGACGTCGCTCCAACCGACCAGCAGCTCCTTTTCGATACTCCAACACCTTCAGCTGTCACAACAGACCAGGGCAGGCTGGAGCGTGGAACCGCGCGGGGAACCCTGAGCGAGGGCGCCCATAGGCCCGGGCCCCCGACTCTTGAGGAAATAGTCCAAGGCCTCGCGAGGAACGGCTTCCCTCCAGAGAAGGTGGGCCGTGCACTGCTTCACCAAATGGGAAGCGGTCGATATGGCGTGGAGAGAGCTGCCGCCTTCGCCGGACTCCTAGCCCGTGCCTATCAAAGCGAGCAGGAGCGGTCCGGCTGAACCTACAGCCGTCTTCTGCACGTGATGCTATGGGTCGTGAGTAGGCGCTGTTGGTGGAGTTGGAGGCGGGCCAGTTGGACCGTTGTCTGTCCGCTCACTGGCGCAGCGTGGCGGGAGGGGCGGTCCCATGGATGTGTCGAGGTCCGGGGTCACCGCGTGTAGATCGAGTCTGGAGGATGCCCGGGGCCGCAGGCTGGGGGACCCGCGTCACGCTCCTGCCGGATACCAGGCAGACGGTAGGCTCAGCCCGGATGGCAAAGACACTCCGTGACCCGGATCCAGGCCGTCCGGCACCACACCGTTCGCGCTGCTGAAGTCGACCGTTCCGCCGGAGAGCTGCGCCTCGCGAAAGTCGACCGTTCCCCGCGAGAACTGCGCGCCGTTGAAGCCCACCTGACTGCCGGAGAACTGTGCCAACCTGAAGTCGACCGTTCCCCCGGAGAACTGCGCACCGTTGAAGTCGACCGTTCCGCCGGAGAACCGCGCGCCGGTGAAGTGGACCAGCCCGCTGGAGAACTCCGCGTTAAGGAAGTGGACCGTCCCGCCGGAGAACTCCGCGTTGCCGACGTAGACCGTCGCACCCGAGAACTTCGCGCCGACGAAGTAGACCGTCCCGCTGGAGAACTTCACGCCGTTGAAGTCGACCTTTCCGCCCGAGAACTGCGTGTTGCCGAAGAGGACCATTTCGCCCGAGAACTCCACGTCGCTGAAGTAGACCGTCCCGCCGGAGAACCGCGCCCTGCCGAAGTCGACCGCCTCTCCGGAAAACTTTGCGTTGTTGAAGACGACCGTCCCCCCGGAGAACCACGCTTTGCTGAAGTCGACCGTGTCGCCGGAGAACTCCGCGTCGCTGAAGTCGACGGTGCCGCCGGAGAAGCGGGCACCGCTGAAGTCACCGCCGTCGAATCTGACGGCGGTGAGGTCGAAGTCGTGGCCCTGCCAGGAATGTGGGTGCTCAAGGTCCAGGCGGAGGTGGTCGCGGATGAGGCGGATGACTGTGTGCCGCACCTCCCACAGCGCCAGGTACGCATGTCGAGCCTGTGCATCGTCTGCCAGCAGGTCGGCCTCGGCGATGTAGGGCAGGCGGAGGTACGAACACAGGACATCGATGCAGGTCTGGCGCAGGCCGGGGGTAGGGGCGTCATCGGCGAGACCGGCCAGGGCGTGCACACCGCCCAGACGGACTGCGGCGGATTCCTCGCCGAGCTGGGTGACAGCGGCGGTGAAGCGTTCGGTGTGCAGGCGGGTGGCCTCGCGCAGCGCGCCGTGCTCGTCGACGCGCTGGCGCCGGTAAGCCACCACCAGGGCAACCAGGGCGCCGGCGCCGGCGACCACGCCGAAGGACAGCTTCACCAGGTCGAAGAGCGTGCCGGAGTTGATGCGGCGCTCGGGTTTGAGTCCCCGGGCGCCGAGCAGGTCCCACCCGGTATAGAAGACCGAGGCCGCCACCAGGCCCGCCAAGATGAACGTCAGAACGAGGACGGTGCCGATCGGCCACAGCCGCAGGCCGCGCCGTTCAACCGGGCGGCGGGACAAGGGTGCTCTCACATCCCCTCAAGACAGTCCAGCCCCACCACCGGTTGCACCCGCGGCGAGGCCGAGCGGATTACAACGACCTTGACCCACGCGATCCCGCCTCCAGGGCCGAGCCCATCCGGGGCGCGGAGCTGTGGCGCATCATGACCGACCCGGCCTCCGACACCGGGGACCGGATCACCGTCCTGTACCGCGTGATCGACCCTGAGGACGTCGGCGAATCCGGCCGGGTCGACGTGATCTTCGTCGTCCACGGTCCGTGACGATGGTGGACGGACGGCCGCTCAAACGATGCGGCGGGAGAACGGAGGTAGGGCCGCACCGGTGTCGGTGCGGCCCTCAGTTTCGTGCGAGCGGCGGTTATCGGCGTACGACGGCGCCCATGCCCCAGGCGGCTCCGGCGACGGTGAACAGGGTGATCGCGGCGGCGGTGCTGCCTATGGCGAGGAGGACCAGGGCGACGGAGGCGATCGTGATGCCGACGAGGGCGAGGGTGTAGAAGACGGCGCGCGGCGCGGTGGCCGCAACGGAGGCGGCGGTCTTGCGGATGTGCTGGTGGCGTCGACGGCGGGTGGCCTGGCGTACGAGGGCGCGCGCGGCCTTCGTCTCCCGCTTCTTGACGTCGAGTTCGTTCTTGGCGGCGTCGAGGACCGCGGTGAGGTCGGCCTCGAAGACCTCGATCGTCGAGGTGGGGACGGGGGTGGGGGCGGCCATGGAGCGCTCCTGGTATCCGGGCGGTGTGCCTACGCCCGGATAGACGAAAACCGGGACCCCGACTGTGAAGTCGCAGGTCCCGGCAGGTTTTTCCGCAAGATTCAGAGCATGTGGGAGGGGGCTTCAGCCCCTCGTCCGATTACGGGTGTCCTCCTTTGCCGGGTACCGGTGCCTGCTGGGCGCTGTCGGCGTGGGCCCCGGTTACGCCTGAGCTATCTGGTGGCCGCGGGGTGCGGGCGACCCTTGACGGTTGTCGGCGTCACCCCGCGCAAGGAGGGTCGGGTCGTCCCAGACCGGCGCGGGGGTCCGCGCGTTCTCGATCCGGCGTATGAGCCTGCCCGGCAGTCCGATGATGCGGGCGATCACGAAGGTGATCCAGTGGAGGCTTTGCACGATCACTCTGTACTCCTTCAGTTCCTTGGTCCAGGTCTCGATCTGCTCCGTGTGCGGTGTGGTAGCAGCCATGCCGCGCACGGTGGGGCTGATGTCCCCATGTCCGCCGGCGGTTCGTCCGATCCGGGTTGAGGCGGTGTGGGCCGGACCGCCGGCGAACAAGGTGATACCGGCTACCGCCCTTCGCCGAGGACGTCGCGCAGACGTTGCCTCACCTCGTCAGATCGGAGGATCTTCTGGGCGGCCTGGAGGTCCTTGCGGACGAGGGGGGCCTTGATGTCGAGGGCCTCGCCGATGTCGCGGGAATTCAGCTCCATCACGTGGCGCAGCACGTAGATGGTGTGCTGACGATCGGTGAGGACGTCGTCCATGACGACGCGGACGCGAAGGTAGCCCTCCTGGGCCGCCATGAGGTCGGTGAGATCGGGGTCGGTCGCGGTCTCGGGCAGGCCCATGCAGCGCTGTGTCGTGCCGTTCTTGAGCGCTTCCGCCTCGGTGCGGTGGCGGCGCAGCTGGTCGATGGCGCACCGGATGCAGGTCTTCGCGATGTAGGCGTTGAAGTCCTCGACGGTGGACGCGTCGTACTTCTTGAAGTCGGCTGCTATTCGGACGCCGACCTGGCCGAAGACATCCTCGACGTAGTGGTCCGGCAGCTTGCGGCCGATCACGGAGTACCAGTACGGACGGCGCGACTTGAAGAGGCTCAGAATCTCCGTCTCAGCCTCTTCCCTGGTCAGGGTGGTCTTGCGCTTGCTGGTGAACAGCTGGCGGAGGCTGCCGGTCTTGTCGGCCCGCTGCCTTGGTGCCGGGATCGAGCCCGAACTTCCAACCGTCTGGGTCACTGTTCTCTACTCCTGCTCTTCCGGGAACGCCGGTGATACGTGGCGTGCCGAGGAGCGATGGCCCCGGCATCTACGTCGACGTGTGGGGGCCGCGAAGTGTGAAACGCAGCTCGGGTATTAGGGCCTGTGTGACGTCGTGATCAATCTTGCCGATCCGGATCCGTCTGGAATGCGGATCCGGTAGGAAGAGGATCGTGACGCGCAGGCAACTCA
>NZ_JBHWUW010000107.1:0-12743 GCF_042737245.1 Streptomyces sp. NPDC060002
GGAACGGACGCTTCCTTTGTACTCACCCGAGAGACTCTCTCAGGCTTTCCTCCGGGCGCTTCCCTTCGGTCTTGCGTTTCCGACTCTATCAGATCCTTTTCTTGATCCGATTCCCTGTCGGGGGGTTGTCTTGGGCTTTGGACTTTCGCCTGTCGGCCTTTCGACATTCACTACGTTAGCCGATTCCCTCTGCAACTCATAATCGAGTTCCGCCGGGTTGGAATTCGGGCATGCGGGCATGCCGAATTCGCTCCCGCTGAGGGGCGTTGTAGGTAGTGGGTTGGCCGCTTCCGACTGCCGGCGAATGCCGTACCCGGTTCAAGCGGCTCGGGCCACGTTACGCGCCGGCCAACAGCGAGTCAACTTCGGCGACGCCTGGGGACGTGAGCCCGATAGGGGCTCACCGTCGGGTCGCCTGCGACCCAGTACCGCCAGGGGTGGACCGCTCCGTCGCCGGAGACTCCGGTGCGCGGGCCGTTGCGTACCTGGTCGGAGGGGACAGGGGTGCCGGTCAGGATCCTCAAGGGGGTGTCCCCCGTGGCGCAGGCGTCCGTACCGTCGAGGGCTCGGTCCACGCCCAGGGCGGTGGCCAGGCGGGCGGGCCCTTTGGCCAGTTCCTTGTCATTTCGGGCCGAGAGTCGACGTTTGCGGGCCGACTCGGCGCCCTCGACGATCTCGCCGGCGCGGAGCAGGACGGCGCTCGCAGTGCCGTCCGGACCGCAGACGAGGTTCATGCAGTGCCACATGCCGTAGGTGAAGTAGACGTACACATGTCCGGGCGGACCGAACATCACGCCGTTGCGGGCCGTGGGACCGCGATAGGCGTGGGAGCCCGGGTCGCTCGGGCCGTCGTAGGCCTCGACCTCCGTGAGGCGCAGGGTGACCGGACCGTCGGGGGTCGTACGGACGAGGAGCCGGCCGAGCAGATCCTGGGCCACCTCCAGGACAGGGCGGTCGAAGAAGGACCTGGGGAGGGGCGTACGGTCGGGGGTCGCGATCATGCCCTCCGAGCGTAGTGCAGACGCGTGGGTGCGTCGGGGTGGTCAGCGGGCATCCGTCTTGCCAGGGTGTGGGGCACGGAACCGGCCACGCCGGGATCGCGTATGTAGGGGTCGAGGGATCCCGTAAGAAGAAGGTCGTAGAGGGAGAGACATGGCGTTCAAGAAGCTGCTCGCGAGTCTGGGGGCCGGTGGGGCTTCGGTCGAGACGGTGCTGACCGAGGTCAACGTCGTTCCGGGCGGTGTCGTACAGGGTGAGGTGCGGATCCAGGGCGGGTCCGTCAACCAGCAGATCGAGGGGCTCTCGGTCGGGCTTCAGGCCAAGGTCGAGGTCGAGAGCGGCGACCAGGAGTACAAGCAGGACATCGAGTTCACGAAGCTGCGCCTCGGGGGTGCCTTCGAGCTCCAGGCCGGCGCCGTGCACGCGGTGCCGTTCGGGCTCGAGATCCCGTGGGAGACGCCGGTCACGACGATCGACGGCCAGACGTTGCGCGGCATGAACATCGGTGTGACCACGGAGCTGGAGATCGCCCGCGCCGTGGACTCCGGTGACCTGGACCCGATCAACGTGCACCCGTTGCCGGCGCAGAAGGCGATCCTGGACGCCTTCATCCAGCTGGGCTTCCGCTTCAAGAACGCGGACCTGGAGCGCGGGCACATCCGCGGCACGCGGCAGAAGCTGCCGTTCTACCAGGAGATCGAGTTCTTCCCGCCGTCGCAGTACCGGGGGCTGAACCAGGTCGAGCTGAGCTTCGTGGCCGACGAGCACACGATGGACGTCGTGCTGGAGATGGACAAGAAGCCGGGGCTGTTCAGCGAGGGCAGTGACACCTTCCGCTCGTTCCAGGTGGGTCTGCACGACTACCAGGCCACCGACTGGGCGGGGTACCTCAACCAGTGGCTGTCCGAGGTCGGCAGCAAGCGCAACTGGTTCTGAGCCACAGAGAGGGCCCGGAGTGCCGTACGGCGTTCCGGGCCCTCTGTGCGTCCTCGCGACGGCGGTGAAGGTCGTAGGCTCCGAAGGGAGTGCCTTGCCGATCGATCAGGAGGTATCGAAGTGACCGAGCCGAAGAGGCGGCCACTGCCCCACGATTTCCATCCGCCGGTGCCGTCGTTCACGGTCACGAGCGAGGACGTGGAGGAGGGGGCGACGCTCAAGGACGCCCAGGTCCACGCGGCGGGGAACACCTCGCCGCAGCTGCGGTGGGCGGGTTTCCCGTCCGGGACCAAGAGTTTCGCCGTGACCTGCTACGACCCCGATGCTCCGACGGGCAGCGGATTCTGGCACTGGGTCCTGTTCGACATCCCGGCCTCGGTGACCGAGCTGCCCACGGGTGCGGGCGGCGGCAAGTTCGAGGGGCTGCCGGAGGGCGCCGTACACGCGCGCAACGACTACGGCACCAAGGAGTTCGGCGGGGCCGCTCCGCCGCCCGGGGACGGACCGCACCGGTACGTCTTCACGGTGTACGCGGTGGATCAGGAGAAGCTCGGCCCGGACGCCGACGCCTCGCCCGCCGCCGTGGGATTCAATCTGCGGTTCCACACGATCGCCCGCGCTCAGCTCATCGGTGAGTACGAACTTCCCGCGGAGGGATGAGTCAGCTCATCGTTCATGGAACGTTTGCCCGCCTCTGGTCTTGGAAGTGATCAGAGGCGGGCATTTTTGTTGCCGGGGGTCGCGGGGGTCACCGCCCGTGAAGCAGCAGATATTGCGTTGTCCATCTCGGCGTGCCCGGCCAGAGTTGATCCCAGCCCGCCAGGGGGTGGGCCGGTGCACACAGGAGGTGGGCTGGTATGCGGGACACGCTGGTACTGAACGCGAGCTTCGAGCCGCTGTCGACGGTGACGTTGAACCGAGCCGTCGTTCTGGTGCTTCAGGACAAGGCCGTCGTCGAGCAGGCCCACCCCGAACTCCGGATGCGCGGAGCCGAGGTCGACATCCCGGCGCCTCGTGTGATCAGGCTGTGCAGATACGTACGAGTGCCGTTCCGAAGACAAGCTCCGTGGTCGAGGCGGGGTGTGCTGATAAGGGACCGGCACCGCTGCGCCTACTGCGGTCGCCGGGCGACGACCGTGGACCACGTGGTGCCGCGGGCCCAGGGGGGTCAGGACGTGTGGCTGAACACCGTCGCCTCGTGCGCGGAGGACAATCACCGTAAAGCGGACCGGACTCCGGAGCAGGCGAAGATGCCGTTGCTGCGGCAGCCGTTCGAGCCGACGCCGGCGGACGCGATGCTCCTGGCCTTGGGGCAGGAGGACTTCGCTGCCCTGCCTGGCTGGTTGGCCGGGGAGGCCGCGTAGCGCTCCGCGCGGGGCCGGTTTTCTGTCTGCGGGACGCTGCGGCTGGTCGCACAGTTCCCCGCGCCCCTTCAGGGCACGGGGAACTAGGCGGAGTCGAGGAGATTCCTCAGTCGATCGACGGCTTCTCGCGGCGCTCGTTGCCGTTGTCGCCGTTGCCGGAGTTGCGGCCTCCCGAATTGCCGCCAAAGTTGCCGAAGTTGCCCATGGCGCCGGACAACCCCTTGAGTGCGTCGCCGATTTCGCTGGGGACGATCCAGAGCTTGTTGGCGTTGCCTTCGGCGATCTTCGGGAGCATCTGGAGGTACTGGTAGGAGAGGAGCTTCTGGTCCGGGTCGCCTGCGTGGATGGCCTCGAAGACCGTGCGCACGGCCTGGGCCTCGCCCTCGGCGCGCAGGGCGGCTGCCTTGGCCTCACCCTCGGCGCGCAGGATCTGGGACTGCTTCTCGCCCTCGGCGGTGAGGATGGCGGCCTGGCGCGTGCCTTCGGCGGTGAGGATCGCGGCGCGCTTGTCACGGTCGGCGCGCATCTGCTTCTCCATCGAGTCCTGGATGGAGGTCGGGGGCTCGATGGCCTTCAGTTCCACGCGGTTGACGCGGATGCCCCACTTGCCGGTCGCCTCGTCGAGGACTCCGCGCAGCGCCGCGTTGATCTCCTCGCGGGAGGTCAGGGTCCGCTCGAGGTCCATGCCGCCGATGATGTTGCGGAGCGTGGTGACGGTGAGCTGCTCGATCGCCTGGATGTAGCTGGCGACTTCGTAGGTCGCGGCCCGGGCGTCGGTCACCTGGTAGTAGATGACGGTGTCGATGTTCACGACCAGGTTGTCCTGGGTGATCACCGGCTGGGGCGGGAACGGCACGACCTGTTCACGCAGGTCGATGCGGTTGCGGATGGTGTCTATGAACGGGACGACGATGTTGAGGCCCGCGTTGAGTGTCCGCGTGTAGCGACCGAACCGCTCCACGATGGCGGCACTCGCCTGTGGGATGACCTGGATCGTCTTGATCAGGGCGATGAAGACCAACACCACCAGAATGACCAGGACGATGATGACCGGTTCCATCGCGGCTCCCCGTACCTTTCTCCGCCTCGGCGCTTTCGGAAGATCTTATGCCTGTTGAAGATCTTGCTGGACGAGTGTGACAGACCGTCGTGCGGCTCGTGAGGTGTTCTGTTCACTTACGTCGTGCGGGAGTTGCGCGGAGTCAGATGACGATCGCCGTGGCCCCCTCGATGTCCACGACGTCGACTTCCTGCCCCACGTCGTAGGAGCGGTCGGTGTCGAGGGCGCGTGCCGACCAGATCTCGCCGGCGAGTTTGATGCGGCCGCCCGAGCCGTCGACGCGCTCGAGCACGACGGCCTGTTTGCCCTTCAACGCGTCGATGCCGGTGGCGAGTCGGGGACGCTGCTTGGCGTGCTTGGTCGCGATCGGGCGTACGACGGCGATCAGTGCGACGGAGACGACGATGAAGACGAGCACCTGGGCGACGGCTCCGAAGCCGAGGCCTGCCGCGACGGCCGCGGCCACCGCTCCGACCGCGAGCATGCCGAATTCGGGCATGGCGGTCACCACGAGCGGGATTCCGAGCGCTGCCGCGCCGACGAGCCACCACACCCACGCGTCGATGTCGTTCACACCGTCATGGTAGAGCCGCACGTCCTGCCGGGGACAGGGCGCACAAGGAGCGGTCAGGACATCGGCAGGCCCTGTGCGGTCCAGCGGTCGCCGACCTGTTCCACGACGAGCGGAAGGCCGAAGCAGAGGGAGAGGTTGCGGGAGCTGAGCTCGAGCTCTACCGGGCCCGCGGCGAGGACCTTGCCCTGGCGGATCATGAGGACGTGGGTGAAGCCGGGGGCGATCTCCTCGACGTGGTGGGTCACCATGATCATCGAGGGGGCGATGGGGTCGCGCGCGAGGCGGCCGAGACGGCGTACGAGGTCCTCGCGGCCGCCGAGGTCCAGGCCGGCGGCGGGCTCGTCGAGGAGCAGCAGCTCGGGGTCGGTCATCAGGGCGCGGGCGATGAGGGTGCGCTTGCGCTCGCCCTCGGAGAGCGTGCCGAACCTGCGGTCCAGGTAGTCGCTCATGCCGAGGCGGTCGAGGAAGGCGCGGGCGCGCTGCTCGTCGATGTCCTCGTACTCCTCCTGCCAGCCGGCGGTCATGCCGTACGCGGCGGTCAGTACCGTCTGGAGGACGGTCTGGCGCTTGGGGAGCTTGTCGGCGAGGGCGATGCCGGCCATGCCGACGCGCGGGCGCAGCTCGAAGACGTCGGTGCCGGGGCTGCCGAGGGTCTCCCCGAGGATGGAGACGGTGCCGGCGCTGGGGAAGAGGTAGGTCGAGGCGATGTTCAGGAGGGTCGTCTTGCCGGCCCCGTTGGGACCGAGGATGACCCAGCGCTCGCCCTCCTTGACCGACCAGGAGACCTGGTCCACCAGAGCCCGGCCCTCACGGACCACGGATACGTCCTGAAGCTCCAGAACATCGCTCATGAGCGCGTTGTCTCCCCTTGCTGTGTGGCCGGTCGGTTGTCGCGGGCGCCTGTGGCTCGGACCGCCGCGCATGGGTGGGCGCGGCCTCTCCGGGAAAATCTACGCCACCGGTCGGGCGGCCCGTTCCATCGGTCCGGTCCTTAGGGTGGGGGCATGCTCTCGGAACCGCGCTCTGGTCGTCTTGTCGCTTGGGGAAATGCCCTGTTGGCCGGATTTGTCTCGCCGGATGACGCCGTGCTCGCCATCGTCGGCGAGGACGCCGTGCACCGGGTGGAGGGGCTGCCTGGGGAGTCGGTGCCCGTCGGACTCACGCTCGGGCTCGGGCGGCTGCGGGCGCTCGGGGTGAGCGGGCTGCGGGTGGCCCTGCCCGCGCCGGGGCATCCGCTGGGGTTGAGCGGCCCGCCGGAGTTCAACACGCGGGCGCTGGAGGCGGAGGAGGCGGTGGTCTGTCACGGCGCCGGGTACGGGCTGGTGCCGGAGGTGTACGAGGCCGGCCCCGACGGTGATGTGCATGTCGAGGTCGTGTGGCACTGCCTGCCGGTGCGGGAGGCTCCACCGGCCGACGTACCGTCGCTGGGCGAGGCGGAACGGGAGCTGGCGGAGGCGTTGCGGGACGCCACGGCGGTGCTGGCGCGGCTGGACCTGGCGGGATCGGGGCCGGTGGCGGAGGCGGCGATCGACGCGTACCGGGCCCGGGCCGAGCGGGGGCGGGAGATCTTGGCGCCGGGGTATCCGTCTCGGGCGGTGCGGGTGCTGGAGCTGGCGCAGCGGGTGGGGCTGCTGGTGTCCCTCGCCTATGAGAACGGACCCGGGGGTGCGGTGAGCTCGGCGGAGATGGCGGTGCGGGCGGAGGCCTTGCGGCCGGTCGAGCGGACGGGGCGGCGAGCTCAGGTCGCCGCGTACAACTCCGTTGTGGAGGAGCGGGAGCGGGGGGTGCGGTGAGCGGGGGGTTTTCGGCGAGGGCTGTCGGTGTGGGCGTCCTCCGGGGGCTGTGCCCCCAGGCCCTCCTCCGGCCCTGAAGGGGCCTTGTCCTCAAGCTCCCCCGGAGGGGCGCCCCCGGACCGGCTGGATTGCCGGGCGGCCTTGAAAGGTCGCGGCATGCAGAGGACCCACGCGTCGTCGATGACGCATGGGCCCTTCTGTGGTGCGGCTACGAACTCAGTCGTTGATGCAGGTGTTGGCGAACGCCGGGTTCAGCACGCCGACCAGGTTGATCGTGTTGCCGCAGAGGTTGACCGGGATGTGCACCGGCACCTGGATGACGTTGCCCGAGGCAACGCCCGGCGACTTCACGGCCGCGCCTTCGGCACCCGCGTCGGCGACGGCGGCACCGGCCGAGGCGCCCGCGGCGATACCCGCGACGGTGAGGGCCACGGCAGCCTTCTTGGCGATGTTCATGGGAAGAGTTCCTCCTGCGTTTGCGTGTCCGACCCGGCCGCGGGTCGTGGACTGCCCAACGCGGGAGTGATCGGGAACGATGCGGGGCCGCCGGGAAGACACCTCGTTCGGATCATTGGAGCGACAAACAGACCGGCCCCCCTCGGTGGGGCCGAGGGAGGCCGGAGGTCACCGCGGGTGCGGGCGGGACCTCAGTGGTTGAGACCCAGGTTGCCGAAGGCCGGGTTCAGCACGCCGATGACGTTCACGCTGTTGCCGACCACGTTGACCGGGACGTGCACCGGGGCCTGGACGAGATTGCCCGAGACGACGCCCGGCGAGCCCTTGGCCTCGCCGAGGGCGGTGGCGCCGTCGGCGGCGGAGGCCATGCCGGCACCCGCGGCCATCAGCCCGCCGGCCACCATCGTCACGGCCGCTGCCTTCTTCAGGTTCTTCACTTCTGACCCCTCCTGGCGATTGCCGCGGCAGTCGCCGCGGCACGCACTGGAGAACGGCGGCGAGCCCCGAAGGATGCGCCATCCGGGGGACATTCCCACGACGGTATGAATCTCGGATCGGAAGTCAACCTTCCACGTTGCCCGGCCGGAGCGCCCCGCGACGCTCCGGGTGGTGCGCCGGAGCGTGTCTCAGCGGGTCACGCCATGGCGTACGGCCCACAGCGCGGCCTGGGTGCGGTCCGCGAGGTCGAGCTTCATCAGGATGTTCGAGACGTGTGTCTTGACGGTCTTCTCGGAGAGGACCAGGGCCCGGGCGATCTCGCGGTTGGAGCGGCCGTCCGCTATCAGGCCGAGCACCTCGCGCTCGCGTTCCGTGAGCGCGCCGCCTCTGCCCTGGCCCGAGGTGCCCTCGTCCTGGGAGAGGAGTGCGCCGGCGACCTCCGGCTGGAGCAGGATGTGCCCGGCGTGGACCGAGCGGATGGCGCCGGCCAGGGCGTCGGGGTCCACGTCCTTGTAGACGTACCCGGCGGCGCCCGCGCGCAGGGCCGGGACCACGGTGCGCTGTTCGGTGAAGCTGGTGACGATCAGCACGCGCGCGGGGTTGGCCAGGTCGCGGAGCCTGCGGAGGGCCTCGACGCCGTCCATGCCGGGCATCTTGACGTCCATCAGGACGACGTCGGGCTTCAACTCCTCGGCGAGGGCGACTCCTTCGGCGCCGTCGGCGGCCTCGCCGACGACCTCGATGTCGTCCTGCACCTCCAGGAAGGTGCGCAGGCCCCGGCGGACGACCTGGTGGTCGTCGACGAGCAGCACCTTGATTGCGTCAGCCACCGGGAGCCTCTATCTCGATCGTGGTGCCCTTGCCGGGCGCCGAGTCCACCGTGAGCGTGCCACCGACCCCGCTCGCCCGGTCCCGCATCGACACCAGTCCGAGGTGTCGGCCGGCCCGGCGGACCGTCGTCGGGTCGAAGCCGCCGCCGTCGTCCGTGACGCGCAGGACCGTGCCCGGGCCGCGTTTTCCGAGGGTCACGTCGACGCGCTGTGCCCCGGAGTGGCGCAGCGCGTTGTGCAGAGCCTCCTGGGCGACCCGCAGCAGGGCCTCCTCCTGCGCGGCGGGCAGCGCGCGGACGCCCTGACTGGTGAAGGTCACGCGCGCGGTGTGGGCGCGGTCGAGGACCTGGATGTGGGTGCGGAGGGTGGCGACCAGGCCGTCCTCGTCGAGGGCGGCGGGGCGCAACTCCACGACGGCGGCGCGCAGTTCGTCGGCGGCTTCGGCGGCGAGCGCGGCGACCTGCTGCAGTTCGCCCTTCGCGCGCGCGGGGTCGCGGTCGACGAGGGCGGTGGCGGCCTGGGCCGTCAGGCGCAGGGAGAACAGCTTCTGGCTGACCGCGTCGTGCAGCTCGTGGGCCAGCCGGGAGCGTTCCTCGGCGATCGTCAGTTCGCGGCTGCGCTCGTACAGGCGGGCGTTGGTGAGGGCTATCGCGGCGTGCTGGGCGAGGATCGCGAGCAGTTCCTCGTCGTCCTCGGTGAAGCCGCAGCCGCCTTGGGGCTTGACGCAGTTCTTGTTGGCCAGGAACAGGGCCCCGAGGACCTCGTCGCCGTCCCGGACGGGCAGGCCCAGGAAGTCGGACATCTCGGGGTGGGCGGACGGCCAGCCCTCGAAGCGCGGGTCCTTGCGGACGTCGGCGAGGCGCTGGGGCCGGGCCTCCTGGAGCATCGCCGCCAGAATGCCGTGCTGGCGGGGCAGCGGGCCGATGGCCTTCCACTGCTCCTCGCCGACACCGTCGACGACGAACTGGGCGAACCCGCCGTGGTCGTCGGGCACGCCGAGGGCGGCGTACTGCGCGTCCAGCAGTTCGCGGGCGGAGGCGACGATCGTCTTGAGGACGTCGCGGACCTCGAGGTGCCTGCTCATGGCCAGCAGCGCGGAGCTAACCGCGGCGAGGCCGGACCGGGGGCCTTGACTCATGCCCTCACGGTACCGGCGGGGTGTGACAGCGCGGATCGGACCTGTGGCGGCCAGGGGCTGGGGCGCAGGACCTAGGACGGAGGTCCCGGGTACCGCGGCCCAGGGCGCGGGGACCGGGTGCGAAGGCGTACGACGAAGGGACCCTCCGGCCTGCGTCCCGCGTCCGAGGCGGAGGCGCGGGGCCGGTTCCTACGTTGGGATCACCGCCGCAAGGAGGCGGTCGGACGAGGGGACGGTTGTCATGCCGGTTGCGATCATCACGGGTGCGTCGAAGGGGCTGGGACGGGCACTGGCCGAGGCGCTGGCCGCACGGGGCTGGGATCTGGTGCTCGACGCCAGAACCGTGGAGGTGCTGAAGGAGACGGCGGCGGCCGTGGCGGCGCACGGGACCCGGGTCGAGGCCCGTGCGGGGGACGTCACGGATGCGGCGCACCGGGCCGAGCTGGTGGCGGCCGCCTGGCGGCTCGGGGGCTGCGACCTGCTGGTGAACAACGCGAGTGCGTTGGGAGCCGAGCCGCTGGTGCGGCTGGCCGAGCTGCCCCTGGACGGGCTGCGGCGGGCGCTGGAGGTGAACGTCGTGGCGGCGCTGGGACTGGTGCAGGAGGCGCTGCCACTGCTGCTCGGGGCGCGGGCGGGGGCGGTGATCACCGTCAGCTCGGACGCGGCCGCCGAGGCGTACGGGACGTGGGGCGGCTACGGAGCGTCCAAGGCGGCGCTGGACCAGCTCTCGGCGGTGCTCGGCGCGGAGGAGCCGGGGCTGCGGGTGTGGGCGGTGGACCCCGGGGACATGGCCACGGACCTGTACGCGGCGGCCGTCCCGGACGACGATGATCCGCGGCCGGATCCGGCCGGTGTGGCGCCGGCCTTCCTGCGGCTGCTGGACGAGCGTCCGGCGAGCGGGCGGTACGGGGCTCCGGCCCTGCTGGAGGGACGGCGATGACGCTGGCCGTGCAGCGGGTTCCGCAGGAGCTGTCGGCGCGGGTGCCGGCCGAGCAGCGTGGGCCGGGGCGGGACCGCGACGACGTACGGCTGCTGGTCTCGCGGGGGACGGAGGTCACGCATCACGCGTTCCGGGAGCTGCCGTGTCTGCTGCGGGCCGGGGACCTGCTCGTGGTGAACACCTCGCCGACGCTGGCGGCGGCCGTGGACGGGCGGGTCGGGCACGCGCGTGTGGTGGTGCACTTCTCCACGCGCGGTGACGACGGACGGTGGGCCGTCGAGCTGCGGGAGCCGGACGGGAAGGGCACCACCCGGGCGCGGGCGGGCGGGCCCGCGGGGGCCGAGGTGCGGCTGGCCGGGGGTGTGCGGCTGGCGCTGGAGGAGCCGCTGAGCCCGGGGAGCGGGCGGCTGTGGTGGGCGCGGGTGTCTCCTGCCGGGTCGGTGCAGTCGTCTGCCGGGGCGGTGCCCGGGCTGCTGCGGGAGCACGGGCGGCCCATTCGCTACTCCTATACGGAGCGGGACCAGCCGCTGTCCGTCTATCAGACGGTGTTCGCGCTGCCGTCGGCCGACGGCACGGGCAGTGCGGAGATGCCGAGTGCGGCGCGGCCCTTCACCGCGCGGCTGGTGGCGGAGCTGGTGAGCCGGGGGGTGCAGTTCGCGCCGATCACCCTGCACACCGGGGTCGCCTCGGCGGAGGCGCACGAGCCGCCGTACCCGGAGCGGTTCGCGGTGCCCGAGGCGTCGGCGCGGCTGATCAACGCCGTGCGCGGTGGCGGAGGGAGACGGGCGGGCAGGCGGGTGATCGCGGTGGGGACGACCGCTGTGCGAGCCGTGGAGTCGGCGACCGGGGCGGACGGGCTCGTACGCGCGCGTGCGGGATGGACGGATCTCGTCGTCACCCCCGCGCGCGGGGTACGGGTGGTGGACGGGCTGCTGACCGGGCTGCACGAGCCGGAGGCCTCGCATCTGCTGATGCTGGAGGCGGTGGCGGGGCGGGCCGCGATCAGCCGTGGCTACGAGGAGGCGCTGGGCGGGCGCTACCTGTGGCACGAGTTCGGGGACGTGCACCTCGTCCTTCCGGAGGAGAGCGCTGACGCAGAGCATTGCTCGGGCAACTATCTGTGAGAACAGGGTGGGGCCCGTGTGAGCCCGCACATAGGGCGCGGATCACGTACTAGGGGCAATAGGAGATAAAGGGGACGCGGTGAACGGGGCAGATGGTTCTATCTGTCCCGATTTGCCCTTCCCTGATCCACTATCGGGGATCGTACGTCACACCTTTGCCTGCCCTTTTTGCGGCCGCTAACAATGGCTCTCGTCGCTCAGCGCCGTGGGTTCTCCCCCGGCGGCGCCCGTGCCACAAGCACCCGCTGTCCGCCGTCGGACGAAGAGAGCGACCTCCGCGCTATTCGAAGAGGTCCATCCGCATGCCCAAGAACACTCGTAAGATCGCGATCGCCGGTGCCGCCACGCTCGGTGCCGCCGCCCTCGCCTTCTCCGTGGTGCCGGCCGACGCGCAGACGACCACTACGGACGCCGTCTCCTCGGCCCGGGTCGCCTACAGCACGACGCCGGTGCAGGCCGTCAAGGCCAGCGTGACCGACCAGCTGGCCACGACGAGCGTGAAGGTCGACGCCATCGAGGCCAAGAAGAAGGCCGCCGCGGCCGCCGCCGCGAAGAAGAAGGCCGCCGCCGAGGCCGCCGCGAAGGCAGCCGTCGCGAAGAAGAAGGCGGCCGCAGCGGCCGCGGCCAAGAAGGCCGCCGCCGCGCGCAAGGCCGCCAAGGAGGCCGCGAGCCGGTCCGCCAAGCGTGTGGTGGTCAAGAAGGTCGCCACCAAGAGCTACGCGAACAACCTCGACGGCTGGATCAAGCACTCCCTGGACATCATGAAGGCCAAGGGCATCCCGGGCTCCTACAGCGGTCTGCACCGCAACATCATCCGGGAGTCCTCGGGCAACCCGCAGGCGATCAACAACTGGGACATCAACGCCATCAACGGCATCCCGTCCAAGGGGCTGCTCCAGGTGATCCCGCCGACCTTCACCGCGTACCACGTCGCCGGGACGTCCTGGAACATCTACGACCCGGTCGCCAACATCACCGCCGCGGCGAACTACGCGGCCGACAAGTACGGCACGATCGACAACGTCGACAGCGCGTACTGAGCGACCTCCGTACGCCGATGGGCGGCACCCCGGATCCGGGGTGCCGCCCAT
>NZ_JBHWUW010000108.1:0-12165 GCF_042737245.1 Streptomyces sp. NPDC060002
CCGCCACCGCCGCCGCCCCCCCGGCCCCGGTTTCATACTCCAACACGCCCCCCCCCACCACGGCCCCGCACTACCCCACCCGGTGCGGGGGGGGGGCCCCCGCGAGCGCCGCTCGCGGGGCACCACGGACCCCGTGACGGAGATCGACACCTCGGTACCGCACTCGGCCCGCAGCCGGAACGACCGGCTGGGCGGCAAGCCCTGAGTCACGGCCGGCGCAGCAGCCCCCGCTCCATGGCCACCACCACCGCCCGGGTCCGGTCGTTCACGTCGAGCTTGGCGAACAGGCGCAGCAGATGGGTCTTGACGGTGGCCTCCGAGATCACCAGACGCCGGCCGATCTCGGCGTTGGTCAGCCCGTCGGCGACCGCGCCGAGGACGTCCGTCTCCCGGGCGGTCAGCGCCTCCTGGACCGGGCGCCGCAGCCGGGCCACCAGCTTCTGAGCCACCCGGGGCGCGAGCACCGTCTCCCCGCGCGCCGCTGCCCGGATCGCGTCGACGAGCTGCTCGCGGGTGGTGTCCTTCAGCAGATAGCCGATGGCGCCGGCCTCCACCCCGCGCTCGATGTCCGCGTCCGTGTCGTACGTCGTCAGGATCAGCACCCGGGTGCGCGGATGGCGGGCGACGATCTCCGTCGTCGTCCTGACCCCGTCGAGGACCGGCATCCGCAGATCGACCAGAGCCACGTCGGGGTCGTGCCGCTCGACGAGCTCGAGGGCGGCGCGGCCGTCACCCGCCTCGCCGACGATCTCGATGCCGTCCTCACCGGCCAGCAGGGCCACCACCCCGGCCCGCATCACGGTGTGGTCGTCGACCACGACGACGGCCGCCGCGATCGACGACAGCGCGAGCAGCAGCGGCACGGCGGCCATGGTGAGCGAGCCGAAGACGAGCAGCAGGGTCAGCAGCGTGACCGGCAGGGTGATCTTCTCGGAGAGCGCGAGGTCGTCACCGCGCTGTTCGTCGACCCCCTTGCTGATGGAGGGGCTGCCGGTCTCCTGGAGCAGCAGCTCCGGGTGGGTCCGCTGGACGGCCGCGGTCTGCGCGGTGAGCGCGTCGACCTTGTCCTTGGCGTCCCGCTCCTCGCCCTTCAGGGCCACCTCGACCATGAGGATCCGGCCGTCGGCGGAGGGGACCGGCGCGGCCACCTCCGCGACCTCGGTCAGCCGCTCCATCCGGGCGGTGAGATCCCGGACGGCGGACCGGGCCGCCTCGGTGTCGAGGGCGCCCGACCTCGCGGAGATCAGCACCTGCTCGGCGGATCTGCGTTCCAGGTGTCCTTCGGTCGCGACGGCCTCGGCCCGGCCGGCCTCGCCGACCCGGTAGTCGGCCGTCCTCGCGCTGTTCATCCCGACGGCACCGCCGGCCGCCAGGCACAGCACCACGAACACCAGCCAGCCGACGATCGCCCGCCAGGGGTGCCGCGCGCTGGAACGCGCGATGCGCACAGTGAGTGACTTCATGCCCAAAAGCGTGTCCGGACAGGGCAGTTGGCGGACAGAGGTGCCCGGTTGAACTTCCCGTCCACCGATCGGTGGACCCGGAGCGGGGGGATACCCCCCGGCCGGGGCCGGCGAGGAGGCGGGGAGGAGGCGGCGCGGGGCCGGCGAGGAGGCGGCGAGGAGGCAGCGCCTAGGCGGCCGTCTGCGGCGGCGTCCGGAACTCCTCCGGAAGATCGAAGCCGGACCTCCAGTTGAAGTAGGACTGCACCCGCACACAGCCTTCGCGGGTGCAGCGCCGGTACTTGTCGAGATCCGCCCTGTGCACCAGCACCCGCGTCTGTGTCAGGGCGAAGGCCCGCTCGGGGCCGTGCAGGTGCCGGAAGTGCTGCTCGGTGTCCCCGCAGTTGGGGCAACGCCGCTTCGGAAGACCCATGCGGGCCACTGTCACCCGGAACGCGGCCCCTTGGGAAGCCCCCGCGCCCGCCCCCGCACACGGGAGCGGAACGCACGGGAACGGCCCCGCGAGTCATGTCCTCGCGGGGCCGTTCCCTCACTCCGCCTGCCGCCGTGAAGGGTGAGAAGACGATCACGAGGCAGGACGCTTCACGGCTGCCTCAGGGGGCGAGCAGCAGCACATCCGCGCGGGACCTGGCGGCCTCGAGACGCCGGGCCACGTCCTGCCAGTTCACGACGGCCCACATCGCCTCGATGAAGTCGACCTTCTGGTTCCTGTACTGGAGGTAGAAGGCGTGCTCCCAGGCGTCGAAGACGAGGATCGGCACGGAACCCTGGCCGACGTTGCCCTGGTGGTCGTAGACCTGCTCGACGATCAGGTGACCGCTGAGCGGCTCGTGGGCGAGGACGCCCCAGCCGGAACCCTGGGTGGTCGCGGACGCCTTGGTCAGCTGGGCCTTGAAGCCGGCGAACGAGCCGAAGGAGTCGGTGATCGCGTCCGCGAGGTCGCCGAGGCCGTCCGCCGCGCGGGGCTCGCCGCCGCCGTCGCCGGTCATGTTGGCCCAGTAGATGCTGTGCAGGATGTGGCCGGAGAGGTGAAAGGCCAGGTTCTTCTCCAGGCCGCCCAGGGCCGCCCACTGCTCCTTGTCCCGTGCCTCCGCCAGCTGCTCCAGGGTGTCGTTGGCGCCCTTCACATAGGCCGCGTGGTGCTTGTCGTGGTGCAGCTCGATGATCTCCGGGCTGATCACGGGCGCGAGCGCGGAGTAGTCGTAGGGCAGTTCGGGCAGCGTGTAGACGGGCATGCGGGGTCCCCTCGAACCTCTTATTGCAAGTAACTTGCAAGTGCAGGCTAGCAACAAGAAGGGGGTCCCGGGCAAGAACGAGGGGCGTGGCGGCAACGAGAAGGCCCCCACGCGTCCTTCGCGTGAGGGCCGACAGGGGGCCGGGGGGAGAGGCCGAGGAGAGGGCGGGGGGAGAGGCACGAGGAGAGGGGCCGGAGGGAGAGGGGCCGGGGGGAGAGGGGCCGGGGGGAGAGGGGCCCGGGGAAAGGGGGGACGGGCAGGTCAGGCGGTGGCCCGCCTCCGCCGCCGCTGCCACGCGTACCCGACGGCCGCCAGGAACGCCGTCATCCCGCCCGACCAGTACAGCTGCACCCGGGTGCCCGGCTCCCGCGCCATCAGGACGAAGATCGCCGCCATCCCCGCCAGCGCGACCCAGGTCAGCACCGGGAACGCCCACATCCGGACGGCCAGCCGTTCGGGCGCCTCCCGCTCCAGACGGCCCCGCAGCCGCAGCTGGGAGAACGCGATGAAGATCCAGACGACCAGGATCACCGCGCCGATCATGTTCAGCAGCCAGGGGAAGACGTCGTCCGGACGCCAGTGGCTGAGCAGCACGCAGCCGAAGCCGAAGACACAGGAGACGAGCACCGCGATCCGGGGCGCGCCGCCCGAGACCCGGCCCAGCGCCTTCGGGCCGTGGCCCCGCTCCACCAGCGAGTACGCGATGCGCGAGGAGCCGTAGACGTTGGCGTTCATGGCGCTGAGCAGCGCGGCCAGCACCACCACGTTCATGACCTGGCCGGCCCCCGGGATGCCGAGCCGGTCGAGAGCGGCGACGTAGGGGCCCTTCTCGACGACCGCCTTCGCGTCCCAGGGGACGAGGGTGACGATGACCGCCATGGAGCCGACGTAGAACAGGGCGATGCGCCACATCGCCGTGCGGACCGCGCTCGCCACGCCCCGGACCGGGTTCTCCGACTCGGCGGCGGCGATGGTGACCGTCTCCAGGCCGCCGTACGCGAAGACGGACGCGAGTAGGCCGACGACCAGGCCCTCGCCGCCGTG
Organism: Streptomyces sp. NPDC060002; assembly: GCF_042737245.1. Lineage (NCBI taxonomy): Bacteria > Bacillati > Actinomycetota > Actinomycetes > Kitasatosporales > Streptomycetaceae > Streptomyces > Streptomyces sp. NPDC060002. The sequence continues at coordinate 3,743 of NZ_JBHWUW010000108.1, forward strand.
CGGGAAGAGCTCGCCCAGATGGGACGCCCCCGGGGAGTCAGTCCCCGGCAGGGCACCGGCCACGGCCAGCACACCCAGCACCAGGAACAGGGTGATCGCGCCGACCTTCAGGGCCGCGAACCAGAACTCGAACTCGCCGAAGTTCTTCACCGCGGCCAGGTTCGTCCCGCAGAACAGGAGCATGAACAGGGCCACCCAGGCCCACTCGGGCGTGCCCGGCAGCCAGCCCGTGACGATCTTCGCGGCGCCGATGCCCTCCAGGCCGACGGCCGTGCACAGCAGCACCCAGAAGGCCCACCCCACGGTGAAGCCCGCCCAGGGGCCGAAGGCCCGCTCGGCGTGCGCCGAGAACGAGCCCGACGAGGGATACGCGGCCGACATCTCGCCCAGCATCCGCATCACCAGCATCACGAGCAGGCCGGAGAGGGCGTAGGCGAGGACGATCGACGGACCGGCGGCGGCGATCCCCGCGCCCGAGCCGACGAAGAGCCCGGCGCCGATGACACCACCGAGGGCGATCATCGACAGATGGCGCTGTTTGAGGCCGTGGGACAGGGTGACGTCCGGCTCCGGTGGAGTCCCGACGGTGGTGCTGCTGGGCATGGGCGCGGTTCGTCCAGTACGTGAGATGGGCAAAAACGCCCACAGTCTGGGCAGCCCCTCCGCTCGGGCGGAGGGGCTGCCCACATTCCGGACGGACCGGTCACGCGGTGCGGCTAGGCGGCTACGGAGGTGTAGTGCGCCGCGTCGCCCTCGATCGAGTAGCTCTCCTTGCCGTCGATGCCGACCGGGATGTCGCCCGCGACCGTCACCCGGTGCAGCCGGCGGGGCCGGCCGTCGTAGTTGTCGACCGCGTAGTGCTGGGTGATGCGGTTGTCGAACAGGACCAGCTGGTTCTCCGACCAGCGGTGGCGCAGGATGTTCTCCGGCCGGGTGACGTACGACTGGAGCAGGTCCAGGATCTTGCGGGACTCGGCCACCGACAGGCCCACGATGCGCTGGGCGAACCCGCCGATGAACAGGCCGCGTTCGCCGGTCAGCGGGTGTACGCGGACCACCGGGTGGACCGTGCGGTACTTGATCGAGGTGAACTGGGCGCGCGCGGCGGCCTGCTCCTCGTCGACCGTCTCCTGCGGCACCGCGTAGTCGTAGTCGTTGGTGTGCTCGGCCCACAGGCTGTCGGCGAGCTGCCTCAGCGGCTCCGGCAGCTGACGGTAGGCGGCCGCCGAGCTGGTGATCAGGGTCTCGCCGCCGTACGGCGGGAGGACCAGGCTGCGCAGGGTGCTGGCCTGCGGCGGGTTGAGGACGAAGGTGACGTCCGTGTGCCAGTGGTTGGCGGCGCGGCCGCGCTCGCTGTCGACCGGCAGCACGTTCGGGGCGCCGTCGATCGCCGGCACGGTCGGGTGGGCGGTGGTGAGGTCGCCGAAGTGGCGGACGAAGGCCTGCTGGCCCTCGTCGTCCAGGTTCACGTCGTCGAAGACCAGGGCCTTGTGGACGTTGAGCGCGTCGCGCAGGGCGGTGTAGGTCTCCTCGTCGAGGGGCTTCGCGATGTCGACGCCGGAGACCTGGGCGCCTATGTTCGCGGTGACCTTGCGGATCTCGATGCTCATGGGAAGTCCTTTCGGGCGAAGGTCAGACGAGGGCGGTTGCGGCTGCGTTCACGTACTGGTTGGCGGGGCGCGGGAGGCCGTACCTCTCGCGCAGGGTCGTGCGCGGGCCGTACTCGGTGCGCAGCAGACCGCGGGCGCGCAGGATCGGCACGACGTGGTCGACGAAGGCGTCCAGACCGGAGGGCAGCACCGCGGGCATGATGTTGAACCCGTCGGCGGCGCCCTGGGTGAACCAGCTCTCGATCGTGTCGGCGACCTGCTCGGGCGTACCCGCGAAGGTGAGGTGCCCGCGTCCGCCGCCGAGCCGCCCGATCAGCTGCCGCACGGTGAGGCGCTCGCGCCGGGCCAGCTCCACCACGAGGGTGTAGCGGCTCTTGGCGCCCTCGATCACGCTCTCCGGCGGCAGATCGGCGGGCAGCTCCGAGTCCAGCTCCAGGGCGCCCGGCTCCAGCTGGAGCAGCTGCTCCAGCCGCTGGACCCCGTGCGTGTGCACGATGTGGTCCTCCAGGACCTGCTCGTGTCTGCGTGCCTCGGCCTCCGTCGAGCCGATCACCGGGACGATCCCGGGCAGCACCTTGATGTGCTCGGGATCCCGGCCCGCCTGCCGGGTGCGGGACTTGAGGTCGGCGTAGAAGGCCTGCGCGTCGGCGAGCGTCTGCTGCGCGGTGAACACCGCCTCCGCGTACCGGGCCGCGAACGCCTTGCCGTCCTCGCTCGACCCCGCCTGCACCAGCAGCGGGTAACCCTGCGGCGAACGTGGGACGTTGAGGGCGCCCTCGACGCTGAAGTAGGTGCCCTGGTGCCGGGGCGGGTGGACCTTCGTGTCGTCGCCCCAGACGCCGGCCGCCTTGTCGGCGACGATCGCGTCGTCCTCCCAGCTGTCCCAGAGCTTCAGGGCCACGTCGAGGAACTCGCCGGCCCGGGCGTAGCGCTCGGCGTGCGCGGGCTCGGCGTCCAGACCGAAGTTGCGGGCGGCCTCGGCGCCGGCGGTGGTGACGATGTTCCAGCCCGCCCGGCCGCCGCTGATGATGTCGAGGGAGGCGAACTTACGGGCCAGGTTGTAGGGGGAGTTGTAGGAGGTGGAGGCGGTGGCGATGAGGCCGATGTGCCGGGTGGCCGTCGCCAGCGCGGTGAGCAGTGTGAGCGGTTCCAGGGAGCCGGCCGGGCGCTGGGCGATGTTGCCCCAGAGCTGCGGGCCGTCGGCGAGGAACAGGGAGTCGAAGGTGCCGCGTTCGGCGATCCGGGCCAGGTGGACGTAGTGGTCGAGCTCCACGTGGGCGTACGGGTCGCTCTCCGGGAGCCGCCAGGACGCCTCGTGGTGTCCGGTGTTCATCAGGAACGCGTTGAGGTGGAGCTGTCGTCCGTGGTGAGCCGTGGTCACTTGTGGTCCTCCGTGACGCCCAGGGCGGCGAGCAGCCGTTCGCGGTACTCGCCGAGCAGCGGGTCCCGGTACGAGCGCGGGTGCGGGCGGTCGATGGTCAGGTCGAGGCCGATACGGCCGTGGTCGAGGACGAGGACCCGGTCGGCGAGCACGATCGCCTCGTCCACGTCGTGGGTGACGAGCAGCACGGAAGGCCGGTGGCGCTCCCACAGCTCGCGCAGCAGGGAGTGCATCTTGATCCGGGTGAGGGCGTCCAGCGCCCCGAACGGCTCGTCGGCCAGGAGGAGTTCGGGCTCACGGACCAGCGAGCGGGCGAGCGCGGCGCGCTGCGCCTCACCGCCGGACAGCTCGTTGGGCCAGGCCCGCTCGCGGCCCTTCAGCCCCACCTCGGCGAGGGCCTCGCGGCCCTTGTGCTCCGCCTCCTTGCCGTCGAGACCCAGCAGTACGTTGTCCAGCACCCGCCGCCAGGGCAGCAGCCGGGAGTCCTGGAAGACCACCGACACCCGCTCCGGGGCCGTGAGCTGCCCGCTGCCGACGACCTCGTGGTCGAGGTGGGCGACCGCCCGCAGCAGGGTGCTCTTGCCGGACCCGCTGTGGCCGAGGAGCGCCACGAACTGGCCGGCGGGGATGTCCAGGTCGATGCCGTCGAGGACCGTCCGGTCCTCGAACGACCGTGTCAGGCCGCGCAGCCGGACGGCGGTGGAGCGGGTCAGCTGCTCAGTGTGCGGCGCCACGACAGCACCCTCCGTTCGATGAGACGGACCACGGTGTCGGAGAGGAGACCGAAGACGCCGTAGATGAGGAGGCCGACGAGGATGACGTCCGACTGGCCGTAGTTCTGGGCCTGGAACATCATGTAGCCGAGGCCGCTGGTGGCGTTGATCTGCTCCAGGACCACCAGTCCCAGCCAGGAGCCGGTCACCCCGAGCCGGAGTCCCACGAAGAATCCGGGCAGTGCGCCGGGGATCACGATCTGCCGGATGAACTGGACCTTCGACAGGCCCTGCACCTCGGCGAGTTCGACGAACCGGTGGTCGATGCCGGACAGCGCGGCATGCGTGTTGAGGTAGATCGGGATGTAGACGACGATGGCGATGATCGCGATCTTGAAGGTCTCGCCGATGCCCAGCCAGAGGATGAACAGCGGGATCAGACCGAGGGTCGGGATCGCCCGGTTGAGCTGCACGGTCCCGTCGATCAGGGCCTCACCGGACCGGGTCAGCCCCGAGGCCAGCGCGAGCACCACCCCGGCGGTCAGGCCGATCGCGAAGCCGTAGGCGGCGCGCTCCAGCGAGGTGAGGACGTCGGTGGTCAGTGTCCCGTCGGTCCACAGGTTCACGCCGGTCCTCAGCACCGTCCAGGGCGCGGGGATCGCCCCGGTGTCCAGCTGCCCGGCGGCCGAGGCGGCGGCCCACAGGACGATGAGCAGCAGGGGCCCGACGAGCCTGGAGGCGGGCCACGGTTTGCCGGGAGCCAGGCCACGGCGTCGTTGTCGGCGGCGGCCTCGAGGAGCATCGTCGGCGGTGACGGCGGTGACGACGCCGGCGGGGACCGCGGTCTCGGCCGCGCCGGCGTTCGTGTTCGCGCCGGCGTTCGTGTTCGCGCCGGTGTCCGTGTTCGCGCCGGCGTTCGTGTTCGTGTTCGTGCTTGCGTTCGTGCTCGTGCTTGCGCTGGTGGTCATGGCGGTCAACTCCGGTACTCGGCTGCCACGGACTTGGCGGCGATGCCCTCGAAGCGGTGGTCGAACAGCGAGGAGACGTCGAACTTCTTCACGAATCCGCCCTCCGCGAGGAGGTCCGCGGTCTCCTGCTCCCACTTGATGGCCTCGTCCCAACTCGGCGGGAACAGGGGCTTGTTGGCGAGCGCGGTGATCGACTTGGCCTGGTCGAGGGTCAGGTTCTGCGTCTTGACGTAGAACTCCTCGTTCCAGGCGTCCGGGTTCTCGTAGCTCCACACCAGGCCCTGCGCCCACTGCGGGATGTACGCGGCGACGGCGGCGGCCTTCGCCTTGTCGTTCAGCACGGACGCCGGCGCCCACAGCAGGCTGAGCAGGTCGACGACGTCGGTGGCGATGATGCGGGCGCCCTTCGACCCGTACTGCTTGAGGTAGGCGGGCGACTGGGTGTTGCCGAGCGGGGCGATGTCCACCTGGCCCGACTGGAGGGCGGTGAGGAACTGGTTGCTGGTCAGCGGGACCAGCTTCACGTCGTCGTACTTCAGGCCGGCCTTCTTCAGCGCCCGCAGCAGCACGACGCCCTGCGCCTGCCCCTGGGAGAACGCCAGCTTCTTTCCGCGGAAGTCGTCGACGGTCTTGATGTCGCTGCCCGGCTTGGTGGCGAAGACGTAGTTCGGCCTGCGGGTGATGTTGATCGCGACGATTTTCGCGTCGAAGCCCTGGTAATGCGCCTGGATCGGCGGAATGCCCGCGTTGTTGGCAACGTCCAGGGACTTCGCACGGAAGGCGTTGATGACGTCGGGGCCGGCCCCGATGTTCAGCCAACTCGACACCGTGAAGGGCAGTTCGGGCAGCTTCGCCAGCTTCAGCTGCAACTGCTGCGAGCCCTGGTAGGAAGCGATCTTCAGGCTCGTGCCGGCCGGCACCTTGTCGGCGAGCGGGGCCGTGGAGGCGCCCTTGCCACCGGTGGCGGCACTGCTCTCGGCGCAGCCGCTGAGCCCGGCGACACCGGCGGCGGCGCCCAGCAGCGAGGCGAGGAAGAGACGCCGGTCGACACCGGTCGTACGGGAAACAGGCACGGGAGAACCCCCAGGGGGAAACGGAGACAAGGCAGGCAGAAGGAAGCGGGCAGAGGCAAGCGGGCAGGAGCAGGCAGAGGCGAGCGGGCCGAGGCGAGCGGGCCGAGGCTGCAATGGTTCTGCGGGAACCGAGAGGAATCCGCAGGAAATCCGCATGAAGTCTGCAACGAAGCCGAAATGAATCCGAAGCGATCCGAACGGATCCGCAAGGGATTCCCGCGGCTAAAGGCAGGAGAAGGACGCGCTCCCGGCGCGCCGGGGCGTCAGCAACAGAAAGTGCGACAGCTCATGAGAAAGATGTTCCTGTTCACGTGTGGGGCCTGTCAACATTCGGAGTTTCTGAATTAACTCGACTCAGGTGGGACGCCATGAGAACGAGGCCACGACGAGGCCAGCGGATCCCGGTAGAGCACGTCCAGCGCCACCGCCCCGCCCGCCACGGCCAGCACCGAGTCGGGGAAACTGCTCGGCGAGACGGCGGCGGAGCGCCCCGCCCCGACCTCGTCCCGCAGCGCGGCGAGGCAGTCCTCCCGGAACAGCACGCCCACCTCGGTGACGACGACCCGCTCCGGATTGAGCACGTCGAGCAGCAGCCCGGCCGCCCGGCCCACCATCCGCGCCCGCTCCCGCAACAGCCGTGCGGCCACCGGGTCACCGGCCTGTGCCGCGGCGACCACGTGCATCGGGTTCACCCCGTCGATCACCCCGGCCTGCCGGGCCCGCCGGCACAACGTCCGCTCGCTCAGCTCCACCTGGAGGCAGCCGACCCGGCCGCATTCGCAGGGCTCCGTGCCGCCGGCCAACGGCAGATGCGCGATGGCGCCCGCCTGCGAACGCGGCCCGTGGTGCACCTCGTCGTTCGTGGCGAACGCCGCGTCGACCACGTTCCCGACGAACAGGTGCAGCACGCTGAGGTCACCGCGCGCCTGCCCGAACAGCCGCTCCGCGTTGACCAACGCCCGCGCGTGCCCGTCCACCTGGACCGGCAGTCCGGTGTACGCGCCGACCGCCTCCCGCACCGGCACGTCCCGCCAGCCCAGCAGCGGATGCTCGACGACGGTCCCCGAATCCCGGTCCACCCAGCCGCCCACGGCCACCCCCACGCCGAGGGCCCGGCAGCCGGGAGTCTCCCTCAGCAGCGCGCCGAGCCCGTCGGCGGCCCGCGCCAGCAGGTCGGACGGTTCGAGGCGGCCCCGATGCTTCAACTCCCGCCGTGCCACCACCCGGCCGCGCAGATCCAGCAGCGAGACGGTCGTGTACGGCACCGCCACATGCACCCCGCCCACCACGAACCGCGAGTCGTCCAGGTCCACCGGAACGTGCGGCCGGCCCACCCCGTTGCTGCGCCGGGGCGCCGCCGCCTCCCGGATCAGCCCGAGCCCGGTGAGCCGGGCGCAGTGATCGGTGACGGAAGCGGGGGACAGCCCGGTGAGCCGGGCGATGGTGGAGCGCGCGACCGGCCCGTGCTCCAGCACGGACCGCATGATCACACTGGCGCTGGTGCGCCGCCGGTCGCTGTCGGCGACCCGGGTAAGGGGAGAGGCCGGGGCGGGAGGAACCGCGGTACGGGGCATGGGGAACTTCCTCGGAAGTCGGGAGCCGGTCCGACACTGCGCCGTCTGTGGAGCGCGGCGCGCCGGATGATCGGCTCCGCCCGCCTCACACCGGAGGGCGACAGGCGGCCGCGCCCACGCGTCGCAGGTCGACATGGCGACGCGACGAGAAGTTCAGGGACTGGGCCTGGGCAACCATGGCTCGAAGCTAGCAAAGGGGGCCAGCCCTGCCCAGATGGCGACCGACGGGCGAGACGGCCACCGTTCGATTGGCGAAACCCTACAGAGACCGCCCGGGATGCTCGCGTATCCCGAACCACTCCACCTCAGTGACCAGGGTCACCTCGTACCGCGTGTAACCCCCACCCTTTGTCAGGAGCCCACCAACCTCGCGCTCGACCGTTTGTCGACCGCGGACGGTGATCGTCTCGACCCCCCTGGGATAGCGTCGCCGTGTCCCGTCCGTCCCCGTCCCGCGGAGTCCCCATGAGCACCGCCGCCGTCACCCCCGCTCGTCCCGGAAGGGTCCTCGCCGACCTCCTCCCCGCTTCCCGTGTCCGGGACATCGCGCTCGTGCTCGGCGGTGCCGCGCTCACCGGCCTCGCGGCCCAGATCGCGGTCCCGGTCCCCGGCTCCCCGGTCCCGGTGACCGGCCAGACCTTCGCCGCGCTGCTCGTCGGCACCACCCTCGGCGTCCGCCGCGGGGTCTCCTCGCTCGCCGTCTACGCGCTGGCCGGTCTCGCCGGTGTGCCGTGGTTCGCGGGCGGCGGTTCCGGCGTCTCCGTCTCCTTCGGCTACATCCTCGGCATGATCCTCGCGACCGCCGCCGTGGGCGCCCTGGCCCGCCGGGGCGCCGACCGCTCCGTGCCGCGCATGGCGGCCACGATGCTCCTGGGCGAGGCGATCATCTACCTCGTCGGCGTCCCGTACCTGGCCTACGCCGCCGACATGTCCGCCTCCGCCGCGATCGCGGCCGGCCTCACCCCGTTCCTGATCGGCGACGCCGTCAAGGCGGTCCTCGCGATGGGCCTGCTCCCGACGGCCTGGAAGCTCGTCAAGGAGTAACCGCCCGCAGGCGCTCACGAAGGGGTTCGCCGGGCCGGCTCGCAGCACGCGACCCGGCCC
>NZ_JBHWUW010000109.1:0-11082 GCF_042737245.1 Streptomyces sp. NPDC060002
GGCCCCCGGCGCGCTCGCCGGGGGCCTCTTCCCATGTCACTTCGCGGGTGCCTACGCGGACCTCATCGCAGGTCAGCCGGCGTTCACGCCAGCTTCAGCGCCCCGGCCATCGCCGACAGCTGCTCGAAGGACCCCGTGCCCGCCACCACGGTGGTGGAACCCGCCGCGCCCTGGAGGACGAGCGCGTCGTAGCGGCCGCCGGTGTACCGGATCCAGGTACGGCCGCCGATCTGCTCGGTGACCTTGGTCGCCTTCGAGCCCTGGCTGGCCTCCTCGACGAACTCCGAGCGCTGCTGAGTGGACTGCTCGACCGCCACGTACTCCCCGTCGGGAGCGTGGAAACCGAGGTGCCAGGCGTCGAAGTCGTCGCCCTGGAAACGCACCGAGGTCGCCTTCCAGGTGTCGGGCAGGCCTTCGGGCGCGGCCACCGGGTAGGACGCCGCGCGGCGCGCCGTGAGGAGCTCGACGCGGTAGTCGACCCGCTGGACGTCGCGAGGGCGATCGTCGTGCGGGACGAAGAGGTATATGACCCACGCCGCGATCACGATCACCCCGAGGGAGAGGATCATGTCGCGGGCCGTCTTCTGCTTGCCGTTCGAACCTGCCACGCCCCCTATCGTCGCAGGTGCCCGATGCGCTCATCCGTGGGGTCCCCTGCTCATTTTGTCGGACTGACGATAGAGTCGGGTTCGAACCCTCATCCGGCCGTCGTCGTATCAGAAAGGTGCGCTCCGATGACCGAGCATCATCATTTGCCGTCCGAACTCGATGTCCCCTCCGAGGCCCCCGACCGCAACCTCGCCCTGGAACTCGTCCGCGTGACCGAAGCCGCCGCCATGGCCGCGGGCCGCTGGGTGGGACGCGGTGACAAGAACGGGGCCGACGGCGCCGCGGTGCGCGCCATGCGGACCCTCGTCTCCACCGTGTCGATGAACGGCGTGGTCGTCATCGGCGAGGGCGAGAAGGACGAGGCCCCGATGCTCTTCAACGGCGAGCGCGTCGGTGACGGGACCGGGCCCGAGGTCGACATCGCGGTCGACCCGATCGACGGCACCACGCTGACGGCGAAGGGCATGCCGAACGCGATCGCCGTCCTCGCGGCCACCGAGCGGGGCGCGATGTTCGACCCCTCCGCCGTGTTCTACATGGACAAGCTGGTCACCGGCCCCGAAGCCGCCGACTACGTCGACATCGACGCGCCCGTGGCCGTGAACATCCGGCGGGTGGCCAAGGCCAAGCGGGTCACGCCCGAGGACGTCACCGTCGTCATCCTGGACCGCCCGCGCCACGACGGCATCATCAAGGAGATCCGGGAGACCGGGGCGCGCATCAAGCTGATCTCCGACGGTGATGTCGCCGGCTCGATCCTGGCCCTGCGCGAGGGCACCGGCGTCGACCTGCTGCTCGGCGTCGGCGGCACCCCCGAGGGCATCATCTCGGCCTGCGCCGTGAAGTGCCTGGGCGGTGTCATCCAGGGCAAGCTGTGGCCCAAGGACGCCGAGGAGCGGCAGCGGGCGCTCGACGCCGGCCACGACCTCGACCGCGTCCTGACCACCGAGGACCTGGTGACCGGCGAGAACGTGTTCTTCGTCGCCACCGGCATCACCGACGGTGAGCTGCTGCGCGGGGTCAGGTACCGGTCGGAGACCGCGACCACCGACTCGATCGTGATGCGGTCGAAGTCCGGCACGGTCCGGCGGATCGACTCCGAGCATCGCCTGAGCAAGCTGCGGGCCTACAGCGCCGTGGACTTCGACCGGGCCAAGTAGCCGCCCACGGGGCCGGTGGTTCGGATCGTCGGCGAGTGCGGTCCGTTGTGGCTGTTCAAGCGGTTCCCCGCGCCCCTACCAGCAAAGAAGCAGGGCGCCCCCGGTGCGGAGGGGGCGCCCCTCGCTGCTCCGGGGGTGGCTAGCCCGCCTGCGCTATGCGGCCCGACGACTGTGCGGCCTTCTTCAGTTCCACGTCGCGGCGGCGGCGCCGGGCGAGGGCCACCCGGCGTTCGGCGGCGGTGAGGCCGCCCCAGACGCCGTAGGGCTCCGGCTGGAGGAGCGCGTGTTCGCGGCACTCCACCATGACGGGACAGCGCGCGCAGACCCGTTTCGCGGCTTCCTCGCGGGAGAGCCGGGCGGCCGTGGGCTCCTTGGAGGGGGCGAAGAACAGGCCTGCCTCGTCGCGTCGGCACACCGCCTCGGTATGCCAGGGGGCGTCTTGATCCCTGTCGCGCGCTGGTACCCGCTGGGCCGGAACAGCGGCGACCTGCACGGGCGAATGCGGCGGTTGCAGCACGGGTCTACTCCTGACGACGGCTTCGCGAGCGAGAGACGATGCAGCAAGGCCTACCCGCTGTGCGCGTGCCTATGCACTGAGTTCCCGACCGCCGCGCCCCCGGGCGGACATCCGGCCGCCCCCGGCCGCTCGGGCGGTGAAGTTCACGGCCCGGCCGCCCCGGCCGCCCGGCGGTGACGTTCACGGCCGTCAATGACCCAGGTGTTTGCGGAAACTCCTGTCGACCTTGTGCTGAACCCGATCGAGAATGTCCGCGACGAGCTTGCCCCGCTTCGGCCGGCCCTCGATGTTGCCCAGCACCGCCCAGCCGTCCACGTAGACCACCGGGGCGTCGGGCTGGGGCGAATCGAGCGAGTCCACCTCGAAGTTGCCCAGCACCGCGCCGCCGGTTCCGCGCAGCGAGACGTTCTCCGGGACGCGCACCTCGACGTTGCCGAAGACCGAGATCGCCTTGATCACGACCTGCTGGTATTCGAAGAGCGCCTCGGTGAGGTCGATCTCGACGGTGCCGAAGACCGCGTAGACGTGGATCCGGCGGCCGGCGCGCCAACGGCCCCTGCGGACGGCGCTGCTGAAGACCGCGACCACGTTGTCGTCGGGGTCAGCGGGGATCGCGCCCGCGGTCGGCCGGCTGGGGGCGGAGGAGGGGGCCGCGCGCCGCTCGTGCGCGGCGGGCAGGTCCCGGACGAAGACCTCCAGCTCGCCGACCGTCTTGGCGCCCAGGACGCCCTCGACGCGCTCCGCGTGCTCCTCGGCGGTCAGCCTGCCCTCCGCGAGGGCCTCGCGGAGGATGTCGGCGATACGGTCACGGTCGGCGTCCGAGGCGCGCAACTCCGCGGCCGGCGCGGGGGCGGCGCTCTGCTTGTGAAGGTCCACGAGAGCAGCGTACCGAAACACGATAGATCGCGATAGCCCCACCTCGGAACGGGCGGGCGCCGAACTGAGCCTTACCTCACAAGCCCGCCACCGACGGCAGGTTCTACGCTGGTGAGCGCCCGCCGATGGAGGCGGGCCCGCTGTCTGTCGAGTGAGGAATGGGCGAGATGCCTGAGTTCGCATACACCGATCTGCTTCCCATGGGAGAGGACACCACCCCCTACCGGCTGGTGACCGCCGAGGGTGTCTCCACCTTCGAGGCCGACGGGCGGACGTTCCTCAAGGTGGAGCCGGAGGCGCTGCGCAAGCTCGCCGAGGAGGCCGTCCACGACATCCAGCACTACCTGCGCCCGGCCCACCTGGCGCAGCTGCGCCGCATCATCGACGACCCGGAGGCCTCCGGCAACGACAAGTTCGTCGCGCTGGACCTGCTGAAGAACGCGAACATCGCGGCCGCCGGCGTGCTCCCCATGTGCCAGGACACCGGCACGGCGATCGTCATGGGCAAGCGCGGACAGAACGTGCTCACCGAGGGTGGCGACGAGGCGGCCCTGAGCCGCGGCATCTACGACGCCTACCTGAACCTCAACCTGCGCTACTCGCAGATGGCCCCGCTGACCATGTGGGACGAGAAGAACACCGGCTCCAACCTGCCGGCCCAGATCGAGCTGTACGCGGCAGACGGCGGCGCCTACAAGTTCCTGTTCATGGCCAAGGGCGGCGGCTCGGCCAACAAGAGCTTCCTCTACCAGGAGACGAAGGCCGTCCTGAACGAGGCCTCCATGATGAAGTTCCTGGAGGAGAAGATCCGTTCGCTCGGTACGGCCGCCTGCCCGCCGTACCACCTGGCGATCGTCGTCGGCGGCACGTCGGCCGAGTACGCGCTGAAGACCGCGAAGTACGCCTCCGCTCACTACCTGGACGAGATCCCGGCCGAGGGTTCGCCGCTCGGGCACGGCTTCCGGGACAAGGAGCTCGAGGAGAAGGTCTTCGAGCTGACCCAGAAGATCGGCATCGGCGCGCAGTTCGGCGGCAAGTACTTCTGCCACGACGTACGGGTCGTCCGCCTTCCCCGGCACGGCGCGTCCCTCCCCGTCGCCATCGCCGTCTCCTGCTCCGCCGACCGGCAGGCCGTCGCGAAGATCACCGCCGAGGGCGTCTTCCTGGAGCAGCTCGAGACCGACCCGGCGCGCTTCCTGCCGGAGACCACGGACGAGCACCTCGACGAGTCCTCCGACGTCGTCAGGATCGACCTCAACCAGCCGATGGACGACATCCTCGCCGAGCTGACCAAGTACCCGGTCAAGACCCGGCTGTCCCTCACCGGCCCGCTGGTCGTGGCGCGCGACATCGCGCACGCCAAGATCAAGGAACGTCTCGACGCGGGCGAGGAGATGCCGCAGTACCTGAAGGACCACCCGGTGTACTACGCGGGCCCGGCCAAGACCCCCGAGGGCTACGCGTCCGGCTCCTTCGGCCCGACGACGGCCGGCCGCATGGACTCCTACGTCGAGCAGTTCCAGGCCGCCGGCGGCTCCAAGGTCATGCTCGCCAAGGGCAACCGCAGCAAGCAGGTCACGGACGCGTGCGGCACGCACGGCGGCTTCTACCTCGGCTCCATCGGCGGTCCGGCCGCCCGGCTCGCCCAGGACTGCATCAAGAAGGTCGAGGTCGTCGAGTACGAGGAGCTCGGCATGGAGGCCGTCTGGAAGATCGAGGTCGAGGACTTCCCCGCGTTCGTCGTCGTCGACGACAAGGGCAACGACTTCTTCCAAAACCCGGCCCCGGCACCGACGTTCACCACGATCCAGGTACGCTCCGGGGCGTGAGACGGCCGACGGCAACCCCCCGACGGACGGAGTCCGGCGCGGCTGCCCGAAGCCTGTGAGGCCCCCCGGGCCGAGCAGTGCGAGGGCGGCCATCGGGGACAGTGCCAAGGGCAACGACTTCTTCCAAAACCCGGCCCCGGCGCCGACGTTCACGTCGATTCCGGTGCGGGGGCCGGGTCTGGTGTGACGCGTGTGATCCTGTGACGGACGCCCGCCCCTGATTGACGCAGGGGCGGGCGTCGTTGTCAGGTCAGGGCCTGGTCAGCCGGCGCAGATGGTGAAGTTGACCGTGTCGCCCGGCTTGATGGTCTTCGGGGCGTGCGGGGTCACCTCGAGCACCGAGGTCGGCTTGCAGCCCTTGACGGCCTTCTTGGTGACAGTGCCGAGCTTCGTCTGCGTCTTTTCGAGCAGCGGCTTGGCCATGTCCAGGCTGTGGCCCGCGAGGGGGATCCGCGTGGTCGTACCGTCCTCGAAGAGGTAGAGCAGGGTGGTGGCGTCGTCGCTCGCGGTGGCCGTGCTGGTCGCCGCCGGGGTCGCCGACTTCCCCCCGCCCGCCACCGAGGTGGCCAGGGCCGTGCCCCCGCCGCCCAGGATGAGCGCGGCGGCGACGGCGGCGATGCCGACGGTCCGCCGGCGCCGGGTGCGGCGCTCGATGCGGGAGGCGTCGAAGTCGGGGGTCTCGGCGGAGTCCGCGAAACGGTTCATGGCGTTCATCAGTTCCTCTTCGAATGGTGTGCGGGCGGAAGGCCGCGCGTCGCCGTACGAGGTCATCGGATTCCTTCCGGGTGCCGCAGCGGTGAAGGGCCGGAGAGTGCGGGGAACTGACTTCTGAGCTTCTCGATGCCCCGGGCCAGCTGGGAGCGGACCGTACTCGGCGTGATGCCGAGATCGGCCGCGATCTCGGCGTCCGAGAGATCGTCGAAGTATCGCAGCACCACCACCGTCCGCATCCGCATGGGAAGTTGCTGCAACGCGCGCACCAACTGGTCCCTGCTGTCGACCTGCCCGTACTCGTCCCCCGGGGCGGCGGTGTCGCCGTCTTCCGGATGGGCGGTCGTGGTCAGGCGGCGGAATCTCCGCCAGCGGTCGTTGGCCAGGTTCACCATGATCCGCCGGACGTAGGCGTCCGGAGCGTCCTTCGCGGCGATGACGCGCCACTTGCGGCACGCCTTCTCCAAGGTCTCCTGGACCAGGTCCTCGGCCGCCTCACGGTTTCCCGTGAGGACGAACGCGCCCTTGAACAACGCGGCCGACCGGGCGGCCACGAATTCCTGGAAGTCCGTCTCCACACGCTCCTCCCTTCCTGTCACCCCTCCTCGACGTGAACGGCCCCCCGTCTGCTGCACGACCCCGACGAGACCTGGGTCACATGCCGGATGCCATCCGGACGGCCCAGCGCGCGGAACATCCGGGCCGCCCCGATCGCTGTACCGGACATGAGCGACTACCGGATCGAGCACGACTCCATGGGTGAGGTACGCGTCCCGGCGAACGCCAAGTGGCGGGCCCAGACACAGCGCGCCGTCGAGAACTTCCCCGTATCGGGACAGCGCATCGAGCGTGCGCACATCGAGGCGCTGGCCCGGATCAAGGGGGCCGCGGCGAAGGTGAACGCGCGGCTCGGGGTGGTCGACGAGGACATCGCCGACGCCATCCAGGAGGCAGCCGCGGAGGTCGCCGAGGGCCGGTGGGACGAACACTTCCCGGTGGACGTGTTCCAGACCGGGTCCGGGACCTCGTCCAACATGAACACCAACGAGGTGGTCGCCACCCTCGCCACCGAGCGCCTGGGCCGGGCCGTGCACCCCAACGACCACGTCAACGCCTCCCAGTCCTCCAACGACGTCTTCCCCTCCTCCCTGCACATCGCGGCCACCGGCGCCGTCATCCGCGATCTGATTCCCGCCCTGGAGCATCTGGCGGCAGCCCTGGAGCGCAAGTCCGCCGAGTTCGCCGACGTGGTGAAGGCGGGGCGGACGCATCTGATGGACGCCACGCCCGTGACGCTCGGCCAGGAGTTCGGCGGGTACGCCGCCCAGGTGCGGTACGGCGTGGAGCGGCTGAACGCCTCGCTCCCCCGGCTCGCCGAGCTGCCGCTGGGCGGTACCGCGGTCGGCACCGGCATCAACACGCCCCCCGGCTTCTCCGCCGCCGTCATCGAGGAGGTCGCCCGGGCCACCGGGCTGCCGCTGACCGAGGCGCGCGACCACTTCGAGGCGCAGGGCGCGCGGGACGGGGTCGTCGAGACCAGCGGGCAGCTGCGGACCATCGCCGTGGGCCTCACCAAGATCGCCAACGATCTGCGGTGGATGGCCTCGGGTCCGCGCACGGGCCTCGCCGAGATCAGCCTGCCCGACCTCCAGCCCGGCTCCTCGATCATGCCCGGCAAGGTCAACCCGGTGATCCCGGAGGCCGTGCTGATGGTCGCCGCGCAGGTCGTCGGGAACGACGCGACCGTGGCCACGGCGGGCGCGGCGGGCAACTTCGAGCTCAACGTCATGCTGCCGGTGATCGCCAAGAACGTGCTGGAGTCGATCCGGCTGCTCGCCAACGTGTCCCGGCTGCTGGCCGACCGGACCGTCGACGGGATCGTCGCGCACCGCGAGCGCGCCCGGGAGTACGCCGAGTCCTCGCCGTCGGTGGTCACCCCGCTGAACAAGTACATCGGGTACGAGGAGGCCGCGAAGGTGGCCAAGAAGGCGCTGGCGGAGCGGCGGACGATCCGGCAGGTGGTGCTGGACGGCGGGTACGTGGACCGCGGCGATCTGACGGTCGAGCAGCTCGACGAGGCCCTGGATGTCCTGCGGATGACACACCCGTGAACCCTCGTGTGCTTTCGCGCCACGGCGCGAGAACCGTGACGCGCGCCGCAGCGTCGTATGCCCATGGCACCTAATATCTGTGCATGGCAGACGGTGGAGCGGTGAGACGCGTGGGAACTGGTGGTGCGGCGGCCTTCTGGGAGCCCGGGAGCCGGATCCTGTGGCGCTACCGGGAGAACGGCGGGCCGAACTTCCACATCGCCCGCCCGGTCACCGTCGTGCGGGACGACGAGGAGCTGCTCGCCGTGTGGCTGGCCCCCGGCACGCAGTGCGTCAAGCCGGTGCTCGCGGACGGCACTCCGCCGCACCAAGAGCCGCTGCGCACCCGGTACACCAAGCCGCGTACCGTTGCCCGGGGCCACTGGCTCGGCACCGGGGTGCTCAAGGTGGCCCGGCCCGGCGAGCCGTGGTCGGTGTGGCTGTTCTGGGACCAGGGGTGGCAGTTCAAGAACTGGTACGTCAACCTGGAGACCCCGCTGGCCCGTTGGGACGGCGGGGTGGACTCCGAGGACCACTTCCTGGACATCTGCGTCTACCCGGACCGCAGTTGGGGTCTGCGCGACGAGGACGAGTTCGCGCAGGCCCAGCAGGACGGACTGATGGACCGGACGGTCGCCGAACAGGTGCGGGAGGCGGGCAGCAGGGCGGTGGAGGTGATCCGTGCGTGGGGGCCTCCGTTCAGCGAGGGCTGGCAGAACTGGCGCCCGGATCCGTCCTGGGCCGTACCGTTGCTGCCGGAGGACTGGGACCGTACGCCCGCGCACATGTCCACATGAGACCCTTGATGCGCCCCCGGGCGACAAACGTAGGATCGTCCTCCGCAAGGCACGCTGGCAGTAACTCCCGGAGCAGTCGCCGGGCCTGACCGAACGTCATCGAGGGGCGGCAGCACGTGAGCGAGGGGTACGAGGGCAACACCGGCGGAACGCTCGACTTCGGCCCCCGGGGCCGCGCGCGGCCCAGCGGTGACACAGGAACAACCTCTGACCACGCGGGAATTCCGTTCCGGGGGCACGTATTCCGGGTATCGGGTTTCCTGCGGGACCAACTGCGCGCGCGGCGCGCAGCCCCGGACGGACGGATTCGACACGCGTGACGGAGCAGCCCACCTCCTACGAACGCCCCCAGGGCGTCGACCCCACGGATCCCCGTGGGGCACTGCTGCATACCCAGGCGCCGGCGCCGGGCCCGTCCGCCTTACCGCCCGATGCCTCGGGTACGACGACACCGCGCGGCAAGGGCGGAAAGGGTGGCATGGGCGGCCAGGGAACCACGGGAACGGATGCGGCCGGTCCGGAGGCCGGTTCCGGCACCGAACACTCCCAGCCGTCGGCGTCCGACGAGGCGATGGGGGCGCCTCCCGCGCGGGCCAAGCCCAGCGTGGGGGACCACCGGCCGCGCCCCGCTCCCGAGTCCATCCCGGCCCAGCCGGGCGCCGACGCGCGCCCGGAGCGGGGTCCGGAAGGGCAGGACCGGCGCGCCGGAGGGACACTGACGCCCGGCCGGCCCACGCCGATGCGGCGGGACGGGGACCGGCTGCGCTTCGTGGGCGCCGCGACCCGGCGGATCGCCCGCGGCCTGGACCTCGACGAGATCGTGATGGGGCTGTGCCGGGCCACCGTGCCGACCTTCTCCGACGCGATCCTCGTCTATCTGCGCGACCCACTGCCCGTCGGCGACGAACGGCCCGCGGCGGACCGCATCATGCTGCGGCTGCGGCGCACCGACCGCATCCCGGAGGAACGGGACACCGAGACCGGCTTCGCGGCGCTCGCCCTGCCGCCCCCGGAACCGGGTGAGCTGACCGCCGAGCTGTCGGCCGCGGTCGCCGAGCTGTGCGAGGTACGGCCCGGCGGGGCGCTCGCGGAGGTGCTGCGCGGGGTGCGTCCGGTCTTCGCCGACCATCCGGCCGCACGCGCCGCGCTGCCCGAACTGCTGGGCGAGGACAGCACCTTGGCCATCCCGAGCGGTCAGCGGGCCGTCCTGGCCCCGCTGCGGGGCCGTCGCCGGGTGATCGGCGCCGCGGTGTTCCTGCGCCGCCCGGAACGCATCCCGTTCGAGAACGACGACTTGCTGGTGGCCGCCCAGCTCGCCACGCACAGCGCCCTGGGCATCGACAAGGCGGTGCTGTACGACCGTGAGGCGTACATCGCCGACGAGCTGCAGCGCACGATGCTGCCGGAGACGCTGCCGCGCCCCACGGGCGTACGGCTCGCCTCCCGGTACCTGCCCGCGGCCGAGACCGCGCGGGTCGGCGGCGACTGGTACGACGCCATCCCGCTGCCGGGCAGCCGGGTGGCGCTGGTGGTGGGCGACGTCATGGGGCACTCCATGACGTCGGCGGCCATCATGGGGCAGCTGCGGACGACGGCCCAGACCCTCGCCGGCCTCGACCTGCCCCCGCAGGAGGTCCTGCACCATCTCGACGAGCAGGCCCAGCGGCTGGGCACCGACCGCATGGCGACCTGCCTGTACGCGGTCTACGACCCGGTGTCGCACCGCATCACCATCGCCAACGCGGGCCATCCCCCGCCCATCCTGCTGCACCTGGGCGGCCGGGCCGAGGTGCTGCGGGTGCCGCCGGGCGCGCCGATCGGCGTGGGCGGGGTCGACTTCGAGGCGGTGGAGCTCGACGCCCCCGCCGGGGCGACGCTGCTGCTGTACACCGACGGTCTCGTCGAGTCCCGGCTGCGGGACGTGGCGACCGGCATAGAGCAGCTGCGGGAGAAGCTCGCCGCGACCGCCCAGCTGACCGGGCCCGATCATCCGCCGCCGCTCGAGGCCCTGTGCGACGAGGTGCTCGACATGCTCGGCCCGGGCGACCGGGACGACGACATCGCGCTGCTCGCCGCCCGGTTCGACGGGATCGCGCCGAGCGACGTGGCGTACTGGTTCCTCGAACCGGAGGACGCGGCTCCCGGCCGGGCCCGCCGGCTGGCCCGGCGGGCGCTGTCCCGCTGGGGGATGGAGGACATGACCGACTCCGTCGAGCTGCTGGTCAGTGAGGTCGTCACGAACGCCGTGCGGTACGCCTCGCGGCCGGTGACCCTGCGGTTGCTGCGGACCGATGTGCTGCGCTGCGAGGTCGGCGACGACGTGCCGCAGCTGCCTCGGCTGCGGCAGGCCCGGGCGACCGACGAGGGTGGCCGCGGCCTGTATCTGGTGAACCGGCTGGCCCGGCGGTGGGGGGCCACCCGGCTCAGCACCGGCAAGGTGGTCTGGTTCGAGTTGAACCGGAGCTGAGACAAGCGGCAGGAACAGCGGAGAGG
>NZ_JBHWUW010000110.1:0-10701 GCF_042737245.1 Streptomyces sp. NPDC060002
CGGTAACAGGTACGACAGTTCAACAGAGCACACTCAAAGGCTGCCCGTCATGCCGACCTCAGCACCCAGATGATCTCCGGCTACGAAAATCTTGCCAGGGCCACGTTCACGTGTACGCCGACAACGCGATCAGTTGTTCACACCACGCACCGGTAATGAGTGGTCAGCCGTCCACCGTCGTCCAGGACGTGGAAGGCGAGTGCAGGTGGCTGATCGAGGTGGACGTAGTCCACGGGGTGGGCGTGGTGTTCCCACGGGAGCCTGAGCGTGGAAACCACTCCCGGTGCCACCAGCAGTGGGCGTCCGGCAAAGACGGTCGCCGCCGGGGTATGGGCGTGCCCGCACAGAAAGGCTGCGAGGTTGGGGTGGCGGTCCGTCAGTGCGGCGAGTCGCTCTGCTCCGCACTGGCGGACGCTGTCGACGAGGGGGACGTGCAGCAAGGTCGGCGGGTGGTGGAAGCCGACCAATACGGGCACCTCGGCCGGGGTCCGAGCCAGGACGTCCGCCAGCCACTCCAGGGTTTCGTCATCGAGGAAGCCCTCGTCCTTGCCCGGCACCGAGGAGTCACATAGCGCGATGACGAAGTCGGCGGTGTGGTGCACCTGGTTGATCGGTCCCGCCGATGGCGGCTGCCCCAGCAGGAACTGCAGGAACGCTGCGCGCTCGTCGTGGTTGCCGGGGCAGATCATGACCGGGTGCCGGGAGGTCAGCAACTGACGGGCCCGCTCGTACTCGGAGGGCAGGGCATGGTCGGCGATGTCACCGGTGACCAGGACCGCGTCCAGGTCGTAGGGGAGGTCTTCGAGGTAGTCCATGACAGCCCGGGTGCGCTCGGAACTGCGGTGCCCGCTGTCGATGTGGGTGTCGCTGAGGTGAGCGATCACAATCATCGGTGGTGTCCTTTCGTCGAGGCGTGCAGGATGTGGCCAAGGGAGGCCGGGTAGTCCTGGCCGGCGCGCCTCGCGCGCTCGGCGTCGGCGAGCCCGTCCCGGGCCGCCGCGGTCAGGCCGAGGCCGACCCCGCGGTCACTGACCGCGTCGGCGACGAGATCGGCGTCCTTGCGGGCCGGCGCGAGGGTGAAGCGCGACGGGTAGTCGTCGGCCTCGGTCGCTTAGCGTCGACGCGTGGCCTGCTACGCCAACGGCGTCACGCCCAGCACCTCATGCAGGGCCTCCCACGACAGCCCCAATGCGCCGCCCAGCGCGAGGGATTCGCCCAGCACGCACAGCACACAGAAGAGCGCATTGGTGGCGACGCGTTTCGCCGCTGTGCCGGCCCCCGACCCGCCGACGTGCAGCGGTGCACCCATCTGCTCTCCCGCCCGCCCACCAGTTGAAGAAGCTCACCTGAGCTGGGCCATCATCACTCTCATGACCCGACGCCTGACACGCAAAGGCGTCAGCGGTGACAGCTGGATAGGAAAGTCCACGCCCGCAGGACGAGTCTTGGACGTCAGAGCACTGCTCTACAGATGGGCACCAACTGCTTCGGGCACCGGTTTACCTACAGCCGCCGCTGCCGTCGTCCCGCCATCCGGCAGCCGACACAGTGACGTTAGGGCGACGACGGCGCAACCCGAAGCAATCACAAGACCAGAGAATCATGCCGTGGCCAGCGACGCTGAACCCAACCACCGCGATGGACGTTCCGGTCCACCCAGCCACCGTATGGCCCAGGTCCACGTCACCGTGTGCGCTCATCAGTACTCCCAAAACCTTGTCGACGGGCCCGCAGCCCGCACGTCGAAAGAGATCTTGAATCGCGAGATGCGCTCAGCGCTTGAGTAGGAACTACTTGTTCACCGACGAGCCTGGGCGAAGGAACTGCCAGGCAACCGTCGGAGCAGCGCGGGGCCTCGAGCTCACAGCACTCGGAGCCGGCGAGAGATTGTGCCGTCACGGCAGCACGGTCACAACCGTGCTGCTTGGTCACAAAGAACGCCACAGTCGCCGGGAGGCCCTCGTGGAGCTGTGCCTGGTCTGCAACGCCCTCCGTTGATCACCCGAGACGAGTACCGCTGCGGGCCACGATGTGCCCGGGCCGTTCGATGCCAGCCGGGAGCAGAGGGTCGGCTTCCGGTTCGCCCCAGGTCGAGACCAGGGGAAGGACTCCGGCCCAGAGCCCGAGGGCGGCGTCGGGTCCGTCACCGTCGTCCGGCCCGCCGGTGCGTATCTTGACCGACGCTTCCTCAAGAGAGAGGGCGAGCAGGGTCGTCGCCGCCAATTCCTTGCGGTTCGGTCGGCGTGCGTAGTCCCACTGTGCCGGTGCGGCCTGTTCGGTCAGGCAGCGCAGCCCCTCGAGCTTCTCCTCCAGGTCCGTGACCAGGCGCGGGACGCCATAGATCATCGCGCTGCGGTAGTTCACGCCGTGTTCGAACACCGACCGTGCGAGGACAAGACCGTCGATGTGCGTCACCGTGACGCACACCGTTGCCTCAGGCGAGGCGACCAGGCTTCGGCTGGCCACCGAACCGTGGAAAAAGAGGTTCCGTCCGCTGTTGCCGTAGATCGTGGGAACGACCATTGGGTGCCCGTCGACGACCACTCCGAGGTGGCAGGTGAAGCCCGCGTTCAGGACTGCGTCGAGTTCGGCACGGTCCAGACTTCCCTGGTCCCGCAGACGACGATGACGGGTGCGGTCGGTGTCCGGCAGCGTGGGAGGGAGTGGGCTGTGGTTCACGTCGGTCCTTTCGCTCGGTCAGTCGAACGCTACCGATATCGTCATTCAATCGCCAGTATTCGACGAAATCCGTTTTTGCAATCCGCATTCACCACGAAAAGCGAACGAACGCGCAC
Source organism: Streptomyces sp. NPDC060002 (assembly GCF_042737245.1). Taxonomy (NCBI): domain Bacteria; kingdom Bacillati; phylum Actinomycetota; class Actinomycetes; order Kitasatosporales; family Streptomycetaceae; genus Streptomyces; species Streptomyces sp. NPDC060002. The sequence continues at coordinate 2,796 of NZ_JBHWUW010000110.1, forward strand.
GTGAGGTCAGAGGGAAGGACGCGCGCAGCGGCAGGTGCAGCATGCCTGCCTCCTGCGTGGGTCACCGCCGCCGCTGTGCTGTCCGTCCCGCTCGGCGCCTGAACGGTCTTCCCCCACGAACACAATCGCCGCCCTCGTCCACGGCGAGGACGGTTCCCCCGCATGGAGCTCGCGCCGCTGGTCGGCGCGGCGCTCGGCATCGCTTGGCTGCGAGTAGCGTCCACTCAAGCGGTGACGTAGGGCTGTGCGCTGTTGAGGCGCGCACTCATGTGCTGTCGGCTGCTGCCGCACGCAAGGCAGCTCTCGCCACGGCATCAGCGTCCGAAAGCGTGACCGAATCCACGCCGGGCCGGGCGCCCGCGGCGGTCACCCAGTGCACGCCCTCCGTGGGCACCCCGAATGCGAACCGCCTTGGGTGCGCAGTGCCCTGACGGTCAATCAGGCGGTACGGGCGCGGCGTTACGTCCAGGCCGCCAGTTCCGTACCCGTCCACGAGGTGCGGGCGGCATGCTCCCGCCCGGAACAGGCCGGCGAGGAGTTCGTCAGCGGTGCGCCTCAGATCCGGCTCCGGCAGCCGCGCCTCGACAAGTGTGCGCACGCATACGGAGGAGCCCGGCACGTCGGGGGAGTGCGCGACCCAGCCCCGCGCCTCGGCCCGCACCTCCAGCCGGGGGCCCAGAACGTCCAGGACGCCCGCCTCGATCAGCGCGGTCATCTCCTCGATGCGCCGCCTGGGCGGACCGATGGACAAGAAGGCGTTCAGCGGGGTGTACCAGCGATCCAAGTGGTCCTGGCGAGAGACGCCGGACAGGCCGCCGTGGTCGACGATCAGACGCAGTTCGTTGCGCAGGTCGCGCAGCACGTCCAGGGCGGCTTTGAGGGGGCCCTCGACATTGCCGAGCGCGGCCTGGGCGGCGTCTTCCCGAAGATGGTCGAGGAGCCAGCTCCGCCAATCTGCCGGTGAGCCGAAAGTGATCCCGCTGTGCGGGCGGGAGATGCGGTCCCAGCACCAGCGGTCGGCAGGAGATATGCCGAACTCATCGAAGAGGGTGCTCTCGTCAAGCCTATGGTGGGCGGCGAGGAAACGGTCCCGGAACTCCCGCCGGTCCGTCGCCTTCCGGGCGGCCAGCAGGGCTTCGTAATAGACCGCCTCCACCTCCTTCGCCACCAACGGCCATATCTCGGCCAGGAAGTCCGGGGCCTCGCCGGAGTCGGCGCGCTTGCGGAAGCGAGCTATCGCCTCGTCTGTCAGCAGCAGCGGCGTATGGCGGCCGTAGGGACCCTTCGCGTTGTCGCCGCGCGCCTGGTACGGGACGCCGCGGCGTGAGCCCGCGTACAAGCGGGGTTCGCGGCCCGAGGGCCGGTAGTGCAGTCCGCCACCGGCGGTGCGGACGAAGCGGCCGCCACGGCCGGTCGTCAGCAAGGCCATGTGGTCGAAGAAGTTGAGACCCAGGCCGCGCAGCAGGACCGGCTCGCCCGGCGCGACCAGGCAGAGGTCGACGTCCGCGGGGTTGGCGGGCGGGATGTGGCGCAGGCCGTGGCGGGCCGCGTGCGCCGCGCGCTCCTGCTGTGCCGGGTCCGCGACCGAGGGGAGGTGGCCCTGGGCGAGGACCACCGCGGACAGTCCGGTCAGGGTATGGCCGGTGGAGAGGGTGAGCGACTGACGGCCGTCGGGGGAATCCTCCAGACGCATCGCGCGGGCGGTGTGCACCTCGACATGTACAGCCTCCGGGGCACAGCCGACCACCTGCGCGAACACCCATTCCAGGTAACGCCCGTACTGGGCACGGGTGGGATAGTCATCGGGGCCCACCGCGCCGCGTCCCTGTTCACCACCTTGCGGCCCCGACTCCCCGTATACGCCCGAGCCGCTGCCGAGAACCCACTCGTACAGACTCGGCCCCGGCCGGCCCGGCCCGGCGCACTCCACGCTCTCGTCGGTGAACAGCGTCACCTGACAGGCCACCGTATTCATCAGCAGCTCCGGGGACTGGGCGGTGCGCCAGACCTGGCCCGGACCCGGCGGCGCCGGATCGATGACATGCACGGTCAACCGAGTCCCGCGCGGAAGGAGTTCCGGAGCGGAGGCACAGAGACGTTCCAGGACACTCGTGCCCCGCGGACCCGCGCCGACGACAGCGAGGGAGACGGACATTGATTGCATGGTCTCGACAGACAAAACGGGTGACTCCCGGGCGTGTGGAAGCAAGAATGCTTCTTTCCTGGGTGGGCATTGATGGGTAGCCCCAGCCCCAGCCCCGCGCTGCGACTGTGGCGTTGGTGCGGCTCGCGCGGCTGCATCACGAGTTGGGCCAAGCGCGTCGCGGTCTCCTTCGCACTGCGCCGTCTCCCGGAATGTCACTGATGCGCCGCCAGGTCCGCAGAACCCGGGTACAGCGAAGGTTCGGGGGACCGGAGTCACGCAAACCCGCCGCCAGGTTAGGGCGGCTACTCCTGTGCCTACATGAGTAGCCGGTGCTCATCACGCGGCGACGAGATGCCGTGCCCTCGTGGGACGCAAAGAGAGCATCGGCCACTCAAACGGGGGGAGAGGATATGGCTCAGCTGACGATCCGGGACCTGTAGGACCTCCTGAGCCAGGCTCCCCGACGGACGGCGGGACCTTGAGCGGGACGGGGTTCGGTTCGTGTACGACGGTGCGGCCGTCCACCTGTCCACGGCCGACCACCCGGGCACCGTGATTGCCCGGGCCAGCACCTTGCGGGTTCATGACCGGTTCCTGGGATGTGACCGCGTACACGGCGAGCCTGGCCACGGTGATGGCGGAGATGCCGTACCGGTCACGGGCGTGGCCTACTTCCACTGCGGTCCATGGGGTGGCGGATGCCTGCCGAACCGCCTGCCGCAGGACGACTGCCAGCGTGGAGGTGGCGATGCTGTCGCCGTGGCGGTCGAGTAGGGGCAGGTCGTATGCGACCGAGGTCGCGATGTCCTGGCAGTCCCAGACGACGACTCTCCCCACGCCTTGTTCGTGGGGGGCCGGCAGCACACCCCGGACGACGAGCCGCCGCCCAGGGGTGCCGTCGTTAACCGGAGCATTGTCCGGGCCGGGAGCTGTCGTCGCGGTAGACCGCGACGACCTTGCGGAAGATTTCGGAGACCGGGTCCGCGACGCCCTGGGCCAAGACGCCGACTGCGTGGAGGCGGTCGAGATCCTCACGCAGACGCCGTTCGCCGAACTGCCGCCGCAAGCGCTGCAGCGGCTCGGAGCCCGCCCGGACCAGAAGAATGTGCTCCTCAAAGTGGTCCTGCGCCACCTGGACCGGACCCTCGCCGACCATGACGCCAACCTGCTGCGCGACCGCATCTACGCCGCCGTTCACCAGGGCAGTGCCCACCGATGGGCAGTAACTCGTTGAGGAGAACCGAGGCCGGCGCCGCCCTACGAGGAAGGCGCCGGCCCACCGGCGAGTCACTCGTCCTCGGGGGCATCCGGGTCGCGCAGTGGGCGCAGGCCGCCAGGCAGGTTGGGCAGGTGGAAGGCGTAGCGGCCGAGCATCTCCCCACGGCCGCTACCCCTTCCAGGCCACCAACCCGGCCACGGGCCTGCGTCCGCTGCGTGGCCGCGACGCCGAGGAGGACACCGACACAGACGAGGACGGCGAAGGCTAGGACCTCCCGGTCGTTCTCGGGAGTCGACACCCATGCCTCCGCAGCGCCTCCTCGGCCAGAAGTCCCCAACAGCGTTCTCTCCTTCCGGCTCTAGTTGTATTCTGCTCGCGTGCCTGAATAATGCTCCCATGAGAGCAGAGATGGTAGCGAAGGTGGAGATCCCGCAGCCGGGACTGAGTCGACTCAAAGACGGTCGCGGATGGTATCTGCAAGAGCAAGGCATACTCAAAATATTCGACTTGGAGTTTGCTCCGGTCCGGCAGTACGACCTCGGACGCCATGTTTCATCATTCGCCGTCAGTCCAGATCTGGCCCGTGTTGTCGTCGGACGGAAGGATCAAATACGCCTCGTTGACGAGCACGGCAACGTCCTCTGGTCTGTACAGCACACCCCCTGGGGGACGGGGTATTCCTACTCTGGCTCGTGTGAATTTTCGGCAGACGGAAACGCGATCTGGGCTACCGTCCCCGAAACCGAACTTGGATCCGAAGAAGAGGATGGACTTTGGGAAGACGATGAAGACGATGAAGACGTGGAGACCGCGGCATCCTCCGGCGACTGGAGCGCCCCTGAGAGCTGGGGCGACCAGTGGTGGGTGATTGACGCCGCGACCGGGAAGGTGATCGGGCGCAAGTGGCTTGGGTGCGAGGCCACGGGTTCGGTGACACTTCGCCATCCGGACCAGGTGCACATGGGTTTGAGTGTCGGCGAGGGACAAGACGGTTCGCGCATTTATTGGGGCAGCATCCATGAAGGCTCTCCGCAGGTTGTCACTACTGGTGATGTATCCCGGTCTCTAGTCGACCTTCATCCCGATGGTTTCGCCTACTTGACTCTCCCGCGCGACTCGGAAGGGATCACGATCCATGACTTTTCCAGTAAGGCGGCAATCGCACATCGGCCGAACGGCGATTTTCTCGAAAGCGGAGAGTGGCCGCTGCATGCCCAGTACCTTGACCGGGGGACAGTTCTTCTGGAGACGGTTGACGCGAAATGGAATTGCGCTCGCCATCTTGCCTTCGACGCCCGCAGTTTGGAATTCCTGGGAGAGGTTACGTATCCAACCGGCGTCAGTCGCTCGGCATTTCATTCCGTCCATGCCGGCACGTGGGCGACAAGCGATGCCAGCGGTCTTTATCAGTGGCGGCTGGATGCATAGGCCTGCCTGCAGGCAGTAGCAGTCGTTCAGCCGGGCCTGACCGGAAAGGCTGGTCGGCAACGGATTCAGAAGCAGCACGGGACGGCTTCGGCCCTGGTTGCCGAGACGGGTCGAGGCAGTTGGGGTGACGGCATATATCCGGCAAGAGCGTGATCGAATCCGCCATAGCGCGGTTGCGGTCCTCCGCGGGCGGTGAAAACGCCGTACCTCATCCGCGAGCCGGCGAGCTCGTTCTCCCCGACGGGCTACCTGCACCGGACTGCATCCGTACGTGGGCGGCCTTCAACAACTTCTATCCGTTGAACGGTGGCCGCAGCACCGTGCCCATCGCCGACCGCGAGGGCGTCCTCGTCGTGGAGCCGATGAACCGGGTTCTTCGACGGGTGTGCCTTGAGTCGGTCGAGGACGAGATCGACGAGGAGACCACGGAATACCTCAACGAGCTCATCAAGGACCTGTCCGCAGAGCTGGGCGGCTACGGGGCCGTTCTCGCGAACGAGCACCCGGACCCGGTCCTGTGGATTACCGCTGGCGCCGAGGTGAGCATCCTTTGGTACGGGCACGACGCGTTCGACCGGCGAGTACCGTTTCTCGACACGGTCGCCGGACTGTGAACAGCGGCCTTGCTGGCGCATGAGGCTCTGAAAGACAGGGTGGTCTTCGTGGGCTGTCTGCACTTTGACGATGAGCGGCACCGGCAGCGGACGCTGGTTGGATGCGGGTGCGTGGATGAGTGTTGCTTGTGGCCGGAGAAGGAGGCCCTGGAGCTGGACCGGTTGCGGGCTCCGAGGGTGGGCGAGAATAGGCGGGTCGTCCAGCCCGGCAGTACGCACAACGGTCGCATCGGCCAGGTCGTGAGCCGCTTCATGATGTGGGCCGAGGACGCGGAGGAAGCGGGCGCAGAGGAGGGGGCCTGGGTGACGCTGTCGATCCCGGGCGAGGATCTCCGGGGTGAGAACAGGCGGCGCAAGAAGGTGCCGCGCCCGCGGGAGTGGTTCGGTCCGGTCAGCTCGACCGCGGAGGCGGACCCGCCCCCCGGCTGAGAACTTTCAGTCCTCCGCCTCGTCGTCCCTCAAGCGGCAGAGCAGGGTGAAGTCATCGTTGTTCGGTGCGATGCGCGGGGCGACGGCCTGGCTCAGGAGGCTTTCATCCACGGCGACGTACTCCTCGACTTCTCCCGGCTCGTACTCGGCCAGGAGAACCAGCGGGGTCTCGTCGGGAATGCCGGTCAGTGCCCGCCGGAGCCGGCCGACGTTCCATGCCTCTCCTTCGAAGGAGAGGACTCCGACTGAGTGCATATCCGGTCCTCGTCGATCTTGCGCACGACTTTGAGACGAAATTGTACTCGATCCGCTCGGTCACGGCTTCGGTCCGCTGCCGCCTCCGGCCGTGGTCTGGTAGCGGCAGGAGGCGGTCTTGATCAAAGTGACGCAGAAGGTTGATCCGGTCGCCGAAGATCTTGTCCCCCTCGCGAACGGAGAGTTGGTCACGACCGTGGTCGCCTTGCGTTCCTCCCCCTCGGCCTTGCTGTAGCGGGCGATCACGGACGACAGCCGTCGTCCCGCGTCGGCCTCGGCGAGTTCGTTCACCAGCGCGCTTCAGGCGGCAGCGAGAGACACCGGCAGCGCCTCGGTCTGGCGGCGAGGGCGGGCCAGGCGGCGGGACATGAGGGTAATGAAGGCCCACTGGATGTGGGCTTCCGCGTGGGACATCAGCCGCTCGTAGTCCCTCGCGTTGCGCCGGGCCCGCATCGTCCACGAGTTGCTCCGTTCAATCACTCACCTCTTCGGCAGCAGAACGAAGCCTTTGGCGTCCTTGGGGCGGGGGACGACCTTGATCGTGATTCCCAGGGTGTCCTGGGCCCAGGTGCTGAATTCCTCGCCTGCGTAGCCGTTGTCGGCCCAGACCAGGACGATTTCGGGGTATTCGGCGTGGAGGCGGGTGAGGAGGATGCGGGCCGCGTCGCGGTCCTGGACGTCGGCGGGGGTGACGAGGAGGTCGACGAGCAGGCCGTCCTGGTCAATAAGGAGATGTCGCTTCCGCCCGTTAATGTGTTTGTTCGCGTCGTAGCCGCGCGTCGCGTTCGACACAGTCTCCGCGCCTTTGACGGACTGGGAGTCCACGATCACCCGGGCCGGCCAGGGACAGCGTCGGCGGCGCAGCCGCAGCCGTCGGCGGAGCTGGTCGAGGATCTGCTTGAGCGCGCCGGCCTTTGCCCAGCGGGCGAAGTATCCGAACACGGTGCGCCAGGGGATGCCGAAGTCGGCGGGCAGTGCCCTCCACTTCGCCCCGTTGTCGGTGATGTAGCGAATCGCGTCGACCACACGGCGCCGGGGCCGCGGCATAGACAGAACCCTCAACACCGCTGTCCGAGAAGCGCAGGGCCCCTCAGGCCGGACTGGTGGGCAGGCGCTGGACGATCCCGCCGGGCAGGTGCCGCAGTTTCTCGGTCAGGGTCCGCAGGACCACCCGGTATCCCGGCGGCCCGGCGCTGTCGGAGCTGCTGAACAAGCACAGAGCCAGGACGAAGCAGACCATCGCGGCGGGCCAGCAGAAGCCCGCGGCGGCGCTCGGCCCTTCCGGCCAACTCCAGTACCTCGTCGACCACTTCGGGGGGATCTCCTCAGTGAGTACGCCGGGCCGGATCCGGTCGCCGAACTGCGGCTCCAACCGCCTTCGGGGGCTTCGAGGGGACACCGGACGGGTCATTGACATGACGATTGAGGCAGCAGCGATGGCAGACTGAGCGCCCAACGGGGCTCCCTTGCAGACAGTCGGATCTTGGTCGATCTTCTGTCCTACTGGGAGCCCCGTTGCCATGTCCCGAGATCATCTGGCGCATCATCAGATCGGGGTGGATCTCTTCATGCACCGCAGGGGCCTACCCACCCAAAACCGCCATCAGTATGCGCTCCACCTGGACCGATGCACTAAATCACCGGCATTGCTGGGCAGACGCGCTTTCTGCTTACTTGATCACCTATCGGGACGGCCCGCTCCGTGAAAGCGCCAGGTTAAGGCTAAGACTTGTCCCGTAAATGATCTTTGACGTGTTCGGGATGAGGCTGGCTGCCGTCGGAGCCTGCCGACTATCCGGCGAGGTTGAGGTTGTG
>NZ_JBHWUW010000111.1:0-10514 GCF_042737245.1 Streptomyces sp. NPDC060002
ACCAGGCCAGACCCTTCAAATGGACCAAGACCGCCGACCAGATCCTCGACCGAATCTGCCGCTACTGCTCACGCATCTCCGAACCAGCTCACTAGGCCAGGGCGCCGGACGCACAAAAAAGCCGGTCCGCGTGATGCGGACCGGCCTTTCCCGGTGGGCGATACTGGGTTCGAACCAGTGACCTCTTCGGTGTGAACGAAGCGCTCTCCCACTGAGCTAATCGCCCGGGAACGCACCGAACAATACAGGTCTTCGCGGGCTTCCTTCAAACCGCTCGCAGGTACGCGGCCAGGCCGCGCCGTCCGGCCCGCATCATCAGCCGGTGGTTGAGGCGGAACACCGGCCGCCCGGGCACGGCGAACCGCCGCAGCAGCGGCTTGGCGACCTGGACCTCCTGGTCGTAGCGGGCGAGGGTGCCGGAGCCGTCGGCGGTGACCGTCCAGCGCGCCCAGCCGTCGAGGTCGCCCGTCATCGCGATCTCCAGAACCCCGGTTTCCGCGTCGCGCCGCACCTCCCGTGCGGTGAAGGTCAGGTCGTACGGGAGCAGGGAGCGGATGCGGATGACGCCGGTCGTGCTGTCGACCTGGTTCACCTCGCGCACCTGGGGCCACCAGCGCGGATAGCCCTCGGCCCGTTCCAGCGCCTCGTACACGCGGGCGGGCGGCGCGGGCAGGGTCCACAGGCTGCGGAAGCGGTAACGGGTCCAGTCCATGGACCGAGTGTGCCGCGCGGGGGTCCTGCCGACGGTATCTGAGTACGTGTTCTGAGTACGTGCGCTCATGCCGTCGGGCGTGACGCGGACCACACTCCGGCACATGACGTATTTTCCGCCCCCGGCCGAGGAGCTGCGGTTCCTCGACAGCGAGCTCCGGCAACTGGACGCCCGCCGGGCCCAGTTGCTGGCCCGCCGCGCCTGGCTGATCACGACGCTTCAGCAGGCGGTACAGCCGGCCCCGCCGGTGTGGCCGAGCCCGCCGACGCGGCCCGGCCCCTCCGCCCGCCCCGAGGCGACCGCCCCGGGCGTGCAGAACGTGCTCCTCCTGCTCGGCGGCATCCTGCTCACCGTCGCGGCGATGGTGTTCACGCTGGTCAGCTGGGGGCATCTGGGGATCGCCGGCCGTTCCCTGGTGCTGGGCGCGGTCACGCTGGCGGTGCTCGGCGCGCCCGTGGCGCTGCTGCGGCGGGGGCTGCGTTCGACCGCCGAGTCGGTGGCGGGCCTCGGCCTCGCGCTGACCGTGCTGGACGCCTACGCCCTGCACGAGGTGGTGTTCACGGCGGCGGACGCAACGACGTACGCGGCGGCCGCTTCGACGGCGCTGGCGGCGCTGTGGGCGGCCTACGGCACGGCGCCGGCCGCGCTGCCGGGCTCGTCCGCGCTGCGCCTGCCCCGTCCCGCCGCCCTGGCGGTCGCGCAACTCCCCCTGGCGCTCTGGACGCTCGCGCTCGGCGGCGGGCCGTTCACGGTCACGGCCGCGGTGCTGCTGACGACGGCGTTCGACGCGCTGGTCGCGCTCCGGGTGGCCGAGCGGCCGGTGCGTCCGGTCGCCGTGGTGTGCGCGTTCGGCACGGGCGGCTGGGGCGTCCTGGCGGCCGGTCTGCTCTCCCTGGGAGCCGCCGGTCCGAGCGCCGCCGCCCGTGCGGCGGCGCTCCTCTTCCTGGCGGCGGTGATCGCCCTGGGCGTGGCCAGGTTCGCGCCGCGGACGGGGCTCGCCACGGGTATGGCGGCGACCGGCGCCCTGTGCGCGTCGGCCGGCCTGGGTGGCGTCCTGCGGGTTTCGGTACCCGGTGACTGGGTGGTGCCGGCCTGTCTGGCCTGTGGGATCGCCCTGTTGGCCGCCGCGCGGGGCCCGGCGGCGGTGCGCCGGGGTGTCGCCCTGGCCTCCGGTGTCGTCCAGGCGGGCGCGGTGCTGTGGGCGGCGCCGGCCGTGGGCGTCACGCTGCTGGGACCGACGGCGTGGCTGGGGCACATCTGGTCCGGGGCCCCGGCCGACGCCCGTGCCGCGGTGACGGTCGACGCCTTCTGGCCGCCGTACGCCGTCACGGTGCCGCTGGTCCTCGTCGCGGTCGCCACGGTCCTGGCCACCGCGGTACGCGGCGAGCAGCGGCGCCCGCAGGCGCTGACCGCCGCGCTGACGCTGACCTGGGCCGCGCTGCTCGTCACGCCCGCGGCACTGGAACTCCCCTACTTCGTCGGTCTGTTGATTCAGGGGCTCATGGTGCCGGCGCTCCTGGCACCGGCGCTTCGGGGGTCGGCGGCAAGGACGGCCACCGGGCTCGCCCTGCTGACCGCTCTCGGCCTGGCCTTCCTGTCCCTGGCCACCGAGCCGGCGACCCTCGCCGTTCTCGCGTCGCTGACCGTGGTGTTCGCGGTGGCCGCGTGGCGCGGTCGGCAGGCTCCGGTGTACGCGGCCGCCTCCCTGGGCTGGGCCACGGCCCTGGCCTGTGCCGTGGGCGTGTCCGCCGGCTGGCGGCCGGAACACGTCGCCCTGCTGGTGCTGGTCGTCCCGGTGGTCGCGGCCTTGCTCGCGGCGCGGCTCGACGACTCCGCGACGACGGTGGCGGTCGAGGTGACGGGAGCCGTCGCAGGGCTCGTCGCCATCGGCCTCGCGGTGGCCGACCCGCCCCTGCTCGCCCTGGTGCTGTCCCTGTGCGGGGTGATCGCGGCGGGCACGGCCGTACGTCCGGACCGCCGTGCCGTCGGCTACGCGGCCGTCGCCCTGTTCGTGCTGGCCGCGTGGGTCCGGCTGGCGGCCTGGCGGGTGGGGCTCCCGGAGGCGTACACGCTGCCGGTCACGGTCCCGGCGCTGCTCGTCGGAGCCCTGCGCCGGCGCCGCGACCCGGCCGCGTCGTCCTGGACGGCGTACGGTCCCGGTCTCACCGTCACGCTCCTGCCGAGCCTCGCCATGGCCTGGAGCGACGCCGAGTGGACACGGCCGCTGCTGCTGGGCGCGGCCGGGCTGCTGCTCACCCTGCTGGGCGCCCGGCACCGGCTGCGGGCCCCGCTCGTGCTGGGCGGCTCGGTGCTCGCCCTGATCACGCTGCACGAGCTCGCCCCGTATCTGGTCCAGGTGACCGACGCGCTCCCCCGCTGGGTGCCTCCCGCCCTCGCCGGGCTGCTGCTGCTCGCACTCGGTGCGACGTACGAGCAGCGGCTGCGCGACGTCCGGCGGGTGCGGGAGGTCCTGGGGCGGATGAACTAGCCGGCTGCTACGGCATCTTGTCGCCGAGGAGGGCCAGGTTCTCGATGGCGGCGAGGCCGTACAGGGCGGTGTCGTTGGTGGACACCCAGGCGGCCTCGCCGCCCGCGACCAGGGTGGCGGGGCCGCTCAGCGGCTCCGTCTTCCACGGCGAGGACTCCAGGTAGCCGTCGGAGCTGTAGAACTTCGTCCAGGCCCGCTTGGCGAGCGTCTCGTCCCCGGTCTGGACGGCGGCGTACGCGTCGAGACGCGAATGGCCCTGGAAGAGCAGCAGGGTCCCGAAGTTGCTGCCGTAGCGCGCCGCCTGTTCCGCCTTGGTGGCGTTGAAGTAGCGGCAGTAGTCCAGGTAGGCCTCCTTGAACTTCGGGATGTCGACCAGGTGGATGAGTTCGGCGCACAGTTCGTTGAGGCCGAAGACCGCGGACAGGTGCGAGACGCCGACGACCGGGGCCGCCGCCACCGCGAACCTGCCGGTGTCCAGGTCGTACAGGCCACTGCCCTGCACGAAGCCGTTGGGCTGGGCGCCGATGGTCTCCATGGTCGACAGGACGCGGGCCTTCGCCTTCTCCCACTTCGGGCCCTTGCGCTCCCACTCGGTCAGCCACGCCGACACCAGGCCGCTCCAGTCGGTGCCGAAGCCGATCGACAGGGCGTGCCGGTCGGGGGTGTACGGCTCGGTGCGGATCTTGCGCAGCGGGTCCAGGGCGAGGAACGTCTCGTCGGAGTCGACGTTGGCGTGCATGAGGTCGCCGACGCGTTCGTCGGCCGTGAGGAAGTAGTAGTAGCGGCGGTAGGTGGTGTTGGCGATGCGCTGCTGCTTGGCACTGTCGGCGTAGTGCTGCACGCCGTGCCGGGTGCCCAGGCCCGCCCACTGGCCGAGGTGGTAGACGTCGACCTCGCCGGTGTGCCGGGTCATCGCCTCGGCGAAGCGGAAGATGTCCGCGCGGCCGCTGCGCAGATAGGCGAACCAGAGCCAGAGGTCGGGCGAGAGCTCGGAGTTGTCCCAGGCGTAGCCACCGATGTCGTACCGCCACTGGTGCCTGACGGTGTCATAGGTGTGCATGATGTCGCCGTAGTCCCAGAAGCCGTACCAACGGCGCTGCTCCACCTGGTCCTTGTAGTAGGTGAAGAGGAAGTCGAGATGGTCCTCGATCTTCGCCTTGGCGGGAGTGGAGCGGTCCGGCTCGGCGTACAGGCCCGGGCCGAACACCTTGGCCTTGATGAGCTGCCGGGGCGGGGCGGCGAGCTGGGGCAGCACCCGTACGGCCTCGACCTGTTCGGCGAGCTTCTCGGGGGCGGGCGTCGACTCGTTCGCCCAGAAGAGGAGTTCGGAGGTACGGGCGATGCCGTAGGGGGTGCCGAAGCCGGGCTCGTAGTCCTCGTAGGTGATGTTGAGGCCCTCGAGCTGTTCGGGGAAGGTGTCCTGGCCCATGCCGTCGTGGTAGAAGCGCAGGTCCATGGGCTGCGCCTCGGGCGACCAGAGCCAGAGGGTGACCTCGGCCTCGTCGGTGTGCGCGTCGCGGATGTCGAGCTGGGCGGGGTGCTTCTCCCAGAAGTCCCTGAGGCCGAAGGAGAAGCCGCCGCTCGCCCCGCCGACGTATCCGAAGCCGGAGGCCCGCTTGCCGCCGCCGGCGCCGATCCAGCCGTAGCCCTTCTTGGTGCGCTTGCGGAGCGCGAAGCCGTCCGCCGACAGCTGGGAGAGGGTGTAGTCGCCCCACTCGGGGATGTACTGGAGGCGGGTGGTGACCCGCTGGTCCCAGGTGGCGGGGTCGGGGAGCTTCTGGCCCGCGTACTGGGCCGCCTGCACCGCCGCGCCGGGGTCACGGCGCAGACCGGTGATGCCCTTGACGGCCTCGCGCAGCAGACCGGTGCCCTCGCCGCCGATGCGGATGTGCCGGTCGTAGGACTCGTCGCGCATCGGGACGGTGAAGCGGACGCCCAGCCCGCGGATGAAGTCGCCGCTCGCCTTGCCCGGCTCCTGCTTCCCGTCGTAGGTGATGGTGTGCACCATGCGGAAGGAGTCGGCGCCCGCGTAGAAGTAGAGGCGGATGGAGAACGGGAGCCAACTGCGGCTCCCCTTGCGGTGCTTGCCGTCGATGCGGACGACCGCGCGGACCGGGCCGCTCTGCTCGACGGTGACGCCGCCGATGGCGCCCTCGAAGCGTTCGGTCCTGACGGTGCCCTGGTCCTCGTCCTCTATCTCGGGCTGCCGGATCAGGACCAGCCGGCCGTTCTTGGCGATCTCGGTGGAGCCGCGGGTGACGGACTTGACGATCGTGGCGCCCGACTTGCCGATCTTCGCGGTGATGACACCCGTCGACACGTCGATGGTGCCGCCGCTCTTGTCGACGGTCACCTTCTTGGCGGGCGCGGCCGGGGTACCGGCGGCGAGGGTGAGCTTGCCGGAGCCCGAACCCACGGCGTGGGCGGTCCACTTCAGCGACCCGTCCGGCCAGTAGGCGAGCGGCCAGGACTGTACGGGGACGTCCTTGCCGTCGGCGTCCGTCAGCGCGAAGGTCTGGTCCTCCTGGTACGTGCCAGCGGGCCAGGGCACGCCGAGTGTGGAGCCGGGGGCGGCGCCGAGGCCGCCGTCCTCCAGCCAGTCCAGGGTCACGGGATCGGCGTCGGCCGCGGCGGCGGTAGGCGCGGCCTGCGCGGCCTTGGCGCCCAGGGCCCAGCTGAACTGCGCGGCGGCTCCGGCGACGGCGGCCGCCTTGAGGAGGGACCTACGGGGGATGGGAGACATGAGATGCAGCCTTTCCTTTCCGTGCGGGTGCAAGGGTGGTCAGGGGCATGACAGAGAGAGGCGCGGCGCCCGGGGCGCCGGCCTTGAGCGAGGGACGGCCGTCAGCGGTGCCGGTACCGCTCCTCGACGGCGACGGCCGCCGCCGCGACGGCCCCGAGGACGGGGACCGCCAACGGTGCCGCGAACCAGGCGGACAGGGTGACGACGGCCAGCCCGCAGACGACCAGGAAGGACCCGGCTGGATCGAGCACGGTCCGCCGCCCGGCATCCGCGAGCAGCGCCCGCCAGGCGCGGTCCGGCGTCCAGACGGCAGCCGCCCGCAGCAGGGCCACGGCGAGCCCGATCAGCGCGAGGACGCCGACGGCCCCGACGAACGGCCCGCCGGGAAGCCCGGCCCGCGCGGCCAGGACGTCCACCCAGACCGCGACGGCCGCCGCCCACCCGGCCAGCCCGACGAGCCACCCGCCGCGTACGGCCGCCCGGAAGTCCGCGACGAACTCCCGCAAGCCACCGTCCTCATGGGTCGTACGACGGCGCAGATGCCGCGCGCCGGCGGCGAAGGCCGCAGGGTAGGTGACAATCCCGAGGCAGGCCACGGCGATCCACACTCCGGTGAGCAGACACTCGGCGAAGACCGCGAAGCGCTCGCCGAACACGGACTCCTTGCGGGCCTTCACCCGTGCTTGCGCCATGGTGACCGCCTCAGCCCTTCAGTCCGGAGGTCGCCATGCCGTCGATGAGATAGCGCTGGAAGGCCATGAAGAAGGCGATGACCGGCACCAGCGCCACCAGCGACATCGCGATCATGCTCCCGTAGTTGGAGATGCCCTCCTGGTCGCGGAACATCATCAGGCCGAGCGAAACGGTGTACTTGGAAGGGGTGTTGAGATAGATCAGCGGCCCCATGAAGTCGTTCCAGGCGTTGATGAACGTGAAGATGGCGCTGGTGATGATGGCGGGGCGGCTCAGCGGCAGCACCACGGACCAGTAGGTCCTCAGGTGCCCGCAGCCGTCGAGCTTGGCGGCCTCGTCCAGCTCGCGCGGCAACCCGCGCATGAACTGCACCATCAGGAAGACGAAGAACGCCTCCGTGGCCAGGAACTTGCCCGCGACGAGCGGCACGAGCGTGTCGATGTAGCCGAGGTTGCGGAACAGCACGTACTGCGGAATGAGCAGCACGTGGTACGGCAGCAGCAGGGTGCCGATCATCAGGGTGAACAGCAGGTTCCGCCCGGCGAACCGGATCTTGGCGAAGGCGTACGCCGTCAGCGAGCTGGAGAGCACCACCCCGACCACGGCCAGGCCCGCGTACATCAGCGAGTTGGTGAAGAAGCTGGTGATGGAGATGCCCGAGATACCGTCGGCGAGGCCGGAGAAGTTCGCCCAGACCGGCTCGGTGGGCAGCAGGTCGAGGCTGGCGATGATGTCCTTGCTCGGCTTGAACGAGGCGCCGAGCACCCAGATCACCGGATAGAGGACGACCGCGAGCACGAGGATCGCGCCCACGTGCCAGACGAGGGATCCGGCGCGCCGCCGCTCGTTCGCGGGGCGCACGACGGGGCCGGTGGCACTGGTCACTTGGCGGCCTCCTCGTAGTGCACCCACTTCTTCTGCGACCAGAACAGGACCGCCGTGACGAGCGCCACCGCGACCACCAGCGTCCAGGCCATCGCGGAGGCGAAGCCCATCTGAGCCTCCTTGAAGCCCTTCTGGTAGAGGTAACAGGTGTAGACGAGGGTGGCGTCGGCCGGTCCGCACCGGGTGTCGGAGACGACGTACGCCGAGCCGAACACCTGGAACGCGTGGATGGACTCCAGCAGCACGTTGAAGAAGAGCACCGGGGAGATCATCGGCAGCGTGATGTTCCAGAACCGCCGGAAGGGGCCGGCTCCGTCCATCTCGGCGGCCTCGTGCAGCTCCTGCGGCACCTGTTTGAGCCCCGCCAGGAAGATGACCATCGGCGCACCGAACTGCCAGATACTCAGAGCCACCAGGGAGTACAGGACATAGTCCGGGTTGCCGATCCAGCCGCCGACGTCGAGCCCGAAGATCTTCTGCGTACGGTCCACGACTGCGTCGTCGGAGAACAGCGCCCGCCACACGAAGCCCACGGAGACGCTGGCGCCGATGAGCGACGGCATGTAGAACGCGGCCCGGTACAGGGCCTGTCCGCGCCGCTTCTGCGCGAGCAGCAGCGCCACTCCGAGCGCGAGGAGCAGCTTCAGCGGTGTGGCCACGACGACGTACTTCAGCGTGACCTGCACCGACTTCTGCCAGCGCGGATCCTGGAACATCGTCGTGAAGTTGTCGAGCCCCACCCACCGGGGCGGCGTGAACAGGTTGTAGCTGGTGAACGCGTAGTAGAGCGACGCGATCATCGGCCCCGCCGTGAGCAGCAGGAAACCCGCGATCCACGGCGACATGAAGAGATAGCCGGCGAGGTTCTCGCGGCGCCGCCCGCGCCGCCCGGCGACAGGAGCGGCAGGCCGCTTCTTCACCGGGCGCGCGGGCGCTTCCTTGACGAGCGTCATGGTGGTACGTCCCCTCAGCCCGCGAACGCGGCCTTGGCCTCGCTGAACAGCGCCTTCGCGGCGTCGGCCGGCTTGGTCTTGCCCTGGGCGACCTCACCGCCGATCCGCAGGAAGGCCGCCTCGATGACGTCCGCGCCGGACGGGTGCGGGGTGATCTTGCCGAGGGCGTCGGCCTTGGCGACCTCGTCCTCGTAGGCCGCGACGCCCTTGTTGTTGGCGTCGGTCGGCTTGAAGGCGGCGAACTGCTCGGTGGTGGCGAGGATGCCGCGGTCGTAGCCCATGATCTTGCCGACCTCGGGGTCGTGGACCATGAAGTCGATGAACTGGGCCGCTTCCTTCGGGTGCTTGGTCCCGGAGAAGGCGCTCAGCATCAGCGAGCCGAGGTACTGGCCGGTGTCCTTGCCGTCCGTGGTCGGGATCGGCGCGAGCCCGTAGTCCGACTCGCCCTCGCCCTCGTAGCGGATGGAGAAGTTGTCCCAGGTGAACTCGGACGCGGCCAGGCCGGCCGAGAGACCGGACTTCGGCTTGACCTGCTCGATCTTCTTCGGGTCGGCGACCAGCCCGGACTTCACGCGCTTGTAGCCGTCCTCCCACCACTGCGTCACATCGTCCTCGGTGAAGCCGAGATCGCTGTCGGTGAAGAAGGCCTTGCCGTTCTGACGCAGGTACAGGTCGTAGAGGTACATGATGCTGAAGTAGCCGGTGTCACCGGCGATCTTCAGCTTGTCCTGGATCGTCTGCAGCGCGTCGAAGTACTCGTTCCAGGTCCAGCCGAACTTCGGCTCCACACCGGCCTTCTTGAAGGCCTTCAGGTCGATGACGAGCGACATGGTGTTGGCCCCGACCGGTATGCCGATCTGCTTGCCGTCGACCTGACCGTTCGCGAGAACCCCGTTACGGAAGTTCTCCAGGCTCAGATTCCCCGCGTCCGCCTGCGCCTTGAGATCCATCAGAACACCGCGCTTGTCGTACTTGCGCAGAAAGCCGACCGCATTCTGGAAAACGTCCGGCGGATTCCCGCCGGAGGCCTGGGTCTGGAACTTCTCCCAGAACGCCTCGTAGTCGGTGAATTCGGGCTTGATCTTGATCTTCGGGTACTTCTTCTCGAAGAGCGCGATCGTCTTCTTGATGGCGATGGTGCGCGGCTCGCCACCCCACCACGCGTAACGGATCGTCACCGTTCCGTCCGCCGACGTGCCGCTGTCTCCCCCGCACCCCGTGGTCGCGGCCAGGCCCAGTGTGGCCGCCGTCGCCCCCGCGGCCTTCAGGATCGTTCGCCTCTCAACATTCCTGCTGGTTCCCACAGTCGGGCCCTCCCCGCAGCGTCGTTGCCGCTTGCATGAATCGTTTCAAGAAAGCGCTTGCTGGCACAAGGTACGAGGGGGTTGGGAGAGCGTCAATGATTCGGACAGGAATTTCTTGTGCGCCGACTCCCCGGCGAACTGCCCCCGTATGGGTGACACGGCCTCGCCACCGGGACGAACTCGCAGGTGAGGGACGCCTGTTCGGTGCCCCGAACCTCTGACGGGCCGTCGCAAGATCACGCCGAGGGACTGAAATCCGCCTGCGGGCAGGGGAGTCGATTGAGAAGCGGGAGCCCGCCGGGACGAGAGAGGCGAGTGGTCACGTGCGGCGGCGCGGCCGCTCGGGGGGAGTGCGGCGCGGGCCGACGGAGGAGGGGCGTGGCCAGCGGGACACGGGATGAGAGGAAGGCCCGGGGGGCGGGGACGGGGGCGGGTGCGCATCGGCAACGGGTGACCGAGGAGGCGGCTGGGCCGGGCTCTACGGACCGGGGAGGCGACGAGACCGGGCTCTACGGGCGGAGCGGCGACGAGACGGGGCTCGACGGGCCGAAGAGACCGGGCTCGACGGGCGCGAAGGATCTCCCTGGGCACGGGCTTCGTTCGTGCGGCGGCCGGTCCACGAACGACGTCGGGCCCGGGGGGGTTTACGCGACCGGGCCCCCGTGCCGGGGGGGGGTAGAGGGGTGGGAACACAGAACAAATAAGTGTTTAAATAAAGCGAAGCCCCAGAGGGAAA
>NZ_JBHWUW010000112.1:0-4999 GCF_042737245.1 Streptomyces sp. NPDC060002
TCGCCGCGCCCGCCCGCCTCGCCGCACCTGCCCCGCGTCGCCGCGCCCGCCCGCCTCGCCGCGCCCGCCCGCCCCGCGTCGCCGTGCCCGCCCGCGTCGCGCCGCTCACGCCGCCCGGGTGAACTCCACGGTCACCTCCGGCGGTCCGCCCGCCACGCCCCGGTAGACGCCCTTGTACGGGGTGACGTCGTCGTGGTCCGGCCCCGGCCGGCCACGGCAGGGGACTCGTCGGGCCGGGTCCGGTTCGTCGGGTCGTAGCCCGTGCCGGCCGCCCGCCCGGTACTCGACCCAGCCGTGGCTCCGCCCGGCCACCGGGCGGTGCAGTCGCCCGCGAAGGTGTAGGTCACCCCGCGGTCGGTGAAGGCGCGGGCCATCTGGTCGGCGCGGAAGCGCAGTTCACCCGGTTCGATCGGCTGGAGCGCCGCGAGCACCGGCTCGTAGGCGTCCTGACCCCACCCGGCCGCTCGGACATCCCGTCCCACGCGTCGGCCAGCGCGTACGCGTCGAATAGGTCCGCCATGGCCCGACGTCAGGCGCGGGACGTAACACCGCGATCTCCCGGGCGTTTCCGGAAGTGCTGGGTGCCCGGCGGGCCTGCCGGGGCGCTGCGGGTGTGGTGGCCCGGGGCCTGGGCCCGGCCGGACTCCCCCGTGGTCCGGCCGGGTTGGCAGTGCTCTCCCCCGAGTGGGGAGCACCCGGGGGCAAGCGGAACCAACGATGCCCTGTCACGAACGCCCCGCACCACCGTCAGCTTGTTGCAGTGCGAGGGGAGGAGGCCGGGAGAAACAGGAACAGATGGGTGGTTTTCCCGGACGTCGGCCGGGGCAGCCGTGTTGCGGAGCTGGTCCGGGCCGCGCATAGTTGCGCTCCGGAAGAGGCGTACTGCGGGGGTGGGATGGGCGATGGCCGGGCACGGGACGGAGGAGCATCCACACGGTGCCGACCGACTGTGTGACGCCGGGGATCGCGTGTATTCCCGGGCCGTACGGCGCGGTCGGGTGGCGCGGACCGACGCCGAGCCGGTCCCGTGCCTCCTGGAACTCGCCCTGCTGCACCCCGATCCCGACGACATGGACTGGCTGGTGCCGACCTCCCCGCAGGAGGTCATGACCCGGCTGCTGCGCGGCCTGTACGACGAGGTGAGCGCGAGCGGCCGCCGGATGGGCTCGGCGGTCGCCGCCTTCGAGTGGTACGCGGGCCTGGGCGGTCCCGGGCGGGGCGGGACGGCCGGCGAGGGCGCCGCGATCCGGGTCCTGGACGGCGCCTCCCGCATCCAGGCCGCCCTGGACGCGGCGACCGAGGCGTGCACGACCGAGGTACTCACCGTGCAGCCCGGCGGCATCCGGCGTGAGCACGAGCTGTCGGAGGGCCTGCACCGGGCGCTGCAGCTGCGCGGCCGGGGCGTGCGCATGCGGGACATCTACAACCACGTCGCCCGGCACGGCCAGGGCCTGCTGACCTACCTGGAGCTGATGGGCGACGCGGTGGAGGCCCGCACGCTGGACGAGGTCATCGACCGGCTGATCCTCTTCGACCGCACGGTGGCCTTCATCCCGGCGAACACCGACCGCACGATGGCCCTGGAGCTGCGCCACCCGGCCCTGGTCTCCTACCTGGTGACGGTCTTCGAGCGGCTGTGGCGGCTGGCGATCCCGCTCACCGCGCCGCTGCCCGACACCCGGATCGAGGGCATCTCCCACCGTGAGCAGTCCATCGCCGCCCTGCTGGCGGAGGGGCACCAGGACGCGGTGATCGCCGAGCGCCTGGGCATCAGTGTCCGCACCTGCCGCGCGCACATCGCCCGGCTCTCGGAGACCCTGGGCGCGGCCAGCCGGACCCAGCTGGGGGTGCGGATCGCACAGGTCGGCCTCGACCGGCCGTCCGCCGAGGCCGGCCCGCCGGCGGTCAGACTTCCGGCGCCGGGGTCCGGTCCTGACCCGGCCGCTGCTCCTGCGCCTGCGCCCGGTCCCGGTTCTGTTCCCGGTCAAGGATCCCCGACTGTCCGATGAGGTAGCCGAGTTGGGCGCGGCTCTCGCTGCCGAGAGTGGTGGCGAGTTTGGCGATGTGGACGCGGGCGGTGCGGATGTTCATGCCGAGGCGGTCGGCGATGACGGCGTCGGTGTGCCCTTCGACGAGGAGGGCGGCGATGGCCTGCTGCCGGGGGGTGACGCCGTTGAGGGACGGGCGGTGCACCGCCTGCGGGTACATGGGCGTGGCCAGCCGCCAGAGGCGGTCGAAGGTGATGGTGAAGTAGGTGAGGAGGGCCGGGTGGCGGACCTCCAGGGCCAGTCGGCCGTCCTCGCCGGCGGGGATGAAGGCGACCGTGCGGTCGATGACGATGAGGCGGTCGGTGACCTCGTCGAGGGTGCGGGCCGCCACGTCGCCCCGGAGCTGCTCGTAGCGGGCCAGTACGAGGGGCTGGTGGCGCTGGGTGTGCTGGTAGAGGGTGCGGATGCGGCAGCCCCGGTCGAGCAGGGCCTGGTCGCGAGCCATGGCCACGGTCTGGGCCGTCTCGCCGCGCGGCCCGCTGTAGTGGACGTTGGGCTGGATGCAGAGGAGTTCGTCCGTGGCCTCGGCGGTCGCCTCGGTGATGGCCCCGTTGATCTGTTCCGTGCCGCTGAGGAGACGCAGGGAGGCGGGATCTGCGGCGGCGGTGCGGCTGCCGGTGATCCGCATGAGGGGCTCGAAGAGGGTCGCCAGTCGTTCCTCGCGGCGCCGTTCCTCGGCGATGCGGGTGCCCGAGGCGCGCAGCAGCCGGTGCAGGGCCAGCGCCGGGGAGACGGGTTCGAGCTGGTGGGGGTCGTCCACGACCGGGTGCAGGAGGCCTAAGGACAGCAGGCAGGGGGCCGCCGTCTCGGCCTCCTCGGTCTTGATCCGCCCGTCGTGCAGGGCCCGCTCGTAGAGGTTCGTGCCGGCGGCGCACAGGTTCTCCACGCCGTGGTGGGGGTGCGGCGGCGCGTTCACTGCGAATCTCTCTCCTGTTCGAGGACGGCGGACGGCAGGCGGCGGGCGGTGGGCGGCGGCCGGTGGACGGCGGCCGGTGGACGGCGGCCGGGCGGGGCGCGGGCGTGCCGTTCCCGGTTCTCGGTCCCGGACCCGCCCGCACGGTCAGGGTTCCTGTTTAAGGATCCCCGACTGGGCTATGAGGAAGCCGAGTTGGGCGCGGCTGCCGCTGCCCAGAGCCGTGGCGAGTTTCGCTATGTGGGCTCGGCAGGTGCGTACGTTCATGCCCAGACGGCGGGCTATGGCCTCGTCGACATGCCCCTCGACGAGGAGCTTGGCGATGGAGTGCTGGATGTCCGTGATGCCGTCGGGGGCGGTCTCGTAGGGGGCGCCGGTGGCCAGCGGTACCGCGCGGCCCCACATGAACTCGAAGACCTTGATCAGGTAGCGGACGAGCCCCGGGTGCCGGAGTTCGAGGGCGACCTGTCCGTCGTCCCGGGTCGGGATGAAGGCGACGGTCTCGTCGCAGATGATCAGCCGCTCCACGAGTTCGTCGATGGTGCGGTACTCCACCTTGCCGTCGGTGAACTGGGAGACGTAGCCGAGTGTCTCGGGGCTGTACCGGGCCGTGTGCTGGTAGAGGGTCCGGATCCGGCAGCCGCGGTCGATCAGCGGTCTGTCGCGTTCGAGTCCCTGTACGAGGGTGTGTTCGAGGCGCCGGCGGCTCGGCTGGACGGTGAGCATCTCGGTCTGGCACTGGGAGGTGGCCAGATCGAGTGCCGCGTTGATCCGGTCGATGCCCTCCAGCACCGTGATCGAGTGTGTGGTCGGCGTCGGCTGGGCGCTGAGGGTCATGAACGGCTCGAATGCGTCGGCGAGTTCGACCGACAGCCGTCTGCGCCGGGTGATCTCGCGCTCGATCGGGTTGAGCAGTTGGGACAGAGCGATCGACGGGGGCACCGGACGTAGCCAGTTCGCGTCGTCGGGGTCCGCGTGAAGCAGGGCGAACTCCATCAAACACGGAGCAGGCTCCACGTCCGCACGGGCTATGCGGCCCGTCCGAAGAGCGTTCCCATAGAGACGGCGACCTTCCTCGCACAGCTCAGTCGACGCATGAGGATGTGTCTGCTTTGTCTCATTTTTCGTCAAATCTCCACCCCCCAGGGTCCTGAACGTGCAGGAACATGATGCATCGATTGTGTGGCCATGACGTGCCCGAATGGGCCATCGTCGTAGTGGACGGGGGAGAGGTGACCTTCAAATGAGGACGAAGCCGACTATGCATAAGAGAATGCTTCGCTCGGCGCTTGCCGCCGCCTTCTCCGCTGCCTTGGCCTTCGGGGCGCTGAGTGGCCTTGCGGGAACGACGGGTGACACGGCGCGCGACAGTACCTGGAGCACGGGTACCGAGATCGTCGCGGCGCCCGCGGACAGTACGTGGGTCGCGCCCCGCGACAGCACGTGGGTGATCACGGCGGCAGACGTGCCGGGTGACAGCACTTGGGTCGCTCCCGGCGACAGCACTTGGGTCGCTCCCGGCGACAGTACGTGGGTCGCCGAGTCATGACCACTCCACCCGACGACCGCTCCTTCCGCCGCGAAATGGCCACCGCCTACCGCTCCGGCTGGCACTTCATCGACCTGGTCACCGCCATCCCCCACAGTGGTGACTCGTTGATGGTGACCGTGTTCGGCGAGCCGGTGGTCGTGACGCGCGACGAGGACGAGGACGTACGGGCCTACCGGTGCCTGCGCAAGCCCCGGGGGGCGCCGCAGCCCGTGCGGTGCGCCATTCGTTACGGAATGATCTTTGTGAACCTGGACCAGCGGGACCACAGGCTCGTCGAGCCCGAGACTCCGCCCCTGAAGACCATCTCAGCCACCCCCCGCAGTGCCTGACGCGATTCCCCCGTCGTAACAGATCGCTCAGGTGCTTCCCCCCGCAGCGGGGGGGGGCGGGGGGGGGACAACGGTAGGGCCGGGGGATATTTGGGGGGTGATAGGGGACAACACCCCCCCGAACGAGTGGGCGGAAACCACAACGGGGGGGTGTTGG
>NZ_JBHWUW010000112.1:5009-9674 GCF_042737245.1 Streptomyces sp. NPDC060002
TCCCCCCCTTAACACAATCACCCCCACCCCCCGCTTTCCGCGCGCTTTTTCCCCGTACTAATCATACGGCTCGGTGTCTACCCCCCGCCGCGCGGACTCCTTTTCGTTTACAGGGTCCCGCCGCTGTAATTTGCGGGGAGATCTCCGCACATGCCCCCGCTTGAGCGTTGGCCGAAAAACGACGGGGACGGATTTGGTCACTCTCGTCCCGTCGGCCGGCTCACCCGCGTCCCATCGCCCGGGTCAGCTCGATCTCGATCACCACGCGCGAGGGGTTCGGGCCGGGTGTGCGCCCGTAGCGTTCGGCGTACCGGCGCACCGCCTCCGCGACCCGGTCCGGCTCCCCGCGGACGTACGCCCTGCCCTCCAGGGTGGCCCAGCGCCGGCCGTCCACCTGGCACACCGCGACCCGGGCGCCGGCCGGGCCCGCCGCCAGGACGTTGCCCACCTTCGTGCTGCGCTTGTCGGCGATGACCCGAGCGAGCCGGGCCTCGGGTTCGTATGTCACTCCGACCGGAACCACGTGCGGACTGCCGTCCGGGCGTGGTGTGGTCAGGGTGCACAGGTGCCGTTCGCGCCAGAAGGCGAGATACGGCGCGTCCGGGGCGCCCGGGTCCTGGGGGTATGCGGCCATGGTCCGGAACCTAACCCGTCCCGGACCCCCCGCGCGCACCTTGAGCGGAATAGACTCAACTTTGTGTACGCTGACTCAGTCAGATACGGGAGAGCGCTGACGCCAGGAGGAGAAAGCGAACGTGGACGCCGAGCTGACCAACCGGAGCCGGGACGCGATCAACGCGGCCAGCAACAGGGCCGTGTCCCAGGGGCACGCCGACCTCATCCCCGCCCATCTGCTGCTCGCGCTGCTCCAGGGGCAGGAGAACGACAACATCGTCGATCTCCTGGCCGCCGTCGACGCGGACCAGGCGGCCGTGCGGGCCGGGACGGAGAAGGTGCTCGGCGCGCTGCCCAGCGTGACCGGGTCCACCGTCGCGCCCCCGCAGCCCAACCGCGAGCTGCTGGCCGTCATCGCCGACGCGCAGAGCCGGGCCCGCGACCTGGGGGACGAGTACCTGTCGACCGAGCACCTGCTCATCGGCATCGCCGCCAAGGGCGGACAGGCCGGTGACGTGCTGGCCCGCCAGGGAGCGACCCCGAAGAAGCTCCAGGAGGCCTTCCAGAAGTCCCGCGGCGGGCGCCGGGTGACCAGCGCCGACCCCGAGGGGCAGTACAAGGCCCTGGAGAAGTTCGGGACGGACTTCACCGCCGCCGCCCGCGAGGGCAAGCTCGACCCGGTCATCGGGCGGGACCAGGAGATCCGGCGCGTCGTGCAGGTCCTCTCCCGGCGCACGAAGAACAACCCCGTCCTCATCGGCGAGCCCGGCGTCGGCAAGACCGCCGTCGTCGAGGGGCTCGCCCAGCGGATCGTCAAGGGCGACGTGCCCGAGTCCCTCAGGAACAAGCGGCTCGTCGCGCTCGACCTCGGCGCGATGGTCGCGGGCGCCAAGTACCGGGGCGAGTTCGAGGAGCGGCTGAAGACCGTCCTCGCCGAGATCAAGAACTCCGACGGGCAGATCATCACCTTCATCGACGAGCTGCACACGGTCGTCGGCGCGGGCGCCGGCGGCGACTCCGCCATGGACGCCGGCAACATGCTCAAGCCGATGCTCGCGCGCGGCGAGCTGCGCATGGTCGGCGCCACGACGCTCGACGAGTACCGGGAGCGGATCGAGAAGGACCCGGCGCTGGAGCGCCGCTTCCAGCAGGTGCTGGTGGCGGAGCCGTCGGTCGAGGACACCATCGCGATCCTGCGCGGCCTCAAGGGCCGCTACGAGGCCCACCACAAGGTGCAGATCGCGGACGCGGCCCTGGTCGCCGCCGCGACCCTCTCCGACCGGTACATCACCTCCCGCTTCCTCCCCGACAAGGCCATCGACCTGGTCGACGAGGCGGCCTCCCGCCTGCGCATGGAGATCGACTCCTCGCCGGTCGAGATCGACGAGCTCCAGCGGTCCGTGGACCGGCTGAAGATGGAGGAGCTGGCGCTCAGCAAGGAGACGGACGCCGCCTCCCGGGAGCGGCTGGAGAAGCTGCGCCGCGACCTCGCCGACCGGGAGGAGGAGCTGCGCCTGCTCACCGCCCGCTGGGAGAAGGAGAAGCAGTCCCTCAACCGGGTCGGCGCGCTGAAGGAGAAGCTCGACGACCTGCGCGGCCAGGCCGAGCGCGCCCAGCGCGACGGCGACTTCGACACCGCCAGCAAGCTGCTGTACGGCGAGATCCCGACCCTGGAGCGCGATCTGGAGGCCGCGACCGAGGCCGAGGAGGAGGCCGCGAAGGACACCATGGTCAAGGAGGAGGTCGGCTCGGACGACATCGCCGACGTCGTCGCCTCCTGGACCGGCATCCCCGCGGGCCGCCTCCTGGAGGGCGAGACGCAGAAGCTGCTCCGCATGGAGGAGGAGATCGGCCGCCGTCTCATCGGCCAGGCGGAAGCGGTGCAGGCGGTCTCCGACGCCGTACGCCGCTCCCGCGCGGGTATCGCCGACCCCGACCGCCCCACCGGCTCCTTCCTCTTCCTCGGCCCGACCGGCGTCGGCAAGACCGAGCTGGCCAAGGCCCTCGCCGACTTCCTCTTCGACGACGAGCGGGCCATGATCCGCATCGACATGTCGGAGTACGGCGAGAAGCACAGCGTCGCCCGTCTGGTCGGCGCGCCTCCCGGCTACGTCGGCTACGAGGAGGGCGGCCAGCTCACGGAGGCGGTGCGCAGGCGCCCGTACAGCGTGGTCCTGCTGGACGAGGTGGAGAAGGCGCACCCGGAGGTCTTCGACATCCTGCTCCAGGTACTGGACGACGGCCGGCTGACCGACGGCCAGGGCCGCACGGTCGACTTCCGCAACACCATCCTGGTGCTGACGTCGAACCTGGGCAGCCAGTACCTGGTCGACCCGGTGACCACCGAGGCGGAGAAGAAGGAGCAGGTCCTGGAGGTGGTGAGGGCCTCGTTCAAGCCGGAGTTCCTCAACCGGCTCGACGACCTGGTCGTCTTCTCGGCCCTGAACAAGGAGGAGCTGGAGCGGATCGCCCGCCTTCAGATCGACCGCCTGGCCAAGCGGCTCGCCGAACGCCGCCTCACCCTGGAGGTCACCGACGCGGCCCTGGCCTGGCTCGCCGACGAGGGCAACGACCCGGCGTACGGCGCCCGACCGCTGCGCCGCCTGGTCCAGACGGCCATCGGCGACCGGCTCGCCAAGGAGATCCTGGCCGGCGAGGTCAAGGACGGCGACACGGTCCGGGTGGACACCTTCGGCGAGGGCGAGGGCCTGGTCGTGGGCCCGGCGACCGGCAAGACGCTGTAGCGTCCCCGCCCCCGCCGCGGCCGCCGCTCAGGTCACGTCGTGAACGCCGAGTACCGCACCCGCGCGGTCTCGGCGTTCACGTACGTCACGTTCACGTCGACGTAGTAGGCGGCCGTCCCGGGGTGGCCGGTGACGTCGAGCTGGAAGCAGTAGTCCGAGCCGTGCGCACAGGCCTGGGTCCCCGGGCCGCCCGGCCGGGGCGCCTGCGGATAGGTGTCCGTCAGCCAGGCGTCGAAGCCCGCGCGCGGCATCCGGAAGTCGGCCTGGTAGTTCGTGTCCAGCCAGGACTGCACCGTGCACTCGGCGTCCTGGGCGCCGGCCGGCAGTTCGGCCCCGCCGAACGCCAGCGCCTCGGCGCAGGGCACCTTCTCGAGCCGGGTTCCGTCCCATTCCTCGTCGTCGGTCAGCACCGAGACGACGAGCAGTACCAGCAGGCCGCCCACCAGCAGCACCGGCAGTGCCAGGATCGCCGCCACCAAGCCCCACCTGGTCCGGCCCCTCGGCTCCGGCCCCGCCGGAACACCGGCCTCGCTTCGCCCGTTCGCCATGCGATTCCCCTCCATCCGTCACCGCCCCTTCGCGCAACAGGCCGGATCATGTCAGCTCAGGGCTGACAGGCCCCTGCTGGGCTTGCCACCCCCCTCCCCGCATGGGGGAGGATGGCGGGATCCGTACGAAGGGAAAAACACGGTGAGCATCGACCCGTCCTCGATTCCGAACTTCGGGGGCCAGCCAGAGCCGCAGCCCCAGGGTGGACCGGCGGGCCCCGTCGTCCCGGATCAGGACCTCGTGAAGCAGCTCCTCGACCAGATGGAGCTGAAGTACGTCGTCGACGACGAGGGTGACCTCGCGGCGCCGTGGGAGGAGTTCCGTACGTACTTCATGTTCCGCGGCGAGGGAGACCAGGCGGTCTACTCGGTGCGGACGTTCTACGACCGGCCCCACCAGATCGACGACAAGGCGCAGCTGCTCGAGTCGATCGACGACTGGAACCGCCGCACCCTGTGGCCGAAGGTCTACACCCACACCCACGACGACGGCACCGTCCGCCTCATCGGCGAGGCGCAGCTGCTGGTCGGCGCCGGTGTGAACATCGAGCTCTTCGTCTCCTCGACGGTGAGCTGGGTGCGAGCGGCGATCGAGTTCGACAAGTGGCTCGTGGAGCAGCTGGGCCTGGAGTCGGCGGTCGACGCCGCCGACGAGAAGCCCGAAGACGGCGCCGAGGGCGTCGAGAAGGCCGACGGCGACGAGTAGGTCCCCGACCTGCCTGTACGTGAAGCGGGCGCCCGTCCACAGCCTGTGGACC
>NZ_JBHWUW010000113.1:0-9184 GCF_042737245.1 Streptomyces sp. NPDC060002
ACGATTCCTCAAGCCAGTCAACAACACCAGGAACACCCGCCCACCACCGAAGCACGACCCCGTACACCCCCCAACAGCACCCAACCGCTACAGCAGCCGATCGGCGCGTACGGAGGGCAGGCAGGCGAGGACGCGCCCTGCGGCATCGGCTGTCGCTTCGGGTTCAGGTCTCATCCTGAGGGCATGTTGGACGGCTACGTCGGCGGTGTGAGGAGAAGGAACCCAACGCGGTGTGGATGAGCCAACCCACGCCCGCTCCGACCGCGTACCAGAACAGGTCGGGTGCATTGAAAGTGGACCCGAGCACGAGGTGGGCAAGCGCGCTGCGCCGGGAGAGTTCAGTCGGCACCTGGCTGAGCTGCAGGAACTCGACTGCCCAACTGGCGGCCAGCGCACCTCCAGCGGCCGTCAGTGGCCTGACCCGCGGCACCACCAGAACGAAAAGAGTGAGGAGCAGAAGGGTATACAACGCGTCTCCGCCGTATTTGGCCGTGTTCCCCACCGCCACGGACCTGAGTCCCAACCCCGCACCGACGGTCATCATCGCGGCCCCCGCCGCCACCAGACGGGTCCGTACTTGGTCAGCTGAGCCGTCACAGGTTTCGAAGATGCGAGCCACAAAAGTCATACTGCCGGACGGCCGACGCTCGCAGCGGAGCACACCGCAGGCCGGACGCGGCATACGGAACCGATTCGCAGACCTGGTGACGTGCCTGCCCACCCCGGTCGCCCACCCCCGGGTAGGCGCCGTCGCACAGGTCGCCGTCGTGCGCGGACAGCTCGGAAAGACGGCGAGTCCTCTCCCGCAAACGTGCCGTCGGCGAACTCCAGGACCAGCGCCAAGCCACGGCCTGCCCGACCAGGCCGGCGCAGCAGACGTCCGAGCGGCACGACCAGATTCAGAAGGACTCTGCGGACACACGTGCCTCCGTGTCGTCTGACATGCGGCCGCCGCCGGCGACGGGAGCACACCACATGCTGGGCACATCAAACCCGCGACCCGGCGGGAGTCCACGGGCTTGCTCACCTTCGAGCGGCCGCAGAACAGGTGGCAGCGGCGCGGCCCGGGCTGCTGCCAAGTGGCCGGTCCATTTCGTCGCCTTCGACCAGCTCAGCGGGTCCGGCCCCGGGCACCATGCCGCAGCCCCCAGACTGCAGCGACAGCTCGCCGGGACGGCGTTTCGCCCATCTTCAGTACTGCCCGGGTTCTAGGCTCGGCCTGTGGGGCAACCTGAGCAGCGCGCCGAGGGCGCGGGACCGTTCACCACTCGGCTCACCTGGCATCTTCCCGACGGCGGCACCGCCGTGTGGGAGTCCCGGCTCGCCCGGCGGCGTGGGGTGCTGGCCGTTCGTCCTCGCAGTGCGGCGGCCACTCGTCACATCCGTGCGGACGCCGTTTCGATCACCCGGCTGCGCCGGCTCAACGCCATCGCCGCGATCGCCTTCGTCTTCGGCGGGGCCCTCTTCGCGGCCGGCGCGGCCGTCGCCCAACTCGGCTCCGGCGACGCCACCCAGTGCGCCTCGATCTACTTCGCGGGCGGCCTGTTCTTCACCACCGGCGGCTACGTCTCACTGCTCCAGGTGATCAACGCCCCCCGCCACGTCATCGTCGGCGAAGGACGGCTGCTCACCCGCCACTGGCGATGGTGGAGCTATGAGCCGACGCGGGTGGACTGGCTGAGCACGTTCGTCCTCTTCGCGGGCACACTCGTCTTCGCCGTCGACCTGCTGGACTCCTTTCTGCAGGGTCTGACCGTCCAGCAGGTCAACCGGCTGATCTGGGCGCCCGACGTGATCGGCTGCATCCTCTTCCTGATCTCCGGCCACCTGTCCTTCGCCGAGATCTGCCATGGACGGCTCTGCGTCCGGCCGCACAACCTCGGCTGGTGGATCGTCACCGTCAACCAGCTCGGGTCCGTCCTGTTCATGATCTCGGCACTCGCTGCCTACACCCGCCCCGCCACCGGCAGCCTCGTCAACGCCGACATCGCCAACTGGGGCACTCTCACCGGCGCCCTGTGCTTCTCCCTCGCAGGCATCCTCCAACTCGGCGAACACCCATAAGGCTCGCAGGTGAGGTGACGCTGAGCTGCCGCCCTCTCATCGTGCGAGCCCGACCACCGGACAGCAGCGCGGGACGGCACGCCGCCAGCCAGCGGGCCCGCGTCCGGCAGAGCAGGAATCCGGTCTACGCCCCGGGCGACACCCGAAGGCGCACAGGCGTTCGGCGACGAAGCTCTCGACGCTCAGCCGCGGACACAGGGAGTTGCACGGGTTCTGCTGGACAAGCCGGAACGCTTCCGCAACCGGCGCAGGTCCCGGGCGCGCGCGGAGTGCAGCGGAATGCCGTCGAAGTCGACGGACCCGGCTTGTGGGGCGCTCCAGCGCCATCACCGTGCGTGCGGTGGTGGACTTCCCCGAACCGGACTAGGGAGCGCATTGAGTCGTGATCAAGGAGTGGTTCGAGTGAGGTCCTTGATCCAGATCATTGAGGCTCGAAGGTGGAGGCCGGCGAGGTAGCTGGCAGGGGTCCTGTCGTAGCGAGTGGCGATGCCTCGCCATGCTTTCAGCTTGTTGATCAGTCGCTCGACGGTGTTCCGCACCTTGTAGAGGTCTGCGTCAGTGGCCGACGGGCCGGCCGCCTCTGGAGCCCTTCTTCTTCCGGCTGGCGGCCTGGTCCTTCTTCTCCGGGATGACTGCCTTGATGCGGCGTTTCCGCAGGTGGGACCGGTTGCCGCGGGACGAGTAGGCCTTGTCCCCGGCGACCGCGTCCGGCCGGGTGCGGGGGCGGCCGACAGGCCCGCGGACCCGTATCTTCTTGAGTACGGGGATGAACTGCGGGCTGTCTGCGGCCTGTCCCGGGGGCAGGACGAACGCCAGCGGGCGGCACTTGCGGTCCGCGGCCAGGTGGACCTTGCTGGTCTGCCCGCCCCTCGACCGGCCGAGCAGGGCGGCCTTCAGCCGGAGTTTCCGCCGACGCCGGATGCGTCGCCGCTCTTCCCGCTTGGGATCGGTCGCGGTGTCCTGTCCCTCATGTTCTTCGAGGCTGCCCCTTTTGACCTGGCCTTTTCCGCTTCGGCGGCAGCCTTCTCCAGGCCGGTGAGGACGTCCTCGCCCAGGTGCATCCCGACTGCGTCGTGGTGAGCGCGCGCGGTGGTGGAGTCGATGCTGACCAGGGACAGGTCCACCTCACCCCGCTTCGCGGCTTCCGCGATAGGTCCCTCCATCAAGGCCTCGAAGACGCCGGCGTCACGCCACTGCCGAAAGCGGTTGTGGACGGTCGACCAGGCGCCGAACTCCTTCGGCATCTCCCGCCACTGCCCACCCGTCTTGAACGGCCAGATCACACCCTCGAACTGCTGCCGCAGCCGCTCGGGGTACGGGCCGTACTCGCCGACCGGCAGGTACGGCCCGATGAACTCCCACTCCGCATCCGTCAGTTGCACTCGCGTCACACAAGACGGTCTACCGGTCCAGACCCCGCCACGAGGGCCAAACCCGCAGATGATCACGACTGAATACGGGCCCTGGCTGTAGGGCCGGGCTGGGCCAGGCAAGCCCGCTGATGCCACTCCTGCGAGCGAGGGTGTTCAGGCGGTGGTGCGATTGCCCTGGCGGGCGGCGAGCGCGGCCTGGGCGCTGGAGTAGGCGGGCAGGAAGGTGTCCATCCCGGTGACGCTGAGCAGGCGGCTCAGCCGGCCGGGGATGGCCGCCAGGGTCAGGGAGCCGTCGGCGTCCTTGGCGCAGCGCCAGATGCCAACGAGGGCTCCCAGCCCTGAGGAGTCGCAGAACGTGACCCCCGACAGGTCGGCGACCAGGTCCGCGTGTCCGGCCGCGATGAGTTCCAGGGCGCGGGCCCGCACGGCGGGTGCGGCGGCGATGTCGAATTCCCCGGACAGCCCGATCACGGCCAGGGCGCCGTCGGTGTGCGGGACGTCGATGTGGAATGCGTCGGTCATGGGCGTCGGATCTCCTGCCCGACGGAGGCGTCGGCGGGTGCGGTCGGGGCGGCGGCGCTGTGAGCGGTGGTGGTGATGCCGGCGGGAGCGGCGTCCGCGGTGGGGACGGACAGAGCCAGCAGCGCCACGTCATCGCGTTCGGTGTCGGGGAGTGTGTCCAGGAGCGCGACGGTGTCGTCGATCAGGGCGCCGGCACTGACCGGCGCCGGTCGCTGGGCAAGGAAGTCGGTAAGGCCGGTATCGGCGAGCATGTGGCCATCGACGGTGCGGGCCTCGGTCAGCCCGTCGGTGTACAGCAGCAGTCCCTCGCCGGGTGCCAGGTGCAGGGTGAGTGAGGCGAAGGCGGCCTCGGCGAACGCGCCGACCAGCATGCCACCCTTGGCGCGGGCCGCCTCGACCCGTACACCGCCGCCCTCGGCAGGGCTGAGATGGTAGGCGGGCGGGTGACCGCCGGTGGCCAGCGTGACCGTGAAACCGCCGTCCCGGGCCGGATCGAGCAGGCCGAAGACGGCGGTGCAGAAGCGGGTGCCGACCGCCGCGTCGAGCAGCAGCGCGGTGTTCAGGGCTTTGAGCGCGGCCGTGGGGTCCGCGTCGACGAGGGCTGCGGCCCGCAGCGTGTAGCGGGTCAGTGAGGTGACCGAGGCGGCTTCGGCGCCCTTGCCGCACACATCGCCCAGGAAGAACGCCCACCGGCCTCCGGCGATGGGGAAGACGTCGTAGAAGTCGCCGCCCACTTCCTGCGGGGAAGCGGTCTTGTAGTGGCAGGCCAGCTCAAGCCCGGGTACCGCGGGCAGCGCGGGAGGCACCAGGGTGCGCTGCAGGGTGGAGGCGAACGCGGCGATGGCCGCCTTGTCCCGCTCCGCACGCTGGCGGGCCTCTTCCTCCGCCTGACGCTTCTCCTGCTCGGCGCGTATCACGTGCAACGCCGACAGTCGCAGTTCCAGCTGGTCACGCACCACCGCGGCCAGGTCCCCGAGGGTGGAGGCATCGGCCTCGCTGATCTCGCGGGGGCGGGTGTCAAGGACGTTGACCGTGCCCAGGCGGTGCCCGTCGGCGGTGATGATCGGAGCGGCGGCGTAGAACCGCACCCCCATCGGGCCGGCGACCAGCGGGTTGGAGCAGGCGACCGGGTCCAGCAAAGTATCGGGGATGACAGTGGTGTCATCACTCAGCACCGCCGAGGCGCACAGGCCCGGATCCCGGCCGATCTCGCTGACACCTTCCAGCCCGTGCGCGGCCTTGAACCAGATCCGGTCCTCATCCACGATGGTCACCGTCGCCACCGGCACCTCGAACAGCCGCGCGGCCAGCGCCGCGACTCGGTCGTAGGCGCCGTCCGGCGGAGTGTCGAGAATGTCGTAACGGCGTACCGCCGCCATCCGCGCCGCCTCGACCGACACGGCCAAAGGCTCGCTCGGTGCTATCGCAGGCAGGATCGCTTGTTCCGGCATGTCCCTCGTCTCGTTCATCCCCCCAGGAAGGCACCGACCAGACAGCCAGCACTTTGGAACCCTACCGAACGCGGCCGGGGCACCCGATCCGACGGCGAGCTTCGTAGTGCGCACCGGCATCGTGGAACGGCCGCCCAAGCACCGACCGCAACCGGGCGCAGTGATCGGCGAAAAGGCGAAGGTGACGGCCTTCGTGGTCCGGACCACAAGCTGTTCACCGGCCTGAGCACAAACTCCGACGGGACGTTGCCCCCGGCCAGGTCGACCAGGTCCTCCGCCGCGAGAACCTGGCGGACCTGGTCGCCGCCGGCACCACGCTCGGACCGGAGCAGGACGCCGCGCGACTCGGTGTGCGCAGGGTTGACCCGCAGTCGATCGAGGTCCGCTTCGACACCTCGCGGGTGCGGGGCCGTCGATATCACGGAAGGAGTAGGCATGAAGGCGAGGGGAAGGGGTAGGCGCGGCAGGGCGAGTCGAGGTGGGCCGGTGTCGGCATGGCCGACAAGGGGAGGGAAACATGGTTACGGATACGGCAGCGGCGACGGCGGATGTGAACTGCTCTGAACTGCCGGAAATCCCGGACCCGTCGAAGGTCGCTCCGAAGGACGCGCGTGAGCTCACCCGCCTGTTCTTCCAGCAGTTGGACCTGCTGGAGGAGGGCACGCCGGAGTACCAGTACGCGCGCAACACGCTGATCGAGATGAACATCTCCCTTGTCCGCTACGCGGCCTCCCGCTTCCGCAGCCGGGACCCGGAGGAGATGGAGGACATCGTCCAGGTCGGCGTGATCGGCCTGATCAAGGCCATCGACCGTTTCGAGCTCTCCCGCGAGGTGGAGTTCACCTCCTTCTCGATCCCCTACATAGTGGGCGAGATCAAGCGGTTCTTCCGCGACACCACCTGGGCCGTGCACGTTCCGCGCCGCCTTCAGGAGGCCCGCGTCCAGCTGGCGCGCGCCACCGAGGAACTGCACAGCCGCCTGGGCCGCACCCCGACCGTGGCGGAGCTGGCCCAGCTGATGAACCTGGAGGAAAAGGAGGTCATCGAGGCGCGGCTGGCCTCCAACGGCTACCGCTCCTCCTCCCTGGACGCCGCCATCAACAACAGCGAGGACGGCGAGTCGGCCCTGTCCGACTTCATCGGCCACGACGACAGCGCGCTGGAACTGGTGGAGGACTTCCACGTACTCGCCCCGATGATCGCCGACCTCGACGAGCGCTCGCGCAGGATCCTGCACTGGAGGTTCGTGGAGGAACTGACCCAGGCCCAGATCGGCGAACGGCTCGGCGTCTCCCAGATGCACGTCTCCCGCCT
Source organism: Streptomyces sp. NPDC060002 (assembly GCF_042737245.1). Lineage (NCBI taxonomy): Bacteria > Bacillati > Actinomycetota > Actinomycetes > Kitasatosporales > Streptomycetaceae > Streptomyces > Streptomyces sp. NPDC060002. Next base: position 6,725 of record NZ_JBHWUW010000113.1, read on the forward strand.
GCTGTCACGCACCCTGACCCAGCTCCGCGAGGGCATGCTCACCACCCACTGACACCGCCACCTCGCAACGGCACCTCGCGGTCGTGGTGAACCCGTACACCACGCCACCACCCTGTGCGCTGTCGGTTTGGAGCGGTCCCGCTCAGGCCGTTCTCCACCCGTGTGGGCGGCCTCCGCGCCATTCCACCCAGCGGGCATCGTCCAACACTCCCCCGGGTTCGTCGACGCCCGCGGCTTGAAGGAACACCACCAGGTCGTGGTCGCTGTAGGCGGTGCCGAGGATCTCGTCCCGGCCGTGCGAGTGCACGGTGACGCTCCGGCCACCGGTACGGGAGGGCTGGTGTACGACGATCGGCGCGCTCATCACGCCTTCCAGCGTGCTCCCGGCAGGACCGTGCGGCGAGTCGGCTGCCCTGTCGATCCCGTGGCCCAGGGTCACGCAAGCAGCCTGACCCGTACCTCACCGCTCTCGCGGTCCACCTGCACGGCATGGCCGGCCTGCGTGAGGATCGCCAGCAGCGCCGACCGCAGAGCAGCACGAATGCCCTCGAACTCGGCATCCTCCCGGCCCGCGGAATCCAACTCGCTGCCGGGCACCCATCCCACGAGCACCGAGTCCGTATCCCTCCGCACCCGCAGGCCAGGGCTGCCCTCATCACCGGCCGACGCCACATCGAAGCCAGCACGGGCCAACGTCCCGCACACATCAGCGAGCAGCTTCTCCACGGCATCAGCGGTCACCGCCAAAGCCTATCCACACACACCCTGACGGTTTCGGACACAGGTGCTTCACCTGCGGAAGACGCAGAGCCGGCCGCTGGTCTTGTGCGCTGCCTCTGCCTCTCCCGCCTTTGGCGCACCGTCGTGCACGAAACCGAACGCCACCTCGGCTGGGGCGCTGATCGTAAGGTGCGGCACGCCCGACCGACCCTTTTCCCCCGCCGCCATCTCCTGCCGGTAGCGCGCCGTTTCAGGCAGGCCGTCAGGGAAAGGTGATGGGGCCGACGGGAGCGCCGGCTGTCACTGGGGGCGGCGTCCGGTGACGTCTCCGCCGGGGTCGTCGGGCAGGGCGATGCGGGCGGTGACGCGTTTGCCGACCGGCTCCCGCTGGACCTCGAAGCCCTGCGCGACGGCCATGACGATCTCCAGACCATGCTGCCCGACCCTGCCCGCATCGGCGGCCCGCGCCACCGGCAGGACCGGATCGCTGTCCCACACGATCACTTCCACCACGGCGCCGGAAATACGCAGCTCCACCAGCACGGGGCCAGGGGCGTACTTGCGGGCGTTGGTGACCAGCTCGCTGACCACCAACTGGGTCAGGTCCATCGCGCGCGCGGACACCGGCAGGCCGTGCTCCGCCTGTACACGGGCGAGGAAGTCCCTCGCGCGGTGGCGCGCCTCAGCGATGACGTGCCCGTCGCCGTCCAGGGCGACGGTGTCCTGTATCGGAGGGACGTCCGGCATCACGCTGCCCTCACCCTCGGGGACTGTTCCAGCCGGCTCCACCCTTGTTCCCCCGTTCACACTTCCTGCGCGTACCCGCACTATGCCTCACATCTCCCGTGAGAACCTCATAACGGGCCGCACACGTGTTCGCCTTAGCATGAGGCAGGCTATCGGCGCACTATCGCGCCGGGGCCTCGAGTCCCAACAGCGAGCGGTCAAGGAAACAGTGACAGACACCCACGGAGCAGCCCGGCCCGGCCATCTGTCGATCGGCCACACCGCTATCGACGGCATCCGGGTAGTCACCCTGCGCGGCGAGATCGACCACGATGTCAAGGACATGCTCGGCGAGGCCCTGCTGTCCTGTGACGGCGCGACGCCGCCGCGGACCGTGGTGGACCTCAGCGGCGTGACGTTCATGGACTCCAGCGGCATCAACGTCCTCGTCGCCACCCACAAGAGCATGAATGACGCTCAGGGCTGGCTGCGTATCGCTGGCGCCCAAGAGTCGGTGCTGCGGCTCCTTGAAATCGTCGGCCTGAACGACGTCATCCCCTGCCATGCCACCGTCGAGCAGGCCCTGACCATCTGACCCACTTGTGGTGCCTTGTTTGTGAGGCAGGAGCCGGGGCTCAAGCGGCTTTACCGCGACCGCGGCACCCAGGGCTACGAGGAGGCGCGTTCCATGACTGCCGGCGAGAAAGCCAAGGCGAAGACCGAGCAGGCCGAGGGCAAGGCCAAGGAGGCCCTGGGAAGCGCTCTCGGCAACGACCGCATGGCTGCCGAGGGACAGGCGCAGAAGAGCAAGGGCGACGCCCGTGAGGCCAAGGAAAGGGCCAAGGACGCCTTCAAGCACTGACACTTTGTACTAAGCGCTGTCCCGTAAATGATCTTTGACGTGCTGGATGGCCTGACGTTTCTCCGTCACCCGGCGAGGGTGAGGTTGTGCAGGCGGGCGATGCCGAGCATGGCGTGGTGGACGCCGTCGCCCTTGAGGCGGCAGTCGCGGAG
>NZ_JBHWUW010000114.1:0-8949 GCF_042737245.1 Streptomyces sp. NPDC060002
CAGCTCGCCGTGGCGCCGGCCCAGGCGAAGAGCTGTCCCGGATCGATGTGGTGGCCGAAAGGCCGCTCCAGGCTCTGGTCCTCGCCGGCGGCGACACCATCGCTCGAGATGGTGAAGTTCTGTACTCGCAGCAGCTGATCCACGTGTTCCCTCGTCAGGTCCTGTCGTCCTCGTACGGCGACGCGTTCTCCATCAGGATGTCGAACGGGACGTGGCTGGATCGACAGCGGCGCCCAAGTTCTTCCACAGCGTGCCCCGCGCGACCGTTCACCTGCGCCGTTCGGCGGCATCCCGGTGCCTACTGGCGAGGTGCCGAGTCGCCAAGAGGCGCGCGGACGGCATTGCCCGCGCGGGGGCAGCCCACCAGGCTGCGACTTGAAAGGGGTGTCCGCCCCAGCGGATACCTTTCCCGCCGCGCGTGGCGGGCCGTCGGCGCCATCCTCGGAATCGACCGGGACCAGGTCCCCGAGGACCTGCAGGCAGCCGGCGAGTTCTCCGACCTGTACATGACCCGCCACAAGGGACCATCGAAAGAAGGCGCCCAGCTCACCCGCCAGCTCATCGACCTCTACGAAGCGGTCGTGCCCGGCACCTTTTCGACCCGATCGACTGCCGCCTGATCCGCTACCTGATCGGCGACACCTGCGCCGACTGGCTGCATGTCCCCCGCACCTCCTGCCATCAGCCAATAGCGAGAACACCTTGCGGGGCACCGCGGCGCGGACCGCTTCACCGGCCGGGACCGTGAGGGATCCCGTACGCGCCTCAAGGCCCCGATGATGACGGGCTCCACCCTGACGGGCTCCACCAAGTAGCGCATCCAGGCACGACGGCCCAGCCGCAACAGCCGACCAGCTTGACGATCTGTGGGAGCTTCAGCACAGCGGGCCGTTCCCGGTCTGCAGAGGCTCAACGGCGAGCGAACCCCGAACCGGCAGCCGTCGTCACGGGGAGTCGGCCTGGGACGGTGCGGGTTGCGCGACCGGTGCCCCCGTGGGGGCCGGAACGCCTTCGGCGCAGGTGTGAACCTTCCGCCAGGGCAGGAGGAGCGCGCTCGTCATACAGAGCACGCCGGCGATGAGCAGCGCGCCGCGGACGCCCGCAGCCTCGGCGAGGAGGCCACCGGTGATCATGAAGACTGCCTGGCACGTTTTCGAGCTGACCGACCAGGAGGTGCCGACGCGGGACATGAAGGCGTCCTGCGTGGCCTCCATGCGGTAGGTGGTGAACGACGGGTTGAAGACTCCGGCGGCGAAGAGCAGGCCGAAGTCGGCGGCCACGATGGTGAATACGCCGAGGGCACCGGAAGGCGCCAGCGGCAACAGGATCGTCCAGAGTGTGCGGGCGACACCGGAAAGCAGCAGGATTCGGCGCTGCCCGAACCGCCGGGTGAGCGGCGGGGTCAGGCGTGAACCCAGCACGCCGCCCAGACAGGGCAGCCCCAGGGCGAGTCCGTACTGCCACGGCGCGAGGCCGAGGTCACGCAGCATGAGGACGGCCATCAGCGGTGACGTCATCATGATGGAGCCGCCGAAGAGCAGGGAGTTGCAGAACAGCGGGCGCAGTCCTGGATGCCGCAGGATGTACTGCCAGCCGGCGGTGATGTCGCGGCCCAGGTGAGGGGCAGCGGGTGTCGTCGGCGCGGGTTCGGGCCGCCGGATGCGGCGGATGCCGAGGGCGGATCCGAGGAAGGACGCGGCGTCGACCGCCATCGTGGCCGTGGAGCCCAGGACACCGATCAGGAGCCCGCCGACGGGTGGTCCGGCGCTGACGCTGATCCAGTTGGTGGTCTCGAACAGGCTGTTGGCGCGAAGGCGGTGCTCGGGTCTGACGAGCGCTTTGAGGTGCGCGCCGCTCGCCGCGTCGAACGCGACGGAGGCGGCCGTCTGCAGGATGCCGACGGCACACAGGTGGGCGAAGGTGAGACCGCCGAGGGCCGCCGCGACCGGCACGCTCACGAGCACCGCGCAGCGGGCCAGATCGGCGGTGATCATGACGGGCCGTTTGTACTGGTGCTCGATACGGACACCGAGCGGCAGGGCGATCACCGCACTGGCCACTGCGGACAGGGCGGTGAGCAGGGAGACCTGGAACGTTGAGGAATGCAGCACCAGGACGGCGACCAGCGGCAACGCCCCCATGGCGACGGCACTGCCCGCAGCACTGATCCCGTACGCGCCCCACAACCGCCGGAAGTCCGCCCCGAGAGGGACCTGCCGCGCCAATGAGCCCTCCCCGCCCCCGCCCTGAAGGCAGTCAGCGTAGTGGCTCGGACCGCCCGCTACGCGCGCTCACGTCATCACCGCACGCACTTCAGTGCTGAGGTCACCTCCGAGGCAGCGGCAGCGGCCCGGCGAACCGTCAGGCGAAGCGGCGGACGAACGTGAGGGTCGTCTCGGCGACTTCCTGCCAGCCGCTGTCGATGGTGAGGGCATGCCCTCGGTCCGGGATCTCGGCGATCTCAGTGAGGCCGGGGTTGCCACCAGTGCGCCCAGGGTTCCTTCTTCCTCTGGAACCTGTGGACCAACCGCTGAGAACCCAGCGCTGTCGGCGGCCTCCTCATCCCTGTCGGCCCATCAGGGCAACCCACCAACACCGCCCCAGGGCTCGCCCGGTCCTCAGCCCGGCTCGCGGCAGGAGACCCTGCGGCGCGCTGCCGTCTGGCTCACCGCCGACAACGAACACCCGCTCCCACACGGCCTACGAACAGCGCGGCAGCCACGGCACCAGCCATCGCTCGCCGACCTACGGACCGGCGCCGGGCAGCGAGTTCAAGGCGTACCGCCCACTCCAGTACGCGGACTGACACCTGCCGAAGGCGGTGGCGCGGATCCTGGACGGCCGCACGCTGGTCATCCCGGACCGCAAGGGCAACAAACGCGCCGACACGCTCCACAACCTGCTGCGGGACGACCGGCTCTCCTTCGCCGCACTCCTGCCGGGGCGCAGCGTTGTGCTGCACGGCCGAGGCCGCGGCGCGATCACCGACGATCCCGCGCCGCTGGAGACGATGGCGCTGCGCGGGATGCCCCCGCACCTGGCGCTGCTCATCGACGTCGAGCAGGCCGAGGCGACCGGCAACGACGCCTTGGCGCGCTCGCGACCGCGGACCCCCGGCGCGCACCTCGAACGCGGCAGCCGGACATGATGGCACTGGCGGGCGGACACCTCGCCGCCGGCTCGGCCCAGGCCGACGGCGGTCCACCCGCGTTCCTGCTGAAGGCCGTCGGGGCGATCCCGGGGATGACCCGGTTGCTGCGGCTGGTGATGAACCGTGCCTACCGTTCCGGGCTGATCAGGACGACCGGAGGCGGGATGTGGCCCCAGCGGCTGAGCGTCCTGGCGACGCATCTTCTCCGACGACCTGGACGAGGCGCTACGGCTGTGCGAGGAGATGTCGCGGGGCACCGGCGATCGTGTCGCCCTGGGGGCCCCTCGGTTCACGAAGCACACCACGGAGGCCGGTGCAGGGGTATGGAAACTGACGACCCGTCAGGTTACGCTCCGCGCATGATTTCCACGGTGGTCTGGGGTACCGGCAACGTCGGCCGTGCGGCGATCCGCGCGGTCGAGGCGCATCCGGCGCTCAGCCTCGCGGCCGTGCTCGTCCACAACCCCGAGAAGGTCGGGCGCGACGCGGGCGAACTCGGCAGCCTCGGTCGGGGCCTGGGCATCTCGGCGACCGACGACATCGACGCCGTGCTGACCACCGGCCCCCGGGCGGTGGTGTACGCGGCGTCGGGCGACATCCGGCCCGACGAGGCGCTGGCCGACATCGGCGCCGCGATCCGGGCGGGTGCCGTGGTCGTCACTCCGTCGCTGTACCCGCTCTACGACCAGCGCAACGCCCCGCCCGAGTTCCGGGACCCGGTGCTCGCCGCGATAGCCGACGGCGGAGGGTCGCTGTTCGTGTCCGGCGTCGACCCGGGCTGGGGCAATGACGTACTGCCCCTGCTGATGAGCGGCCTGGGCACGATCGTCGACGCCGTCCGCTGCCAGGAGATCTTCGACTACTCCACGTACGAGCAGGAGGAGTCGGTGCGGTATCTGGTCGGGATGGGCCAGCCGATGGACTACGAGCCGCTGATGCTCGCCCCGTCGATCCCGACCATGGTGTGGGGCGGGCAGATCCGGCTGATGGCCAGGGCCCTCGGTGTCCAACTCGACGAGATCCGCGAGACCTTGCAGCGCCGCGCGCTCGGCACGACGGTGAGCACCCGGACCATGGGCGAGTTCGAGGCAGGCACCCAGGGCGCGGTGCGGTTCGAGGTACAGGGCTTCGTGAAGGGGGAACCCCGCCTCGTCATCGAGCACATCACCCGGATCCACCCGTCCTGCGCCCCGGAGTGGCCGTCGCCGCCCAACGGCGACGGGGCGCACCGAGTGATCATCGAGGGCCGCCCGCGTATCGAGATCACCGTCGAGGCGACCGACGAGGGCGAGAACCGGTCCGCGGGCGGGAACGCCACCGCGGTCGGCCGGCTGGTCGGCGCGATCGACTGGCTCGTGGACGCGGAGCCCGGACTGTACGACGCGCTCGACGTCCCACTGCGGCCTGCGGTCGGAAGGCTTGGCGGGAAGTGACGCCGACGCCCCCTCCCGCATCCCGCCGACACCCCAGGACGCGCCTCCTGTCGCCGGCGAGGCCAGGGGCGAACACGAAGGAGTCCCGGATGAACGTCGACATCCCCGAAGGCAAGAACCCGATCGAGTACGTGTGGGGCGACATGGTCCCCGGCATCGGGCTCGCCGCCGCGAACTTCTCGCTGTCCGTCTACGCCCATACGACCCTGGGACTGCGCGAGTTCGAGGCCGCGCGGCTCCGGATCGCGCAGATCAACGGCTGCCTCTTCTGCCTCGACTGGCGGACCGAGCGGGACGAGCAGAAGGTCGAGGAGGAGTTCGCCGACGCGGTGGCCGAGTGGCGCACGACCGACGCCTTCGACGAGCGCACCCGCCTGGCCGCCGAGTACGCGGAGCGGTACGCCCTGGACCACCACGGCCTCGATGAGGAGTTCTGGGACCGGATGACCACGCACTACAGCCAGACCGAGATCGTGGAGCTGACCATGAGCCTCGGCTCGTGGCTGGCGTTCGGGCGGCTCAACCGTGTGCTGGGGCTCGACGCCATGTGCGTGCTGCCGGGGCACTGAGCCGGTTCGGGGCCGTCCGGCGAGTCCGGGCGGCCCTGGTTTCGTTCCTTGCCAGGTCCCCTCTAGGTCCCCTCTCGTTCCTCGCCCGTTACCCCTCCTCACTCGTTCGGGGCGGGGGCCTTTCATTCCGGACAGCACGAGCTCGGGTCACCGCTACAGGTCCGCGGCGATGATCGCTTCGATGTTTCGTTCGGCGAGTGCCGTGATGGTGACGAACGGATTGACGCTGGTGTTGCCCGGGACGAGCGCGCCGTCGATGACGTACAGACCCGGATGTCCCTGCAGGCGGCCGTAGTTGTCCGTCGCCTTGTTCAGCACGGCGCCACCGAGGGGGTGGTACGTGAGGTGGTCGCCCCAGATCTTGTAGGCGCCGAAGAGGTCGGTGCGGTAGATCGTCCCTTCCTTGGCGTTGATCTTGTCGAAGATCGTCTTGGCCATGTCGATGGACGGCTGCTTCCAGGCGGTCTGCCAGTTGAGGTCGACCGTGCCCGCCACCGCGTTCCACGAGAACTGGGCACGGTTGGGGTTCTTGGTGATCGACAAGTAGAACGAGGCGTAGGTCTCGATGCCGGTGGGCAGTGGGGCCACCTCGGCGAACGCGCCGCCCGCGGCCCAGTTGTCGATGCCGGAGCACGGGATGGACGACTGCAGGGCGCCGGTGGGGTCCCACAGGTGGTTGGCGCGGCCGCACATCACATTGCCGTTGTCGCCCCAGCCCTTGCCCACCTCGCTGTTGAGGCCCGGCAGCGCGCCGGTCGCCTTGAGCTTGACCAGGAGCTTGCTGGTGCCGACGCTGCCGGCCGCGAAGAACACGCGGTCCGCGGTGACGGTCTTGGTGGCGGTGGTGGTGCCGCCGGTGTCGAGCCGGTCGATGACGACCGTGTAGCCGCCTCCTGTCGCCGGGGCGACCGAAGTGACTTTGTGCAGTGGTGAGATGGAGACCCGTCCGGTCGCCTTCGCCTGGGCGAGGTAGGTCAGCTGCAGGGACTTCTTGCCATAGTTGTTGCCATAGAGGATCTCGCCCGCGAGCGCGGACTTGGGTACGGTCCCGGCGGCCTCCCGCTCCATGTAGTCCCAGTCGTACACGTCGGGCACGAAGACGAACGGGAAGCCCGAGCGCTGGGCGTGCTTACGGCCGACCCGCGCGTACTGGTAGCAGTCGGCGGTCTCGAACCACGTCGGGTCGACCGTGCCGACGCCGAGCCCCGCGTTGGCGCGCGGGTAGTAGACGGAGTACATCTCGTCGGCGTCGACGGACGGCAGGACCGCGCCGAAGTTCTCCCGTCTGGGAGTGACCGCCATGCCTCCGTTGACCAGTGAGCCGCCGCCGACGCCCCGGCCCTGGTAGACGATGATGCCGCCCATCTCCTCGGCGTCCAGGACTCCGGTGTAGCGCGGGACGTCCTTGTCGATGGGGAAGCCGAGGAAGTTGCTGAGCGGCTGCTTCGTCCTGGTGCGCAGCCAGAAGGACCGGTAGTCGGGGCTCGTCGTGTTGGCGAAGATCTTGCCGTCCGACCCGGGAGTGTCCCAGGCCATGCCCATCTCGATCATGTGGACGTCGACACCGGCCTGGGCCAGGCGCAGAGCGGCCACGGAGCCGCCGTATCCGGTGCCGATCACGAGGACGGGCACGTGCGCGCCCGGTTCGATCACTGCGGCTGTGGTGGCGGCATGGGCCGGGACCACCTGCCCGGCGAGCGCGGCCGTTCCGAGAAGAGAACCAGTTCCAGTGATGAATCTTCGACGGGATACGCCTCTAAGGCGCGTCCCACGTGGGGAATCGTCGTTCATGCGCGGCTCCTCACTCTCCATAGAGTGAAACGGGTTCTACTGGCACCCTCATAAGAAGTCACGCCATACCCTGAGGTAACTTTCAAAAGATCACATATTGGGCATCACGTGCGCCGACAAGTTCCAGATCAGCGACCCGCGGCACCGGCGCCCTGCCCCCCGGACTCCGTCGCCCAGAGCCCCGCGACTTCCTCAACGCCCGCCCGGCCGCTGCCTGCTGCCGGCCGACGGCAAGTCCGTGCTCTGATATCGGTGACCTTCTTCGCTGACACAGCGACTCCTGCCGTCCGTATTCGTTGACAGGACAGCGGCCAGGCACGCCGGACGAGACGAGTGCCTGGCGGACCACAGGAGAGCAGGCGCGCATGAACCACAGTGCTCACATCGAGGCCGTCTACGCACAGGTCTGCCGGCGCAACGCCGGTGAGACCGAGTTCCACCAGGCGGTGGGAGAGGTGCTGCACACGTTGGCGCCGGCCTTGCAGGCGCATCCGGAGTACGTCGACGCGTTGATCCCCGAGCGGCTGTGCGAGCCCGAGCGGCAGCTGATCTTCCGAGTGCCGTGGGTCGACGACGCGGGGCGGGTACAGGTCAACCGCGGGTTCCGGGTGGAGTTCAGCAGCGCGCTCGGCCCCTACAAGGGCGGTCTGCGCTTCCATCCCAGCGTGAACCTCGGCATCGTGAAGTTCCTGGGCTTCGAGCAGATTTTCAAGAACGCGCTGACCGGACTGGCGATCGGCGGCGGCAAGGGCGGCTCGGACTTCGACCCCAAGGGCCGCAGCGACCACGAGGTCATGCGCTTCTGCCAGGCGTTCATGACCGAGCTGTACCGGCACCTGGGCGAGCACACCGACGTCCCCGCCGGTGACATCGGGGTCGGCGGGCGCGAGATCGGCTACCTCTTCGGCCAGTACAAGCGGATCACCAACCGCTTCGAGGCGGGCGTCCTCACCGGCAAGGGCATCTCCTGGGGCGGCTCGCAGGCCCGGACCGAGGCCACCGGCTACGGCGCCGTGTACTTCGCGCAGGAGATGCTGGCCACGCGCGGACACGGTTTCGACGGCCGCGAGGTCGTGGTCTCCGGCTCGGGGAACGTGGCGGTCTACGCGATCGAAAAGGTGCAGACGCTGGGCGGGTCCGTAGTGGCCTGTTCGGACTCCTCCGGCTATCTGGTCGACGCGGACGGCATCGACCTGGAGCTGCTGAAGACGGTCAAGGAGGTACGGCGGGCGCGCCTGTCGGCCTATGCGGAGGCCAAGCCCGCGGCACGGTTCTCCGACCGGGGCTCGGTCTTCGAGGTGCCCTGTGACATCGCGCTGCCGTGTGCCACGCAGAACGAACTGGGCGGACAGGAAGCGGGGGTGCTGGTGAAGAACGGCGTCCTCGCCGTCGCCGAGGGCGCCAACATGCCGTGCACCCCGGAGGCGATCGAGGTCTTCCGTGAGGCGGGCGTCCTGTTCGGTCCCGGCAAGGCCGCCAACGCGGGAGGCGTGGCCACCTCGGCGCTGGAGATGCAGCAGAACGCCTCCCGCGATGTGTGGACCTTCGAGCAGACCGAGACCCGTCTGGCAGCCGTCATGCGAGGTGTCCACGCACAGTGCCGCACCACCGCCGAGATGTACGGAGGCACCCCCGACGACTACGTCCTGGGCGCCAACATCGCGGGCTTCCTGCGGGTGGCGGAAGCGATGACGGCCCAGGGCGTCGTGTAGCGCCGGACCCGCGCTGCTGCTCTTCGTCGTGGTGGACCCTGCCCTGCCTGCCCTGACCGGCGGCCACAGCTGCGTACACCCGGGCCCGACCACGTGTCGGACCGGGACGGCTGGTGGACGAGCTCGCCGACCGCCAGGGGACATGACGCCGTGGGCGCCCCGCCCCCGGCCCGACTCGGGGCCGGGGGATCGCAGATGCGTGCCGGACAGTCCGTGAGGAGCCGGCCAGCCCGAGCCTTCCGCTTGGCGGCGTTGGACTGGTGCACGAGAAGCGGGGCCGCCCGGAGATGCTC
>NZ_JBHWUW010000115.1:0-8327 GCF_042737245.1 Streptomyces sp. NPDC060002
CGGCCGGGCGGCGCCGGGCCGCGCCGCGCCGAGGGGGCCGAGGGGGCCGAGGGGGCCGGGCTCATCGGTGGAGCGCCCGCCCTGTCACGTCCGGCCGGTCCCGCTCTTCGCGAGCGTTTCTCTCCGCGGGCCCGAAGGCGCGTACGGCCCTCCCGCCGGCTCTCAACTGGCCCGCGACCGTCGCGCCGAACGCCAGCGCCATGCCCGTCAGCTGTACCGGGGTCAGCGCCTGGCCGAGGGCGGCCCAGCCGACGACGGCCGCGGTCAGCGGGGAGAGCGGGCCGAGGAAGGTGACCTGGGTGGCGGTGAGCCGGCCGATGCCGCGGAACCAGAGCCAGTACGAGACCGCCGTGTTCGCCAGGGCGAGGTAGAGATAGCCACCGACCGCACGGCCGTCCAGGGCGGGCGGGGCGCCCTCGACGAGGAAGGCGAGCGGGGCGATGAGCAGGCCGCCCGCGGTGAGCTGCCAGCCGGCGAGGGCGAGCGGGCCGACGCCGTCCGGGCGGCCCCACCGCTTGGTGAGGACCGTGCCGGCCGACATCGAGGCGGTGGAGGCGAGCGCCGCGAGCACGCCGAGCGTGTCCAGCGCCCCGGCCGCCTTCAGCACCACCAGGCTGACGCCGAACGCGGCCACGACCCCGGCCAGCACGGTCCGGGCGGTCGGCCGCTGGCCCAGCAGCAGCGCCGAGAGCCCGACGACGAACAGCGGTCCGATCGAGCTGACGACGGCCGCCAGGCCGCCGGGCAGCCGGTAGGCGGAGAGGAAGAGGAGCGGGAAGAAGGCGCCGATGTTCAGCGCGCCGAGTATCGCGGCCTTCCCCCACCAGACGCCACGCGGCAGGACCCGGCCGAGGGCGAGCAGCAGCAGGCCGGCGGGCAGGGCCCGCATCAGGCCGGTGAACAGGGGGCGGTCGGCGGGGAGGAACTCGGTGGTGACCGCGTACGTGGTGCCCCAGGAGACCGGGGCGAGAGCGGTGAGCAGGACGGTCGTGGACCTCTTCATGTAATTAGCTTAGCGCTAAGCGACTTAGCGTCAAGCGGCTTAGCGCTGATCCACTTGCCTTCGAGCCACTTTCTCGCGGGTGACCGGAAACGGGGGATACTCCTCCCATGAGCAGCCCGCAGCCCCCGCGCAAGGACCCCGTCGACGCGATCATCGAGCAGTGGGCGACGGTCCGGCCGGATCTCGACACCGGTGCCATGGAGGTCTTCGGCCGGATCTCCCGGCTCTCGCGCGCGATGGGCGACCGGCTGGAGAAGGCGTACGCGGCTCTCGGCATCGGACGCGGCGAGTTCGACGTACTCGCCACCCTGCGCCGCTCCGGGGAGCCCTACACCCTCTCGCCCCGTGAGCTCTCGGCGACGCTCATGCTCACCACCGGCGGCATGACCGGCCGCCTCGACAAACTGGAACGAGCCGCGCTGCTGCGCCGCTCCCCCGACCCGCACGACCGCCGGGGCCTTCAGGTGACGCTGACCGAGAAGGGTCTCGGGCTGGTCGACCGGGCGGTCGGCGCGGGCCTCGCCGCCCAGACCGAGGCCCTGACCGCCGCCCTCGACCCCGAACGGGCCGATCAACTGGCCCGCCTGTTGCGAGAGTTGCTGTCAACGACAGAGACGCCGAGGAGCTGAGCCGAGAACGCCGCTCGGCGCCTCGGCCGGGAGCCGCTCAGGAAGTCGGCCGAGGGGCGCTCGACGCGTCGGTCGAGGGACGCTCGCGAGTCGGCCGGAAGTTGGCCAGGAAGTCGGCCGGGGACCGATCGGGGAGTCGACCGAGGGACTTCGACGAGTCGGCCGAGGGGCGCTCGGAAAGTCCGGTCGAGGGACGCTCGGCGCCTCGGCCGGGAGCCGCTCAGGAAGTCGGCCGGGGGCCGGTCCGGGAGTCGGTCAGTCGTCGAAGGGCCAGGTGTAGCGGAGCTCTTCGGCGCGCTCGCGGGTGCCGCCGCTCACCCGACCGTAGTTCTTCGGGTCCGCCTCGGCCAGGCCGAGGCGGGGCTGGCCGAGGCGGGGCTGGCCGAGGCGGGGCTGGCCGAACGGCCGGAGCTGCTGAGCCGGCGGGACGCGCGCAGGGGCTGGACCAGCGCCGGTACGGAGGACCCGGACAGCGTCCAGGTGCACTTCCGGTCCCAGCCGGGACTCGGCGCGGGGCGCCCGGAAGGGGATCCGCTCGTGTTCCGCTGGACCGTCCCGGACGACGGCACCCCTCCCGAGGCGCAGGCCGCCGCCGCCCCGCGCCGGATGCGTCGAGCTGTTCGAGGGTGCGGGCGGGCAGGACGAAGGCGCGGGAGAGGTTGCTGATGTGACGCCCTCGGGCCCGAATCCGGGCCGGGAGTCAGGGAGGCCGGCGAGCTAGGCCTTGGCCTGGCCCTTGACCGTGATGTTGGAGCTGGTGGTGTCGCCCCTGTCCTTCGACTTGTCCAGGACCCACACCAGGCCGGCGATCAGCGCGAACAGCGCGAGGGGGGCCACCACATAGAGGCCCAGCGTCTCGCCGACGCTCAGACCCGGGCCGGGGTCGTCACCGTCGTCGCGGGTCAGCGCGAGGGCGGGGGACGACATGAGCAGCATCATCAGCGTCGTACCGGCAGCCAGGGCGCCGGCGCGCAGGGCGTTCTTCTTGTCCACGGTGCCCAAGTTAGCGAACGGTGTCGGGGAGCGCGCGCCCGGGGTGCCGTACGAGGCGCGGGGCGCCCGTACGGCCGTCCCGGGAGTTGCCGCCGTCGCCCCCCGTCGCGGCTCCGAAAGGCCCCGCCCGCCTCACTCTCGTACTCCGCTCATACTCCCGCTCATACTCCCGCTCATACTCCGCTCGCACTCCTGCTCAGGACCCGCTCAAGCACCTGCTCAGGCACTCGCGGGCACCCGCTCAGGCACCCGCAGAGGGGCTGCCTCCAGGCGGGTCGTGCTCCTCCCGCAGTACCTCGATCAGCGCCCGCAGCCTCGGCGAGGCCGCCAACTCCTCCAGGGTCACCGGGCGGCCCGTCGCGTCCGCGATCGGCAGCCGCCAGTTCGGATACTGGTCCCAGGTGCCGGGGAGGTTCTGCGGGCGACGGTCGCCGACGCCGTCCGGGAGCCAGACGCCGATCATGCGGGCGGGGGTCCGCAGCAGGAAGCGGTGGACGGCCTGGACCTCGGCCTCCTCCGAGGAGAGGTCGCTGCCGCCGCCGATGCCGGCCAGGAGTCCGAGGCGAGTGAGCAGGCCCAGCCACTCCGCCGTGTCGTTGGCCGCTTCGGCACGCTCCTCCTCCACGGACCGGGTCAACAGGCCAAGCCGGTCACGGAGTTCGACATGCTCGCCGGTGAGCCGGGCGGCGGTGGACGGCAGGTCGTGCGTGGTGGCGGTGGCCAGGCAGTCGTCGCGCCAACGGTCGGGGGGCAGGGGGCGCGCGTCGCCGTCCCAGTCCCGCTCGAACCACAGCACGGACGTACCGAGCACCCCCCGTTCGCGCAGCGCCTCGCGCACGCCCGGCTCGACGGTGCCCAAGTCCTCGCCGATCACCACCGAACCGGCCCGGGAGGCCTCCAGCACCAGGACGGCGAGCATGGCCTCGGCGTCGTAGCGGACGTAGGCGCCCTCGGTCGGCGGCTCGCCCTGCGGGACCCACCAGAGGCGGAACAGGCCCATGACGTGGTCGATGCGCAGGGCGCCGGCGTACCGGAAGAGGGCCTTGAGGAGCCGCCGGTAGGGGGCGTAGCCGGAGGCGGCCAGCCGGTCCGGGCGCCAGGGCGGCAGGCCCCAGTCCTGGCCACGCGCGTTGAAGGCGTCCGGCGGGGCGCCCACCGACATGCCGGCGGCGAAGTACTCCTGCTGCGCCCACGCGTCGGCGCCCTCGGGGTGCACGCCGACCGCCAGGTCGTGCACGATCCCGACGGGCATGCCCGCCTCGCGCGCGGCGCGCTGGGCGGCGGTGAGCTGGGTGTCGGTGAGCCAGGCGAGGCGGGAGTGGAAGTCGACGCGGTCCATCAGCTCGCGGCGGGCGCGGGTGGTCTCGGCGGAGCGCGGGTCCTGGAGCCCGGTCGGCCACTGCCGCCACCGCGACCCGTGCACCTCGGCGAGCGCGCACCAGGTGGCGTGGTCCTCCAGGGCCTGGCCCTGTTCGGCGAGGAAGTCGCAGTAGGCGGCGCTGCGGCCGGGCCCGAGCGGTACCCGGGCGACCAGCTCCAGCGCCTCCCGCTTCAGCTCCCACACGGCGTCCCGGTCGATCAACTCGCCCTTCTCCAGGACGGCTTCGCGCAGTCGTCCGGCGCGTTCGAGCAACGCGGAACGCGGATCCCCGCCGTCCCGGACGTATGCGAACTCGGGGACGTCCTCGACCCGCAGATGCACCGGGTCGGGGAAGCGACGCGAGGAGGGACGGTACGGGGAGGGGTCGGTCGGGCTGCCGGGCACGGCCGCGTGCAAGGGGTTGACCTGCACGAACCCTGCGCCGAGCGCCCGTCCCGCCCAGGCGGTCAGCTCGCCGAGGTCACCGAGGTCGCCCATGCCCCAGGAGCGCCGGGAGAGGAGGGAGTACAGCTGGACGAGGAGTCCGTACGAGCGTCCCGTGGGCGTGGGAAGGCGGGGCGGGGCGACGACGAGATGGGCGCGGCCGGTCCGCCCGTCGGGCGCGGTGACCGTCAGCCGATGCACCCCGAACGGGAGTTGCTCGACGGAGTCGCGAGACCCGCCCTGCTCGGTCTCCACGCGCAGGACGGTGCCCTCGGGCAGCGCGGCGAGCGCTTCGCAGGGGCTCCCGCGCCAGCACACCACGGTCGGCGGCAGCAGCCGCTCGCGCAGCTCCCGTTCCCGGGCGGCGAGCGCGCCGCGTACGGCCTTCGGGGTGCCCGCGTCGACGCCGAGGGCGGCCAGGGCGCGGGTGACGGCACCGGCCGAGGCCGTGACCGTGCGGTCCGGGGAGGGCTGGTAGGAGGTGGCGACGCCGTGCAGCGCGGCGAGCCGGGCGAGCTCCTCTCCGGGGGGCGCGGTCATCTAGGGCCTCGTGGAGTCGGAGTCCGCGACGGCGAGCGGCGGCTCGCTGGTCAGGGGCTCGGCGTCGGGCAGCGGGGGTTCGCTGGTCAGCGGGGGTTCGGCGTAGGTGCCCTCGGCGCCGAAGGCGCACAGGTAGGGGTCCTCGAGCTCGACGGGGGTGGCGGCGGAGTGCTCCGCCAGGCGTTTGGAGCGGGCCGGTGCGATCACCGTGGCCTCCTCATCAGTACGGCATCGGATACCCCAGCCCTACCCAGCGGACGCGGGGACAGACGTCCTCACGTCATTACACGCCGCCATCCCCTCCCGCGGCCCGCGCCGACACGGCGGACCGGCGCGCCGGAACACGACGGCACACGGCGGCACACCACGAACGAGACCGCCGGGCGGGAGACGGTTTCCGGCCCCATGCCCTCCGACCGCCCTCAGGTCGATCTCGAGTCGCCCTCTGATCGCCCTCAGGCGCGCAGAGCGGCGTCGAGAGCGCGTATGAGCTCTCCCACGCGCCCGCCTCCGGGAGGCGCGGCCGGCAGCCGGCCGAGCACCGCGGCCACCGCCGTCGGCGCGTGATGCCCCGCCCATTCCAGGGTCCCCACACCGACAGGGCTCCCCTCAGTGGCGGGGTTTCCCGCGGTGACGGGGATCACGCCGGCGACAGGGCTCACGCCGGCGACAGGGCTACCCACGGTGACGGGCCGGTCTTCCGCCGCTGCCAGCTCTTCCGCCCGCGCCGCGTGCGCCGCCGCACCGAGAACGTGCTTCACCTGATGAGCGTTGGCCAGGGGATGCAGATACGCGGCGGCGGCCGCGTGGCTCGCCGCTCGTGCCGCGTCGGCCGCGGCAGGTGAAGCAGATGAAGCAGGTGAGGCGGCCTCCTGGGCCGCCCGGTACGCCGCCCACGCACTCTGCCGCAGGGCGCCCGTGCGCCGGCCGCCCCGGGCGAAGGCGTCCGCCGCTTCGACGGCGTCACGAGGGCGCGGGTCCGCGGGAAGGCTCTGTTCGAAGATCGGCAGCGCTCTGCGCGCGCAGTCGGCCGCATAGCCCGCGATCTCGCGCAGTTCGTGTTCGCTCAGCTCGATCTTGTCCGACGTGGTGGGCACGGCTCCATTTTGCCGCCGCCCGACCCCCGCCGGCCAGACCGGTTGCCACTCGGACAAGTGCCCTTCGGACCAGCGCCACTCAGACCTGCGCCGATCAGGCCTGCGCCCATCAGACCCGGAGCGAGCTGCGCCACGCATGACGATTCGGCTCCGGGGGCAAAGGGACCCCCCGGAGCCGGTCACACCCGGCCCCGAGCCGTGGCGACACGGTGACGCGGTGCGAAGACGCGGGCGTCGCAATACGAAGACCCGGATCGTCAGGCGGAGATGCCGTCGATCCGGGCCAGAGCGTCGTCCGCGCCGTACGGCTGCAAGTACGGCAGCCAGCGCGGGTCCCTGTGCCCGGTGCCGATGATGCGCCAGGCGAGTCCAGAGGGGGGAGCGGGTTTGTGGCGCAGCCGCCAGCCGATCTCGACGAGGTGCCGGTCGGCCTTGACGTGGTTGCAGCGACGGCAGGACGCCACGACGTTGTCCCACACGTGTTTGCCCCCGCGACTGCGCGGGATGACGTGGTCGACGCTGGTTGCGACGCCACCGCAGTACATGCACCGGCCCCCGTCCCGGGCGAAGAGCGCCCGACGGGTCAGAGGAACGGGCCCCCGATAGGGAACCCGGACGAATCGCTTGAGCCGGACCACGCTGGGTGCGGAGACCGTGACGGTCGCGCTGTGCAGGAAGGCGCCGGATTCCTCGAGGGAGATCGCCTTGTTCTCCAGGACGAGGACGAGCGCGCGGCGGAGCGGTACGACGCCGAGCGGCTCGTACGACGCGTTGAGGACCAGGACATGCGGCACGGATGCCTCCTTGGGCGTCGGCGGCGCGTGGCTCGCGCCGGGACGATCTGTGGTCAGTCTCCCCTCTTGCCTGGTGGACGCGCCACCATGTCCCGGTAACGGGCTGGGAGTGTTTTCGACCACACCCTGTTGTCTCCCCAGGATCATGGCCTGTTCAAGCGCAGGTGAGGACTGTCTCTCCTTCACGGAACCGGCCGGACCACACGCAATGCCCCGTTAGTGTGGTGGTTCTGCCCGTCCGGTGACCTTTCCGTGACCTTGCAGCGCGTGTCGCCCTTGACCGCCGCACCGAATGGGGCAGTGCAGCACCTGGAGGTACCTGCCGTGTCCTTGCCCGCCGTCCTACCGGCCGCCGACGCGTCGCCGTCGCCGACTCCCTCGGAGTCGCCGACCGCGGTGACCGTCCCGTCCCTCGAGGACGCCCAGGAGAGCGCGACGAACGCGGCCAGCTGGGTCGAGCAGAACTGGTCGACCTGGCTGGCGATAGGTCTGCGCGTGCTGTTGATCCTGGTGATCGCGGTGGTGCTGAGAGTGGTGGTGCAGCGGTCGATCACCAAGCTGATCGACCGGATGAACCGCACCACCTCCTCGACCGACGGCACGGCGCTGGGCGGGCTGCTGGTCAACAACGAGCGTCGGCGTCAGCGCTCGCAGGCCATCGGCTCGGTGCTGCGTTCGGTGGCGAGTTTCGTGATCCTCGGCACGGCCGCCCTGATGGTGCTGGGCACCTTCGAGATCAATCTGGCCCCGCTGCTCGCCTCCGCCGGTGTCGCGGGCGTGGCGATCGGTTTCGGTGCGCGCAACCTGGTCACGGACTTCCTCTCCGGTGTGTTCATGATCCTGGAGGACCAGTACGGCGTGGGCGACCAGATCGACGCGGGCGTGGCCACCGGTGAGGTCATCGAGGTGGGGCTGCGCGTGACGAAGCTGCGCGGCGCCAACGGTGAGATCTGGTACGTCCGCAACGGCGAGGTCAAGCGGATCGGAAACCTCTCGCAGGGCTGGGCGACGGCCGGCGTCGACGTGACCGTCAAGGCGTCCGAGGACCTCGACCTGGTCAAGGCCACCCTGGACGAGGTCGCCGAGAAGATGAGCAAGGAAGAGCCCTGGAACGAGCTCCTGTGGAGCCCGATCGAGGTGCTCGGCCTGGACAGCGTCCTGCTCGACTCGATGGTCGTCCGCGTCTCCGCGAAGACGATGCCCGGCAAGGCCCTGACCGTCGAGCGGGAGCTGCGCTGGCGTGTCAAGCGTGCCTTCGACGCGGCCGACATCCGCATCGTGGGCGGCGCGACGGCCACCATCACGGAGGACCCGGCCGACCCGACGGCCTCGGTCGCGGCCCCGTCGGTGTTCTCCAACGCGGACTCGCCCCAGTCGGTGGCGGCGACACCGATCGCGCAGCCCCGGCCGGTCACCCCGGCGAAGTAGCCCGTACGCGGGAAGGCCGCACCCGGAAGGCTCCGGGTG
>NZ_JBHWUW010000116.1:0-7855 GCF_042737245.1 Streptomyces sp. NPDC060002
GGACCAGGCCCGCGGATCCATCCGCGGGCCTGGTCCGATGTGCGCCATCGCCTCCTTCCGGGCCCGGTCGTTTCTGTGGGAACCATGCGGGCTGCACCGCCGCCGAGTTCTACTGGCCCTCTGGGCAGGTCCCAGCACATTGCGGGTGAGGGGTGGGGACGTACGTCAGATCCGGCGGCCGGTACGCGTTGCCGGGCCGCGGCTCCATCGGCTTGGGGAAGTTGGTGTCAGTTGGGCAGATCTTGTGAACAGCTCATAGTTCGTGGACAGCGTGGCACACGGACGCGGTGATCTGCCGACTGCGGTTCCGGATCTCCTGATCTCACCGTCTCCGCGTTCCTCGGCACCTGAACATTTCCCGCCGACCCGCCTCTGCTCGGGGCGGGCCGGCGCGCTGTTCAAGTGGACGGGTGGACTCGTTCCCGCAGATGGAGGGGCGGCCGTAAGAGTTCCGTCAAAGCCGGACCCGTTGCCGTAAGGGAGGTGTCAACGGCGACCGAATCCGGCCATGAAGGCGGTTTCCTCGAATCGTCCGTTCAATCCGAACCTCTTCTAGGAGCTCGCGATGGCCGACCTGGCCTTCGTCGTCACCACGATCGCGGTGTTCGCGTTGGTGGCTCTTGTCGCCAGGGGGGTGACCAAGCTGTGACCGCCGAGAACATCGTCGGCCTCGTCGTGGCCGTCGCCCTGCTGGGCTATCTGATCCTCGCCCTGATCTTCCCGGAGAGGTTCTGAGAACAGATATGGGACCCGTACTTGCCGGCGTGCTCCAGCTGCTCGCCCTGACAGGGGCACTGGCGCTCGCCTGCATCCCGCTCGGCGACTACATGGCCAAGGTCTACTCCTCCGACAAGCACCTGCGTGTCGAGAAGTGGATCTACAAGGGCATCGGCGCCGACCCGAACACCGAGATGCGCTGGCCCGCGTATCTGCGCGGTGTGCTGGCCTTCTCGGCGGTCGGCGTCCTCTTCCTCTACCTGCTCCAGCGGCTCCAGGGCCACCTGCCCGGCTCGCTCGGCTTCCAGGCGATCGACCCGGATCAGGCGTTCAACACCGCCGCGTCCTTCGTGTCGAACACGAACTGGCAGTCGTACTACGGCGAGCAGGCCATGGGCCACGTCGTGCAGACGGCCGGCCTGGCGGTGCAGAACTTCGTCTCCGCGGCCGTCGGCATCGCCGTCGCCGTCGCGCTGGTGCGCGGCTTCGCCCGGTCCCGCACCGGTGAGCTGGGCAACTTCTGGTCGGACCTGGTGCGCGGCACCGTCCGCGTCCTGATCCCGATCTCGGTGATCGGCGCGATCGTGCTGGTCGCGTGCGGCGCCATCCAGAACTTCTCCGGCATCCACGAGGTCGGCCAGTTCATGGGCGGCTCGCAGGAGTGGAACGGCGGCGCTGTCGCCTCGCAGGAAGTCATCAAGGAGCTGGGCACCAATGGCGGCGGCTACTTCAACGCCAACTCCGCCCACCCCTTCGAGAACCCCACCCCGTTCACGAACCTCTTCGAGATCTTCCTGATCCTGCTCATCCCGTTCGCCCTGACCCGCACCTTCGGCCGGATGGTCGGCAGCCTCAGGCAGGGCTACGCGATCCTCGCCACGATGGCCACCATCTGGATCGGCTTCACGGCGCTGATGATGTGGACCGAGTTCGCCCACCACGGCCCGGCGTTCGACATCGCCGGCGGCGCCATGGAAGGCAAGGAGACCCGGTTCGGCGTCGGCGGTTCGTCGATCTTCGCGGTGGCGACCACACTGACCTCGACCGGCGCGGTGGACTCCTTCCACTCCTCCTTCACCGGCCTCGGCGGCGGCATCACCATGCTCGGCATGCAGCTCGGTGAGATCGCGCCCGGCGGTACCGGATCCGGCCTCTACGGCATGCTGATCATGGCGGTCATCGCGGTGTTCATCGCCGGCCTGATGGTCGGCCGGACCCCCGAGTACCTGGGCAAGAAGATCGGCACCCGCGAGATCAAGCTCGCGGCCTGCTACATCCTCATCACCCCGGCGCTGGTGCTCGTCTTCACCGCTGCGGCGATGGCGCTGCCCACGCCCGGCAACTCGATGACCAACAGCGGGGCGCACGGCTTCTCCGAGATCCTGTACGCCTACACGTCCGGCGCCAACAACAACGGCTCGGCCTTCGCGGGCCTGAACGCCGACACCCAGTGGTTCAACACCACCATCGGGCTGGCCATGCTGCTCGGCCGCTTCCTGCCCATGGTCTTCGTCCTCGCCCTGGCCGGCTCGCTCGCCGAGCAGAGGCCCGTGCCGGCGACCGCGGGCACCCTGCGCACCGAGAAGCCGCTGTTCACCGGCCTGCTGGTGGGCGCGATCCTGATCATCACCGGTCTGACCTACTTCCCGGCGCTCGCGCTGGGACCGCTGGCCGAGGGGCTGGCGTCATGACCACTCGTACAGAGAAGCAAGAGGACTCGATGTCCACAGCCACTCCGGCCCGGGCGCCGCACCGTGATGTGCCGACCGGCCACAAGGACGAAGGACGTGTCGGCGCGGGTCTGTTCGACCCGAAGCAGCTGCTGAAGTCGCTGCCGGACGCCTTCCGCAAGCTCGATCCGCGGGTGATGGTCAAGTCGCCCGTGATGTTCGTGGTGTGGATCGGCTCCCTGCTGACCACGGTCTTCTCGTTCAAGGACCCGGGGGACTGGTTCGGCTGGACCATCAGCGCCTGGCTGTGGCTGACCGTCGTCTTCGCCAACCTGGCGGAAGCGGTCGCCGAGGGCCGGGGCAAGGCGCAGGCCGACACCCTGCGCAAGGCGAAGACCGACACGGTGGCCCGGCGGCTGGCGGGTGACCGCGTGGAACAGGTGCCTGGCACCGAACTGCGCATCGGCGACCTGGTCGTGTGCGAGGCCGGCGACATCGTCCCGGGCGACGGTGACGTCGTCGAGGGCGTCGCGTCCGTCGACGAGTCGGCGATCACCGGTGAGTCGGCGCCCGTCATCCGTGAGTCGGGCGGTGACCGGAGCGCTGTCACCGGCGGCACGAAGGTTCTCTCCGACCGGATCGTCATCAGGATCACGACGAAGCCGGGCGAGACCTTCATCGACCGCATGATCGCCCTGGTCGAGGGCGCGGCCCGGCAGAAGACGCCGAACGAGATCGCGCTGAACATCCTGCTCGCCTCGCTGACGATCGTCTTCCTGCTCGCGGTGGCGACGCTGCCGCCGTTCGCGGACTACGCGGGCACGCATCTGACGATGGTCGTGCTGGTGGCGCTGCTGGTCTGCCTCATCCCCACCACGATCGGCGCGCTGCTGTCGGCGATCGGCATCGCGGGCATGGACCGGCTGGTGCAGCGCAACGTCCTGGCCATGTCGGGGCGGGCCGTCGAGGCCGCCGGTGACGTGTCGACCCTGTTGCTCGACAAGACCGGCACCATCACCCTCGGCAACCGCCGGGCCGCCGAGTTCGTGCCGGTGAGCGGCACCACCGAAGCCGAACTCGCCGACGCCGCCCAGCTGTCGTCCCTGGCCGACGAGACCCCGGAAGGCCGCTCCATCGTCGTCCTGGCGAAGGAGAAGTACGCGCTGCGCGAGCGCCGGCAGGGAGAACTCAAGGGCGCCGAGTGGATCGTTTTCACCGCTCAGACCCGGATGTCGGGTGTGGACGTCGACGGCCGGAAGATCCGCAAGGGCGCGGCCGGTTCGGTCGTCGCCTGGGTCCGGGAACAGGGCGGCGAGGTGTCGAGGGACGCCGGCGCGCTCACCGACCGGATCTCCGAAGCGGGCGGCACGCCGCTGCTCGTGGCCGTCGAAGACACCGAAGGCGCCCGTGTGCTGGGCGTCATTCACCTCAAGGACGTCGTCAAGGACGGCATGCGTGAGCGGTTCGACGAACTGCGCCGGATGGGCATCAAGACCGTCATGATCACGGGCGACAACCCGCTCACGGCGAAGGCGATCGCCGAGGAGGCCGGTGTCGACGACTTCCTCGCGGAGGCCACTCCCGAGGACAAGATGGCGCTCATCAAGCGGGAGCAGGCGGGCGGCAAGCTCGTCGCGATGACGGGTGACGGCACCAACGACGCACCCGCGCTCGCCCAGGCGGACGTCGGCGTCGCGATGAACACGGGCACGTCGGCCGCGAAGGAGGCCGGCAACATGGTCGACCTCGACTCCAACCCGACCAAGCTCATCGAGATCGTCGAGATCGGCAAGCAACTCCTCATCACCCGAGGCGCGTTGACGACGTTCTCCATCGCCAACGACGTCGCGAAGTACTTCGCGATCATCCCGGCGCTGTTCGCGGCGGTCTACCCGGGCCTGGACAGGCTCAACATCATGGGCCTGTCCTCGCCGGACTCCGCGATCCTTTCCGCCGTCATCTTCAACGCCCTCATCATCATCGCCCTGGTCCCGCTGTCCCTGAAGGGCGTGCGATACCGGCCGGTCAGCGCGGACAGGATGCTGCGGCGCAACCTGACGATCTACGGCATCGGCGGCCTGATCGCCCCGTTCATCGGCATCAAGCTCATCGACCTGCTCATCTCCCTCATCCCCGGGCTGTAATTTCTTGAAAGCGTGCTGATCCCCATGAACAACTCGGTATCGAACACCGCCCGGTTGCTGTGGGCGGGGCTGCGCGCCCTGCTGGTGCTGACGGTGGTGACGGGCGTGATCTACCCGCTTGCCGTCACCGGTGTGGCGCAGGCGCTCTTCAACGACCAGGCGAACGGCTCCGAGATCAAGGCGGACGGCAAGGTCGTCGGCTCGTCCCTGATCGGGCAGTCGTACAACCTGCCGCTGAAGGAAGGGCAGGAGACCCCGGAGCCCGACCTGAAGTGGTTCCAGGGCCGCCCGGCGAACGGCCTGGGCACCAATAGCGTCAACACCCAGTACAAGCTGATCCTTTCCGGCGCGACGAACCGGTCCGGTGACAACAAGGACCTGATCGACTGGGTGACCGCCGCCAAGGCCGCCGTCGTGAAGGACAACTCGGTCGACGGCTACATGGTGAAGCCCTCCGCCGTGCCCGCCGACGCCGTGACGTCTTCCGGCTCCGGTCTGGACCCGGACATCTCGCCCGACTACGCGGACATCCAGGTCCACCGGGTCGCCGAGAAGAACGGCCTGTCCGTCGCCCAGGTGCGGAAGCTGGTCGACGAGCACACCGACGGCCGCACCCTCGGCTTCGTCGGCGAACCCCGGGTCAATGTGCTCGAGCTCAACATCTCCCTCAAGGACCTCCTGGCGAAAAGCTGATGGGCTTACGTGCACCATGCGGGAGTCGGCGTACCGGGAGACATCCCGAGGCGTCGACTCCCGCCGCCATAAGGCCGGTTCCGCATGATCCATACGATCCGGCCCTCCGTACAGGCAGGAAGGGCGTAGCCCGATGACCCGGCTACCGGTGGTGGAGGACGACCCTCAGCTCGTCCGGGCCCTCGTGATCGACCTGACAGCCCGCCTGAACAGGGTGGATCCTGCGCCCGACGGCACCACCGCGCTCCGGCTGGCCGCGGCCCGCCAGCCGGATGTGGTCCTGCTCGACCCGGGCCTGCCCGACATGGACGGTACCGACGTCATCAGGGCGCTGCGCGGCTGCACCCGCGTGCCGATCCTGGTGCTGTCGGCACGCCGCGCCTCCCAGGAGAAGGTCGCCGCACTTGACGCGGGCGCCGACGACTACATCACCAAGCCGTTCAGCCGAGAGGGCGCCCCGAGCAGGCGTGCACTGCCACCGGAGACGACGCCTGGCCGACGGGGTGGCAAAGACACAGGTGAGCGACGATCTGCTGGCCGCTCTCCGGGGCGATGGTGTGCAGCTGGTCGCACAGGCGGGCGACCTGCTGCAGGCCGTGCCGGCCGACGCGGCGGAAGTCGTAGGCGCGAAGTGCGGGCGGGCGAGGGGAGCTGTCATGCACGGTGATGCGCAGCAGGGCGGCGTCGGGTGTCACGGTCAGTGCCAGGCGGTCCGGACCGTGCGCAACGCATTGGTGACCAGGTCACTGACGACGAGCCTGGCATCCCGGCTCCGCCGGTGGTCGGGGTGGTGCGTTCATGGGGTGCCCACCGGTCCTGGCTGATGGGCGCGGGGTCGGTGCCGTCGATCGGGAACTGTCCGAGCGTGCCGCTGCGGCAGCCGGTAGCGGTCGCAGGAAGCTCAGGGGGTGCGTGAGTCTTAGGCTGAAGATGCTCGGGGCTACCTGCGGAGGTCTGCCATGCCCCGAAGCGTATGGTCCGGAGCCATTTCGTGCGGCCTGGTGACGGCGCCGTTCAACGTGGTCGGCGTGATCGAGGACCGCTGCATCCGCTTTCGCCAGTGCCATCTGGAGCTGTGCCGGTGGAAGGGACTGTGGTCGTGAGTGGTGTGCAGAGCGGACTTCCCCGGTTGCTGACGGCAGCGGAGACGGCGGCCCCGGTGGAGGCCGTCGACGTGGTCGCCGAGGACCTGCGGCGGCGCTTCAAAGCCGCGAAGGTCTCCTTCCTCATCGTGGACCTGACGGGGAAGGCAGTGGCGCGGCTGTCCACCGCCCCTGCGGAGGGTGAGCGGGAGGCCGAGCGGATCCCCTTGTTCGGCAGCGTGTACGAGGAGGTGATCCGTACCCAGCGGCTGTATCAAGAGGCGACCGGTCAGGGACAGCGGGTGATCGTGCCGGTCACCAACCGGGGAGATGCGATCGGGCTGCTGGAACTGCTCCTGCCGGCCGCCCCCGGCGAGGACGTCCTTGATGAGGTCGGGGAAGCCGCCCACATCCTGGCCTATGTCGTGATCGCCAATGGGCGTTTCACCGACCTCTACACGTGGGGCAAACGCTCCAGGCCTCCCACCCTGGCAGCAGAAATCCAGTACCAGCTGCTGCCCCCGGCACTGTCGTGCGAGGCCGCACAGTTCACCCTGTGCGGGAGCCTGGAGCCCTCCGAAGGCCTCAGCGGCGACACGTTCGACTACACCCTGGACCGCGACACCCTCCATATCTCGGTGACCGACCCCATGGGCCATGACATCGATGCGGCCCTGGCCGCCACGGTCCTGGTGAGCGCCCTGCGCGGCGCCCGCCGCGCGGGAGCCGGCCTGGCCGAACAGGCCCACCTGGCCGACCAGGCACTGGCCGACCACGGCCACGGTCACGCCACCGGGCAACTGCTGCGCATCAATCTCCGCACCGGGCAGGCCCAGCTCGTCAACGCCGGTCACCCCTGGCCCTTGCGGATGCGCGAGGGGGCGGTGGAGGTGATCACCTGCGAGGTGGACCATCCCTTCGGGCTGTCCGAGTTCGCGACCCGCCCCTACCGCGTTCAGGACCTCGATCTGCGCCATGGTGACCGTGTGCTCATGTTCACCGACGGCATGCTGGAACGTCACGGGGAGCAGGTCGACCTGCCCGCCCTGCTGGAGCGCACCCGGGACCTGCACCCGCGGGAGACCGCGTTGATGCTGACGTCCGCAGTCCGGGACGCCGCCGGCGGTCGGCTCGAAGACGATGCCACCGTGATGTGCCTGGACTGGCACGGCCCCCAGGAGACACAGCGGCACGTCAGCTCCGGCGCGGACACGCGGCAGGCTTCAGCCGGCCGCCCGAAGCGCCGGCCGTGACCAGGTTCCTGCCCCGCACCAGGTGCCGATTACTGCCGGTGGGGATCTCTGAAGCATCCGCACAGCGGGCACAGCCGAGTCGCGGGCTTCTCAGCGACGTCCAGGGCGCGCTCCAGACCGGGCAGCGGTGCCCCCTGGACCATGAGTGCACGGCTCGGCGCTGATGCAGGGCGGTCCGGAGGTTGAAGAGAGAAGCCACCACCTAGGCACTGTCTGACAAAGGATCTTGGGTGGGTTCGCGGAGCCAGAGGATGAGTGCGGCCAGGTGGACTCCGGCCTTGTAGCGGGTGGCGAGT
>NZ_JBHWUW010000117.1:0-7434 GCF_042737245.1 Streptomyces sp. NPDC060002
GGGTAATGCCCCGGCAAGCCGGGGCATAGAGCGCGAATTGCGCAAGCGCAATTCGAATTCCCGCGTAAACGCGGGAATGAATTCCGTAAACGGAATTCTAGGGCGAGCCTCTCCGCGCAAGCGCGGAGAGGCAGGATTCCCGCAAGCGGGAATCCTGGGCGTCTGGTACCTGCTCAAGCCTCGTGCGCGGCACGGGGCTTGAGCTCCTTCCGCTGCACTCCAGGAGCGAGTCTGCTGGGCGGTTCTCCGCTGCGCTGCGTACCGCGGCCTCCCACTGGCGTGCGAGGCTTCCGGGCCACGCTTCGCGCGGCCCGGGGCTGGCAAGGAGCAAGGGGCTCGGGTCAGTCTTGTTCGAGCTTGCCCGGTGGCGTCCACGTCCAGGGCTTCACAGGGGGCGGCGGTTCCTCCAGCAGAGTGCGGAACTTTTCCTTCAGGCTTTTCGGCGGGGCTTCCTTCTCTTCCTGCGAATGCACAAGCCGGGCTGCGGTCACCCGTATGTGGCACTCACGATGACGCTGCCTCACAAGCACTACCCACGCACCGTCTTGAGCGAGGAAGACATGCCGGGCCGGCTCGTCACCCGGCCGCGCACGCCGGGCCAGTACACCAGGTATGTAATGCACAGCCGCATCCTCGGCCGCTGCGACCGCCTCCGCCTGATCCTGGCCAATGTGATGCGTGCCCACGAGCATCCATCGGTGCAGCCGCACCTCCACGCCGTCGGGGTTCTCGGTTGTCAGGGTGTCCTCTTCGACGAGGACGTACCACTCGGCAGTCATGGCGGGAGCCTATCTTCCTCGGCTGGTCGAACCTCGACCGGCAGGTTGATGCAGCATGTAGCGTTGGGAAATGCGCTTCCAATCCACTTGAGGAAGGCAGTAAACAAGAGTGCATCATGATGCTGCACTGTGTAGAGTTTGGGAATGCTGCACCATGGCTCTCCGGTCACGCAGTGAAATGCCTCCTCCCATCAGTTGATGTTCGAGCATACGGCGGGAGAGATCATGGACAGAGAATTCATCATGACGGCGGTCGACGGCATCGAGAGGTGGACTCCTGTGCATCAGGCAGTAGAGATGAGTGAATATGAGACGCTCGCCGCGCTGCTGGATGCCGGGGCTGACCCGAACGAGATGTGCTTCGGTCACACGTTGCTCACCCACGCCATAGAACTCGAAGGAGACAGCCATCTTCAGTCGAGTCATCCGCTGAACACGGCTGCCACAGCGATTCTGTTGGCCTACGGTGCCGATCCGCGGTTGCCCACCGCGAACGGTGAGACTCCCTTGCAGATCGCACACAGTTACAACCATGAGCCGGCGCAGCGCTTGCTGGAGCGGTTCCTGTCGTCCGGCACGGGGCTCGGGGGATGCGGGGGGTCGTCATGAAACTGCGTGACCATCAGGTCGAGGCTGTGGATGCCATCGTGCGGGGGCTGGACGCTCCCCCGGGTGGGATTCCCGTGCAGGGCATGCGGGGGCAGGTCCATGCCGCGTGCGGGACAGGGAAGACCTTCATGGCTGCCGCCGCGGCGCGGCGGATTACGCCGCGTGGGCGGGTGCTGGTGCTGGTGCCGACCTTGGATCTTCTCTCCCAGACGGTGAAGGCGTGGCATGAGGTCGGGCATCGGGGGCCGGCAGTTGCGGTGTGTTCGCTTCAGGACGATCCGGAGTTGTGGTCGTTGAAGGTGCGCTCCACGACGAATCCGGTCCAGTTGGCGTTGTGGCACGGGCAGGGGCCGGTCACCATCTATGCCACCTACGCGTCTTTGGGTGTTCTGGCGGAGGCGTTCGAGGGTGTCTACGGTCAGAAGCTTGATCGAGTAGACCTCGCGGTGGTTGATGAGGCGCACCGGACGAGTGGGTCGATGGGTAAGGCGTGGGCGGACATCCACGACCAGAGCGTCATCCCGGCTTCCCGGCGGCTGTACCTGACGGCGACGCCGCGAATCTGGGAGGAACGGCTGAGCCGGGAGGTTGCTGAGGGGGTGCGGGATCCGCTGCCTCGGGAGATGGCAGCGTCCATGGACGACGAGAAGGTCTTCGGGCCCGTCCTGTACAAGCTGTCGCTCGCGTCCGCGGTCTCGCGCGGGTTGTTGGCGCGGTATCAGATCATCGTGCTGGAGCTGAAGGACCCGGTCGTCACCCCGGAGCGGCTGATGGGTGAGGAGCGGCGCAGCGAGGAAGTGCGGGGGCAGCGGCTCGGGGCACTCCAGGCGGCGCTGCTGCATACGATGGCGCAGCATGATCTGTCGACATGCATCACCTTCCACCACCGGACGATAGAGGCACAGGCATACGCGGAGGGCCTGGAGCGGGTGGCGGCCAAGCTGCACGCCGACCAGCCCGAGGCGTATCCCGCTCGGGTCTGGGCGGACTGGCTGTGCGGCGAGCACGCCCCCGAGCGCCGGCGGGAGGTCCTCGGCTCGTTCGGGACCACGGCACAGCGGGCCGTGCTCTCGAACTGCCGTGTCCTGGGCGAGGGCGTCGACATCCGCGCCGTGGACTCCGTCGCCCTACTTGACCCCAAGGGCGCCCCACACGACATCGTCCAGGCCATCGGCCGCGCACTCCGTCAAAAGCCCGGACAAGGGAAACTGGCCTCGCTGATCGTGCCGGTATTTCTCCAGCCGGGAGAAAAACCGGAGGATATATTCACCTCCGGGTCGTATAGGCCGCTTGTAAAGGTATTGGCTGGACTGCGCGCTCATGATGAAGAGGCTGTTGAATTGCTCGCGATCCCGCAGGAGCCTCAGAAAGACGTCGCACAGCCGTCCGTGAACATCGGCGTCGCGCCGGAGGAGGGCGAGGAAGAATCACGGTTGCTGCTCCGTTTTGCCGCCCCCAGGGATCCGGTGATGGTCGCGGACTGGGTCTCCTTCAACGTCATCGACACCGAACGCCAGGACTGGGCCCGCGGCTGGGCGGCGCTGCGCCGGTACGTCGAACGGACCGGGAACGCTCGAGTGCCCTACGAGCACCGGGAGGGCGCGACACCGCTCGGGCAGTGGGTGGCAGAACAACGACGGGCGTACGGAGCCGGGCAGATGACCGGCCAGCGCGCTCGACGGCTCGAGCAGCTGGGCATGGTGTGGTCGCCGGCCGATGAACGGTTCCAGGAGAATCTGGCGGCCGCGCGGGTCTACCACGAGCAGGCGTTCAGTCTCTGTGCTCCGCGGACGGCCACCGTGCTGGACCGGCCGTTGGGGATGTGGCTGGCGAATCTCCGAAGGCCCGGTGCGCTGGACGGGCACCCTGAATGGGCAGCGTCGCTCGAGGCGATCGACCCGGACTGGAACCCCGCCTGGCCGGCCGACTGGCAACGCCACTACGCGGCCGTGCGCGAGCTCCTGCGCGACGAGATAGGGACGGAGCTCCTGCCGGGGGTGACCGTAGGAGGACAGGACGTCGGGCGGTGGCTCCTTCGGCAGCGCCAACCGAGTGTGTGGGCAGGACTCACGGACGGCCAACGCCAGCGCCTCGAGGCCCTCGGTGTCATGCCGCTGACCCCAGAGCCGGCTACGCCCGGCAAGGGTCCTCGCGGCGGCCCTGACGCCTTCCAGCGAGGTCTGGCAGCGCTGACTCAGTACAAAGACCGCATGGGCACGGTAGGGCCGATCAGCCGCTCCCACATCGAACGGATCGTGATCGACGGTGAGGAACACGCGATCAAGCTGGGGGTGTGGATCATGAACCTCAAGGGCCGCAGAGCAGGGCTGGCCACTGACCGGCTCGCACAGCTGGCCGCGCTCGGTGTCGACTGGGCAGTCTGACCTCAGCGCTCCTCCCAATTCGCTTGCCGCTGGTCGGCGGGGTAGGCCAATACTTCGGCATGAGCAGATTCGCGCAGGTCATCGTGTTGGCTCCGTACGCGGACGAGGTGATGAAACCACTGACACAGCCCGATGACTCGCGCAGTTGGGAAGGCCACTTCGAGCAGCTGGACCTGTTCGTTGGCGCGTGGGTGATCGAGTTCGAGCGGGTGCGTCCACGCTCAGGTCTGCTCCGACACCTGGAGTCCCTGGCGTGGCTCTATCCGGAGAGCGTGCAGGTGCTGATCCATGACGAGGACGACCACTGCTTCGGGCTGTGGATGATGCGCGACGGTGTACTGGCCGAACAGCCTCTCCCCGACCACCGGCGCCTGCACGGCCCAGCACTGGGCACCGGTGAGTACCCGCCCGACCCGGGCGTGCTGTGGCGGACGGAAACGCCCATGCCCACCGGCTTCTCCACTGCCCGCCAGGACATACGCCCCGCCTGGTAGACCCAGCCAGTCACCGGCCGGCGTGCGGACGCAGCGGACCTGACTCCACCGTGCACCGTGGGTGCGGCGACACTGAAGACGCTCAGTGGTCGGCCCGCTCTAATCCCATGCAGCGTGGTCGGGGTTCCAGGTTCCCTGGGCTGTGCTGTTGAGCATGGGGTTGATGAATGCGGCGGCGGCCTGTGCGGCTTCGAGGTAGCGGCGCCTCCCGCGAGGGGGGCTCGCCGGACCATCGGCCGCGGCGCTTTCGTGTGCTTCAGCGTCATGACGCTGTTCATCGCACTGCTGGCCGTGCTGGTCCCGGCCGTAACGTGAGGCAGGGGTATATCGGGCCGGCCGGAAGACTCGGCCGGCCCGGGGCCAGGCCCTGCGCCGCAGACGGTCACTCGGAGGGGAAAGTTCCCGGTGGCGGTGTAGCGGGTAGCCGCCTGGGTGCTGAGTCCGAACGCCTCCCGGACCGGAACAACCAGCACTCTTTTTCGTCAAACTGACGGTAAGGTGGGGTGAGGACAGGCCGCCCCGTGCGACCGACACCCCGTCATGCCGTCGCACCCGGAGGCTAGTTGTGGAACCGCACGTCCAGCTCGCGTTCACCATGCGTGACACCCCCCGCGCGTACGCGGTCCTGCTCGGGGCCGGCGCCTCGATCGCCGCGGGCATGCCGTCCGCGTGGAATGTCCAGGAGGACCTCATCGCGCGCCTGGCGGCCGCCGAGGGCACCACCGGAATCGTCGACCTGCACGCCTGGTACCAGGAACGCTTCGGACACCCGGCCACCTACGACGGCCTCCTGACCGCGCTCACCAGCACCCGAAACGAGCGGCAGGCCCTGCTGCGCGCCTACTTCGAGCCCAACGACCAGGAGCGTGAGGACGGCCTCAAGCAGCCCACCGCGGCGCACCGCGCCATCGCCCGGCTAGCCGCAGCCGGGCGCGTGCCGATCGTGCTGACGACCAACTTCGACCGGCTCATGGAGACCGCCCTGCGCGAGGTGGGCATAGAGCCCACCGTCGTCGCCGACGCCAACGACGCCCGCGGCCTCGCTCCCCTGCACACCATCAAGGCCCTCGTCATCCACGTCCACGGCGACTACCTCGACCACGAGAGCATGCGCAACACCCCCGACGAACTCGACCAGTACGACGAGGGGATCAACCAGCTACTCGACCGCGTCCTCACCGACTACGGCCTGATCATCTCCGGTTGGTCCGCCGAATGGGACCCGGCCCTGCGCAAAGCCATCGCCCGCAGCGCCACCCGCTTCTTCGCCTCCTACTGGGCCGACCCCCGGCCGCTGCCCGAGAGCGCCCACAAACTCCTCACCCACCGCGGCCTCACTTACGTCCCGGCCGACGCCGACACCTTCTTCACCCAGACCGCCGACGCCGCCGACGCCGTCGCCGACCTCGCCCGTCGCCACCCCGTAGGCATCGACATCGCCGTGGCCAGAACCAAACGCGACCTGAACGGCTTCAGCCAGGCCATCACCCTGCACGACACCCTCCGCCGCGAGCTCGACCGCATCGCCGCCCTCCCCCTGCGCACCACGGGGCCGTGGAACCTTGCCAACGGCGCCAACATCGACGCCGAACACAACCGCCGGATCGCCACTCTGGAGTCCGAGACGGAACTACTGCTCGCCCTGGTCGCCGTCACCGCCTACTGGGGCAGCAACACAACCGACCGCTGGTGGCTCCGCGACATCGAAACCC
The DNA here is from genome assembly GCF_042737245.1 of Streptomyces sp. NPDC060002. Taxonomy (NCBI): domain Bacteria; kingdom Bacillati; phylum Actinomycetota; class Actinomycetes; order Kitasatosporales; family Streptomycetaceae; genus Streptomyces; species Streptomyces sp. NPDC060002. The sequence continues at coordinate 5,979 of NZ_JBHWUW010000117.1, forward strand.
TCGCCACACCCCAACCCCCCGGCGGCCTCCCCGCCCTGACCCACCTCGCACAGGGTCCCGCCGTCATGATGATCTACACGGCAGGTATCGCCGCTCTGGCCGCCGAACGCTGGGACACCCTCGCCCAGGTCCTCACCGAGCCCCAGGTAGAGCACCGATGGGGCGGCAAACGCCACGCCGTGGCCGCCCTCAGTCCCTACGCAACCCTCAACCCCCCTGGCCGTGAGTCCTCCGCATACCTCCATGATCTGCTACACCCCGTCTTCACCCGGCACCTCGCCCTCAGTACGACCGCCTACAGCGAGGCATGGGAACGCTTCGAGTACCTGCGCCTGCTCGTCCAGAACGACGCCGACCAAGGTTTCGACATGCCCCACATCCAACAGAACGGCTACCTCGACACGTACGAGCCCGCCCCCGCCACCTGGCTCAAAACTCAGATCGACAAGCACGGCGACAACGTCCCCCTGCTCCAGGAAGGCTTCCTCCGCGGCAACCTCACCCTGCTCCAGGAACTGATGGCCTCCGCCGAACTCTCCTTCGATGACATCGCCCGCCACAGACGCTTCGCGTAGCAAATGCCCGACCGGGTGCTGGAACTGAACACCTCGACACAGCAACGGCGTTCACCCCCGCCACCTGGCCAGCGGTACCCTCGCCCAGGGACTCCCTCAACACCTCGCTCGCCGTCCTCAGCACTGTGGGCACCGCCTTCAGCGCCGCGGCCGCCGGAGCCGCGCTGTTCGCCGTACGCCGCGCGAACACCCCCCCCCCGCCTCCACCTGGAGATTCTGCAGAACCCCCATCTCCGGCTCGCCGTACGGTTCGACGGACCCGCCGGACTCCGCGTTCTCGACCGCCTCCTCCTCGCCATCCGCGACGACCGCGATCGCAGCCGCGACAACCAACTCGCCAGTACCGCCACTCCCGAGCAGATGGTCGCCATCATCTGGGGGCCCTACCAGTTCCGGCCCCGCATGCAGGGCGCCGACGAGACGCGTAGCCGAGCTCCACCCCGACGACACCTGGCTCCTCGCCCTCGACCCCAGCTTGAAGCCCCGCTGGTACGAAGGCGCCGACGGCAACCAGCGCTGGCACGACCAGTACGACGGCACCCCTACGCCTGTGGGCCGAATGCCACGCAACTGGTCAGCAACCGTGGAATCTGCCTTGCACAGTTACAGCGCCTTCGTCCCCCTAAAGAGGCCCACCTCAAGTCCGCGGGTCTCGACGAGAAAGATCCAGGGAGGCTCGCGGACAGAGTTCCCCCGGCGCCCGGGCCCCGCGACGCCCCACGCCGCCGTGGAGACTCCCGACCGACCTTCCTGCCCCGCGCTCATCCGACTGCGCCGACGACCACTAGGGCCTGTGTGACGTCGTGATCAATCAGTTGCCTTCAGCAGGTCGTTGATCCAGATCATTGAGGCGCGGAGGTGGAGGCCGGCGAGGTAGCTCT
>NZ_JBHWUW010000118.1:1889-5369 GCF_042737245.1 Streptomyces sp. NPDC060002
AGGGTGCCGGGCACGCTGTTGGGTGTCTGAGGGTATGGCCGTTTGGCTGCCTTCAGTGCCGGCCCCAGTGCACTCGGATCCGTTAAGGGTTCGGGGTGATGGGTGGCTGGTCGTTGTTTGAGAACTGCACAGTGGACGCGAGCATCTGTGGCCAAGTTTTTAAGGGCGCACGGTGGATGCCTTGGCACCAGGAACCGATGAAGGACGTGGGAGGCCACGATAGTCCCCGGGGAGTCGTCAACCAGGCTTTGATCCGGGGGTTTCCGAATGGGGAAACCCGGCAGTCGTCATGGGCTGTCACCCGCTGCTGAACACATAGGCAGTGTGGAGGGAACGCGGGGAAGTGAAACATCTCAGTACCCGCAGGAAGAGAAAACAACCGTGATTCCGGGAGTAGTGGCGAGCGAAACCGGATGAGGCCAAACCGTATACGTGTGAGACCCGGCAGGGGTTGCGTGTACGGGGTTGTGGGATCTCTCTTTCACAGTCTGCCGGCTGTGAGACGAGTCAGAAACCGTTGATGTAGGCGAAGGACATGCGAAAGGTCCGGCGTAGAGGGTAAGACCCCCGTAGTCGAAACGTCAACGGCTCGTTTGAGAGACACCCAAGTAGCACGGGGCCCGAGAAATCCCGTGTGAATCTGGCGGGACCACCCGCTAAGCCTAAATATTCCCTGGTGACCGATAGCGGATAGTACCGTGAGGGAATGGTGAAAAGTACCGCGGGAGCGGAGTGAAATAGTACCTGAAACCGTGTGCCTACAAGCCGTGGGAGCGTCGCGCATCGAGCTTGCTCGGTGCGTCGTGACTGCGTGCCTTTTGAAGAATGAGCCTGCGAGTTTGCGGTGTGTTGCGAGGTTAACCCGAGTGGGGCAGCCGTAGCGAAAGCGAGTCCGAACAGGGCGTTTCAGTAGCACGCTCAAGACCCGAAGCGGAGTGATCTAGCCATGGGCAGGTTGAAGCGGAGGTAAGACTTCGTGGAGGACCGAACCCACCAGGGTTGAAAACCTGGGGGATGACCTGTGGTTAGGGGTGAAAGGCCAATCAAACTCCGTGATAGCTGGTTCTCCCCGAAATGCATTTAGGTGCAGCGTCGTGTGTTTCTTGCCGGAGGTAGAGCACTGGATAGGCGATGGGCCCTACCGGGTTACTGACCTTAGCCAAACTCCGAATGCCGGTAAGTGAGAGCGCGGCAGTGAGACTGTGGGGGATAAGCTCCATGGTCGAGAGGGAAACAGCCCAGAGCATCGACTAAGGCCCCTAAGCGTACGCTAAGTGGGAAAGGATGTGGAGTCGCACAGACAACCAGGAGGTTGGCTTAGAAGCAGCCACCCTTGAAAGAGTGCGTAATAGCTCACTGGTCTAGTGATTCCGCGCCGACAATGTAGCGGGGCTCAAGCGTACCGCCGAAGTCGTGTCATTCATACAATAGGGCCAACGCCTGTATGGATGGGTAGGGGAGCGTCGTGTGCCGGGTGAAGCAGCACCGGAAGGTAGTTGTGGACGGTTCACGAGTGAGAATGCAGGCATGAGTAGCGATACACACGTGAGAAACGTGTGCGCCGATTGACTAAGGGTTCCTGGGTCAAGCTGATCTGCCCAGGGTAAGTCGGGACCTAAGGCGAGGCCGACAGGCGTAGTCGATGGATAACCGGTTGATATTCCGGTACCCGCTGTGAAGCGTCAAACATTGAACCAGGCGATGCTAAGTCCGTGAAGCCGTTCCGGACCCTTCGGGGAAAGGAAAGTGGTGGAGCCGACGAACCAGACTTGCAGTAGGTGAGTGATGGGGTGACGCAGGAAGGTAGTCCATCCCGGGCGGTGGTTGTCCCGGGGTAAGGGTGTAGGCCGTGTGATAGGCAAATCCGTCACACATCAAGGCTGAGACCTGATGCCGAGCCGATTGTGGCGAAGTGGATGATCCTATGCTGTCGAGAAAAGCCTCTAGCGAGTTTCATGGCGGCCCGTACCCTAAACCGACTCAGGTGGTCAGGTAGAGAATACCGAGGCGTTCGGGTGAACTATGGTTAAGGAACTCGGCAAAATGCCCCCGTAACTTCGGGAGAAGGGGGGCCATCACTGGTGAGAGGACTTGCTCCTCGAGCTGGGGGTGGCCGCAGAGACCAGCGAGAAGCGACTGTTTACTAAAAACACAGGTCCGTGCGAAGCCGTAAGGCGATGTATACGGACTGACGCCTGCCCGGTGCTGGAACGTTAAGGGGACCGGTTAGTCAAGATTCGTCTTGGCGAAGCTGAGAACTTAAGCGCCAGTAAACGGCGGTGGTAACTATAACCATCCTAAGGTAGCGAAATTCCTTGTCGGGTAAGTTCCGACCTGCACGAATGGCGTAACGACTTCTCGACTGTCTCAACCATAGGCCCGGTGAAATTGCACTACGAGTAAAGATGCTCGTTTCGCGCAGCAGGACGGAAAGACCCCGGGACCTTTACTATAGTTTGATATTGGTGTTCGGTTCGGCTTGTGTAGGATAGGTGGGAGACTTTGAAACGTGGACGCCAGTTCACGGTGAGTCGCCGTTGAAATACCACTCTGGTCGTGCTGGATGTCTAACCTGGGTCCGTGATCCGGATCAGGGACAGTGTCTGATGGGTAGTTTAACTGGGGCGGTTGCCTCCTAAAGAGTAACGGAGGCGCCCAAAGGTTCCCTCAGCCTGGTTGGCAATCAGGTGTTGAGTGTAAGTGCACAAGGGAGCTTGACTGTGAGACCGACGGGTCGAGCAGGGACGAAAGTCGGGACTAGTGATCCGGCGGTGGCTTGTGGAAGCGCCGTCGCTCAACGGATAAAAGGTACCCCGGGGATAACAGGCTGATCTTCCCCAAGAGTCCATATCGACGGGATGGTTTGGCACCTCGATGTCGGCTCGTCGCATCCTGGGGCTGGAGTCGGTCCCAAGGGTTGGGCTGTTCGCCCATTAAAGCGGTACGCGAGCTGGGTTTAGAACGTCGTGAGACAGTTCGGTCCCTATCCGCTGCGCGCGCAGGAATATTGAGAAGGGCTGTCCCTAGTACGAGAGGACCGGGACGGACGAACCTCTGGTGTGCCAGTTGTCCTGCCAAGGGCATGGCTGGTTGGCTACGTTCGGGAGGGATAACCGCTGAAAGCATCTAAGCGGGAAGCCTGCTTCGAGATGAGTATTCCCACCCCCTTGAGGGGTTAAGGCTCCCAGTAGACGACTGGGTTGATAGGCCGGATGTGGAAGCCCAGTAATGGGTGAAGCTGACTGGTACTAATAGGCCGAGGGCTTGTCCTCAGTTGCTCGCGTCCACTGTGTTGGTTCTGAAACCACGAACAGCCCCATGCCATGGTCACGGTATGGTGCGGCTGCATGAGTTTCAAAGTGTTTCGGTGGTCATAGCGTGAGGGAAACGCCCGGTTACATTCCGAACCCGGAAGCTAAGCCTCACAGCGCCGATGGTACTGCAGGGGGGACCCTGTGGGAGAGTAGGACACCGCCGAAC
>NZ_JBHWUW010000119.1:0-4009 GCF_042737245.1 Streptomyces sp. NPDC060002
GGGCAGGTGCGGCGACACGGGCGGGCGCGGTCCGGGCGGGCGCGGCGGGGCGGGACAGGTGCGGCGACACGGGCGGGCGCGGTCCGGGCGGACGCGGCGACACGGGCGGGCGCGGCGGGGCGGAACAGATGCGACGACACGGGCGGGCGCGGTCCGGGCGGGCGCGGCGGGGCGGGGCGGGGCAGGTGCGGCGACACGGGCGGGCGCGGTCCGGGCGGGCTGTCGGCCCGCCCGGAGTCCGTGGTTCAGACCAGGTCGAGGGCCTGGCAGGCGGCCTTGTACTTCGCGGTGCAGATCTCGGAGACCTTGTAGATGCCGTCGGCGACGATGGTCGACTTGATGTTGGTCTTCGTCAGCGCGACCACGGTCACCAGCTTGGCCGGGATGTCCTTGTCGGTCGGGCTGTCGACCCGGTCGCGGGTCAGGGCGTCGAACTGGATGTCGCGGCCCTGGACCTTGGCGACGGCGGCCTCGGCGGCGGCCTCGGCCTCACCGGGGTACGGCTTGTAGACGCTCATGAACTGCTCGCCGCCGATGATGCGCTGCACGGCCGCCAGCTCGGCGTCCTGGCCGGTGATCGGGGGCAGGTCGCCGTCGCTGACGCCCGCGGCCTTCAGGGCCTTGATGATGCCGCCGGCCATGGCGTCGTTGGCGGAGTAGACGCCGGCGATGTTGGACGCGCCCAGCAGGTCGATCGCCTTCGCCATGTTGGCCTCGGCGACCTCGGGGCTCCACTTGTCGGTGTCGTACGACTTCGCCACCGTGACCCGGCCGGTGAGCTCGCTGAGCGCGCCCGCCTTGAACTGCCCGGCGTTCGGGTCGGTGGGCGAGCCGTTCACCATGACGATCTTGTCGCTCTGCTTGACGTTCGGGATGGCCTCCACGAGGGTGCGGCCCTGCACCTCGCCGACGAGCTCGTTGTCGAAGGAGACGTACCCGGAGATCGGCCCCTGGGCCAGGCGGTCGTAGGCGATGACGGGGATGTTCGCGTCCTTGGCCTTCTGCACCGTCTCCGCGATCGCCTTCGAGTCGACGGCGTCCAGCAGGATGACGTCGACCTTCTCCTCGATCATCTTCTGCATCTGGGTGGTCTGCGTCTTGGCTTCCCCGGCGGCGTTCGCGTACTCGGTCCTGCCCTTGTTCTGGGTGAGCTCGGCGACCTTCTTCTTGATGATGGGGTAGTCGAAGTCCGCGTACCGGGTGTTGGTCTCCTCCGGCATCAGCACGCCCACCGTGATGTCGTTGCTCCGGGTCGGTGTCGCACTGCTGCTGTTCTCCGAGGCTCCCAGCATTCCGCACCCGGCGAGCGACAGGGACATCGTGGAGGCGACCACGGCTATGGCGATACGACGCATTCGGGGGCTCACTTCAGGTGCGTTCGGTGCGATTCCGGACACATGGGTGCGACATGTCGACCCAGGTGTCTGAAAAGACAACGCGGCGGCGGCCATCGGCGTCAAGCGGAACTACTTAACGAAGTAGCAACATCACACTCCGCTTAGCGGGTGAAGACACATGGAGACCACGCGGAGACGTTGCAAAGACCTGGGCAGAGAACCGGCCGGTGAAGTGCGTAAAAAGTCGCCCAACCAAGGCCGTTGGTCACGGGTCACGGCCTTGGTGGACCCGGTGGTACTCGACGTCGGTCGGCGTCACGTCAAGTTCGGTCGCCGTCCGGGTGTCGGCCGAGGTCCAGGGCGACGGCGAGGACAAGGTCTGCTCGTCTCACCGTCCCGGACGGCGAGGAGAGCCGCTTCTTCGTGGACGTCGTCGACGACTACGCCAACTCCCCCTTCAAGTCGACCGGCAGGCTCCTGCAAGGGCATCGCCTTCGTCGACGACCCCGCCGCCACCTCCTTCTACCGCGTCCCGACGCCCGGGGGTTCGCCCCCGCAGCTGGCCGTGGACGAGTGCCAGGGCAGCATCTGGCTGGACTGGACCGGCCTCGACGAGTCGTCGCCCGAGGCGGCGGCGGCGGCGGACGGCGGACGGCGGGCGGCGGGCGGCGGGCGGCGGGCGGCGGGCGGCTAGCCCGGGTCTACCGCTGGAACCCGGCCACCTCCGCCTACGAGAAGCTCCCCGACGTCCCTTCCGACCACCCGTCGTACAACGACCTCACCGCCGCGCGCGGCTCCACCCGCCACTACTGGGTGACCGCCGTGGCAGCGGACGGAACCGAGTCGCAGCCGGTGGGCGGCGCCGTGACCACCAGCCCCTGCCTTCCGCCCCTGCCTTCAGCCTCTGACTTCGGCCTCTGCCTTCAGCCTCTGCCTTCAGCCTCTGACTTCGGCCTCTGCCTTCGGCCTCTGACTTCGGCCTCTGACCAGCGGAATCGTCCCTTCCGGCGCTGTTGCGAAGTGGTGACGGAGCGACGGTTGATCAATGATGGATGCCGGGTGAGGATAAGTGCACCGCGAGCCGCCGGGGGGACAAGCAGGACCGGCGGGCGGTCACTCTCCTGGTTCCTTTCTCATCCTTCTCGTCGCGCCTCTCGCTCGGGCGCTTCTCGCTCATCGCGCTTCTTGCTCATCGCGCTTCTTGCTCATCGCGCTTCTCGCTCATCGCGCTTCTTGCTCGTCGCACCTCGTGCTCGTGTCCTGGCCGCCGTCTCACGGCGCGCCGTTGTTGTTTCCTTGGGGGGATTCATCATGTCCGTTCGTTCCGTCGCCGCCCGCCGCATCCGCATCGTGGCCGCGACCGCCGTCGTCACCGCTGTCGCCGGCGCCGCCTTCGTCCCGGCCACCGCCGTCGCCGCCGTCGCCGCCGTCGCCGCCGACAAGGCGGGGGACCACGCGCTGAAGATGACCCTCGGCGCACCGGCCCCCACCGGCCCGCTCAAGCGCGGCGGGGCGACGGAGTCGATGATCCTTACGGTCGCCAACTCCTCGGACAAGGCGCAGGACTTCTCGGCCTGGCTGCCGGGTACGCCGGACGGTCCGAGCCCGGTGCTGAAGGACTCCATCGTCTTCGACGTGACCGCGGTCGACGCACCCGCGACCAAGTCGGCCGTCGGGCGGCAGGACGGCTCCTTCCAGGGGCTGTTCTTCCCGGCCACCGGGAACGCGGCGTCCACCTTCTCCATCCCGGCGAAGACCGAGTACACCTGGAAGGTCACGGTCGGCCTCGGCGCCTCCTACCCCACCAACGACGGTGACTTCACCCTCACCGCCGGCCGGCTGATCGGCGACACCGACGACGAGCCGTCCCGCAACACCCAGGTCTTCAAGACCGACCCGGCGATCACGCCCGGCAGGCTGAACGTGGCGTGGGAGCAGAAGACGGGCGCCGTCGCCCGGCCCGGTCAGCGTGCCGAGCTGGTGCTGAACGCCACGGCCACCGGCCCCGGCGAGTTCCCCGCCGAGCTGCAGCGCACCGTGTCGGCCCAGCAGTTCCGGGAGGGCGCGGGCCACCCCGACTTCATCCTCGAGGCCGAGGTGGGCGGCAAGATCGTGAAGCTGAAGGAGTTCAACGACAGCGAGTGGGAACTCCCCGCCATAGCCAAGGGCTTCGGCTCCTCCGCGGGCACCGAGAGCATCAAGCTGTACCTCTCCCTCGGCGCGAAGAGCGACATCGGGAAGGACACCGTCGTCCCGCTGGAGGCACTGTTCTCCATGGCGGACTCCTGGGGGTTCAACGGCGCCGAGACCCAGGTGAGGGCCGGCCCGGAGGTGGTCACCGCGCCGAGCGGTACGCCGTCCACGACGCCGTCGGCCTCCGCGTCCGCTTCGGCCTCGGCCTCCTCCTCGGCGTCCCCGTCGGCGTCCGTGTCCAGCTCCGCGGCCACCACCACGGGTGGCACGACCGGCGGCACCACTGACACCACGAGCGCGACCGGTTCGCTCGCCGCCACCGGTTCGGGCGGCAGCGGCCTCTACGGCGCCCTCGCGGCCGCTCTGCTGGCCGTCGGCGGTGCGGCGGCCTGGTTCGGCACGCGTCGCCGGCGGGCGGCGCGCGGCTGATTCACCGCGCGACGAGCGACGAGGGGCCCGGAGGTCGATACCTCCGGGCC
>NZ_JBHWUW010000120.1:0-3604 GCF_042737245.1 Streptomyces sp. NPDC060002
CTTTCCTCCGGGCGCTTCCCTTCGGTCTTGCGTTTCCGACTCTATCAGATCTTTTCTCGACCCGATTTCCTCGGTGCTTTCCAGGTTCCCGCTTTTGTTTCGCGGTTTCCTTTCCGGCGGTTCCGACTTTATCAGAAGTTGCGGGCCGGTCTGACCGGCCATTCATTTCCGACTTATCGGGGGTGCCTCTGCGGAATCATGGATTCAAGAGGCTGACAGATTCTAACCACTGCCGACCGGACGCTGTCCAGTTCCAGGCAACTGTTCGAATCTACCTCCCCACGCACTCCGTGTCAACGGCTTTTGTGGGGCGAAGAGGAGACTAGCAGCCCAGCGGGGCCGTCCGCACATCAGGCGGCCGTCGGCACCTCGGCGCTCCGCTCGGCTGCCTCGACGTCGCCCGTTTCCCCGGCCCGGGCGGCTCTGCCGCCGAGGACGTAGACGTACGTGAGGAAGGCCAGTTCGGCTGTGATGCCGATGGTGATGCGGGCCCATGTCGGTAGGCCCGACGGGGTGACGAAGCCTTCGATGGCGCCGGAGACGAAGAGGACCAGTGCGAGGCCGATCGCCATGCCGACCGCGGCTCGGCCCTCTTCTGCGAGGGCGGTACGCCGGGTGCGCGGGCCCGGGTCGATGACTGTCCAGCCCAGCCTGAGCCCGGTGCCGGCCGCGACGAAGACCGCGGTCAGCTCGAGCAGGCCATGCGGGAGGACGAGGCCGAGGAAGGTGTCGAGTCGGCCCGCCGAGTACATGAGGCCGGCCCCGATGCCGAGGTTGAGCATGTTCTGGAAGAGGATCCAGAGGACCGGCAGGCCGAGGAAGACCCCGAGGACCAGGCACATGGCGGCGGCCTGGGCGTTGTTCGTCCAGACCTGGGCGGCGAACGCCGCGGCCTGGTGGCTCGAGTAGTACGTCTCGTAGAGGCCGCCGGGTCGGGTGAGCTCGCGCAGTTCGTCGGGGGCCGCTATGGAGGACTGGACTTCCGGGTGGGTACCGATCCACCAGCCCAGAAGGACGGCGACGGCGGTGGAGAGGAGTGCCGTGGGCACCCACCAGTGGCGCGACCTGTAGACCGCGGCGGGAAAGCCCTGCGTGAGGAAGCGCGTCGCGTCGCGCCATGAGGCGCGGCGGGTCCCTGTCACCGCGCTACGCGCGCGTGCCACGAGTTGGGTGAGCCGACCGGTGAGCTGTGGGTCGGGGGCGCTGGACTGGATCAGGGACAGGTGGGTGGCGGTGCGCTGGTAGAGGGTGACGAGTTCGTCGGTCTCGGCGCCGGTGAGACCGCGCTGACGACGCAGGAGCGTGTCGAGACGGTCCCATTCGGCTCGGTGGGCGGAGACGAAGACGTCGAGGTCCATCGGTGTGCCTGCTCCTCGGCTGTTCGTCGGCGGCCGGTGATGGATGTCAGCTTGTCTTACTGCGGCGCGATGTGCCCTCAGCTTGGCAGACTGGCCGTTCTCGGGGTGGGCCAGGGAAGGGACGACGAGCGTGAGTGAGTTGGTGACGGGCGAGGCTGTGGCGTTGGAGCTGCGGCCTGCCAGGCTGCCCAGCCGGGCGTTGGCCATGCTGCTGGACCTCACCGTGGCCTTCGTGGTCTACGTCGTCGTGAGCATCGCTCTGGTGGCGGCGACGGCATCCCTGGACGAGGCGGCGCAGATCGCGTTGTCGATCGCCACGTTTCTGCTGGTGCTGGTCGGCGGGCCGATCGCGGTGGAGACGCTCAGTCATGGGCGGTCGCTCGGGAAGATGGCGTGCGGGTTGCGGGTGGTGCGGGACGACGGTGGGCCGATCCGGTTCCGGCACGCGCTGGTGCGGGGTGCGCTCGGTGTGGTGGAGATTCTGCTGACGATCGGAGTGGTGGCCTGCATCGCCTCGCTCGTGTCCGCGCGGGGGCGACGGCTCGGGGACGTCTTCGCCGGGACGCTGGTGGTGCGGGAACGTGTGCCCGTGGCGCGGTCCGGTTTCGTGTCGCCGCCTCCGCCTTGGCTGGCGGGCCGGTTCCAGGCGCTTGATCTTTCGTCGGTGCCGGACGGGCTGTGGCTGGCGGTCCGCCAGTACCTGGGGCGGATGAACCAGCTGGATCCGCAGGTGGGCTGGGCGATGGCGGAGCGGCTGGCCGGAGATCTCGCCGCGCGTACGGGGACGCCGGTGCCGCAAGGGGTGCCGGCGGCCGCGTATCTGGCGGCGGTGGTGCAGGAGCGGCAGGTCCGGGAGGCGCGCCGGGCCTTCGGGAACGGTCCGGTGGTGGGGTGGCCCGGGGGTGAGGGTGGGGTCCGCGCTGTGGGTGGTGCGCCAGGGACCTACGGCCCGCCGACGCCGTACGGCCCGCCGACGCCGTACGGCCCGCCGGCGTCATACGGACCACCCACGCCGTACGGGCCACCCACGCCGTACGCGTCGCCCATGCCGTACGCGTCGCCGATGTCGTACGCGTCGCCGATGTCGTACGCACCGTCGTACGGGCCGCCGGTGGCGTACGGGCCTGGTGCGGTGCAGTCGGCGGGTTCGAGTGCTGGGGTTCCGTCGGCGGACGGGGGGCGGCCCGCGGTGCCGGTGGAGGAGTCGCCTGTCGATCCGTCCCAGGGACCGGCCACTGGGTTCGTGCCGCCGGCGTAGCGCCGTCCGGGGCGGCTTCAGTCGAAGGTCGACGGAGGTGTCTCGAGGTCTTCCAGTTCGATGCCGGGGGCTGCGAGGACGACGTCCCCGGCGATGTGCACCGCGTGCTGTTCTCCGGTGTCCAGGGCTGTGACCTGGTATTCGTCCACGGTCAGGGGGCCGTTGTCAGTGGCGTGTGCTTCTCTTCTCAGCAAGGCCCAGGACTGGTCCACGGTGCGCGGGGCGAGGACCGGATCGGTGAAGGCCACGAGGCGTACTCGGGTTGCCGAGGAAGACGGGGACGAGGAGGGGGTGAGGCGTAGGAGCCGGCTGGTGGCGATGAGGAACGCGGGGGATGTGCCGGTGAAGGCGTGGGCGGGGACATTGCCTTCTGTGGCCTGAGTGCCGGTGGGGTCGGTGCGGACCCAGGTGACGCCGTCGAGGGCAGCGCCGCGTACCTGCCAGCTGCTCGCGTGGAGTTCGAGGCGGAGGGGGCGGCCGAGGTCGTCGAGGGTGAGGTCGACGGAGCCGGTGTGTTGGCCGGTGGGGCTGGTCAGTTGAGAGACGTAGCGCCAGCCGGAGGGGCCGGGGGCGCACTGGAAGTGCTCGTGGGCGAGGGGGGTGTGATCGTGCGGATCGTGGAGCGAATATCGGCCGCGGGGCATGGGGGTCCTGGGGTGTGACGGGCTGGTCAGGTCCGTCTCGACGGGTCGGCCAGGCGGGCTGACGGCCGGTCCGGCCGTGGGCCGAAGGGGCAGGCCCCCGGCACGGGGGTGCGGGGGCCTGCCTCGGAGGACCTACCTGGTGCTGGGGAGCGCGTCAGTGCACGGACGCGCTTTCAGCGGGTGGAGCTGCGGACTCAGTAGCGGTAGTGGTCCGGCTTGTAGGGACCCTCGACCTCTACACCGATGTACGCGGCCTGCTCGGGGCGCAGCCGGGTGAGTTTGACGCCGAGTGCGTCGAGGTGGAGGCGGGCGACCTTCTCGTCGAGGTGCTTGGGCAGCACGTA
>NZ_JBHWUW010000121.1:0-3479 GCF_042737245.1 Streptomyces sp. NPDC060002
ACGCACAAGGGGTGCCGGGCCTCTGCCGTGCCCTACCGCTCCAGCGCGTCCAGCGCCCCCAGCTGCTCCATCAGCCCCAGCCGGTCGTACTGCCACCAGGCCTCGACGATCTTCCCGTCCTCCCGGCACCGGAAGACGGTCGTGCCGGTCATGGTGACGCGCTTCCCGGTGGCCGGGATCCCCATGAAGTCGCCCTTGTGGGTGCCGCTCCAGGTCCACCGGTTGCACACGCGGTCGCCCTGCTCGATCTGGTCGTCGAGGGAGAAGGCGAAGTCGAAGCCGCCCCGCCACATCTCGACCTCCCGGCGCATCGCGTCCATCCCCATGGTGTCCTGCTCGTTGGCGGGATCGTGGTCGTGGTACTCCTCGGCCAGCAGGCCGTCCATCGGCGGCAGTTCGCCCCGCGTGCCGATCGTCTCGAAGAACCGCCGCGCCGTCCCGGCGTACAACTGCTCGTCCCGTACGACGTCGAGATCCGTGAAGGTGGGCATCTCGTCGCACAGGGCCACCAGCTCCCGGAAGACCTTGTCGGTCTCCGGCAGGTTCGAGTTCCGCATCGCCTCCTCGTACGAAGGGAACTCCACGATCTCGATGAAGTGCGACGCGTCGGAGCGGTCCTTGCCGACCACCGCGTGCGTCGCGGTCCGCTTGCCCCTGGTCTGTTCGACCCAGGTGTCCATCAGCCGGTCCATCTCGTCGAACCGGCTGGTCCTACAGTCGATGAGCTGCACGAACGTCATGACGCCGCCTCCGGCCCCCCTGGGTCCGGTCTCCGTCACACCCATTTTCCCACCGGAGCGCCGACGTCACCCGTCCACCGCCCAGGCCGTTACCGAGGTCCGTACTTCCGGCCCGTCCTCGAGCTGATCCCGCCCAGCAGCGAGCGGGGCGTCACCTTCACCAGGCCCATCAGCGCCTTGTAACGCGGGTCGGGGATCGACAGGGACTTCCCGCGCGCCAGGTCGTGCAGCGCCGCCGCGACCAGCTTGTCCGCGTCCAGCCACATCCAGCCCGGGATGTTGTCCGTGCCCATCCCGGCCCGCTCGTGGAACTCCGTGCGCACGAACCCCGGGCACAGCGCCATCAGCCGCACCCCGCTGCCCGCCAGGTCCTTGGCCGCGCCCTGGGTGAACTGCACGACCCAGGCCTTGGACGCCCCGTACGTCCCGCGCGGCACGAAGGCCGCCACCGAGGCCACGTTGACGACACCCCCGCGTCCGCGCTCGCGCATCACCGCCGTCGCCGCCGACGTCAGCCGCAGCACCGCCTCGCAGTGCACCTTGAGCATCCTCAGCTCGTCGGCCATGGAGACGTCGAGGTAGCGGCCCTTGTTGCCGAAGCCGGCGTTGTTGATCAGCAGGTCGACGGCGTTCTTGCGGTCACCGAGCCGGGTGGCCACCGCCTCGATGCCCTCGTCCGTGGCGAGGTCGGCCGTCAGCACCTCCGCCTCGATGCCGTGCCGGTCGTGCAACTCGGTCGCCTGCTCGCGCAGCCGCTTGATGTCCCGTGCCACGAGGACGAGGTCATGCCCGTCCGCCGCCAGTCTGCGCGCGAACGCGGCGCCGATGCCCGCGGTCGAACCCGTAATCAGAGCCGTTGTCATGGCAGAAGATTAGTGACCCGGAGTGCGGGCGTCCGTTCTCTGCACGTGGCCTCCCGAAGGTGAAGACCGCGTGCGCATGCCCCGCGCACGCGCGTCCCGCGCCCCGCTCCCGTGACGCCGACTCAGCTCCCTTGCCCCTCCCCGCACTTCTCCCCGGCCCTGTCTCCGTACTTCTTCACGTACTCCCGGGCCGCCGCCAGCGACTCCGGGTGCAGCGCCTCGCCCGCCGCGAGCAGCCGGGGCAACAGCTCCCGGTGCGTGGTGCCCGCCTGGAACTGCATCCTGGCGGTCACCTCGTGCTCCGGCAGGTGGACGATCCGCACCGGATCGCCCGCGCGGATCTCACCCGGCTCGAGGACCCGCAGATACGCGCCCGTGGCCGCCTTCTCGGTGAACCGCCGCACCCATCGCTCCTCGCCCACGTGGCCCTGGAAGGTGCGGCACGGTATCCGCCCGGCGGTCACCTCCAGCACCACGTCAGGACCGATCCGCCAGCGCTCGCCGATCAGCGCGCCGGAGACGTCGAGACCCGTGGTGGTGAGGTTCTCGCCGAACGCGCCGTCGGCCAGCGTGCGTCCCAGCTCGCGCTCCCAGTCGTCGAGGTCCTCGCGCGCGACGGCGTACACCGCCTGGTCGTCCCCGCCGTGGTGGCGCAGGTGGCACACCGTGTCCCCGGCCAGCCCGCTCCCCCCGACCCCCTTGGGGCCGGGCGCCGCGACCCGCACGGGCCCCTCGACCGGCCGCTTGTCGATCCCGGTCAGGCCTTGCGGCTGGTCGGAGTACGGCACGGCCTTCGGGCGGCCCAGATTGACAGACAGAAGCCTCATAGCGGCACGGTACGAGCCGGAGGTCAAAGTGTCGACGCATTATTCGCCGGACTATCCAAGGCTCGCTTATGCTCGGAGAATGATCGAGGCCCGTCATCTCCGCGTCCTGCGCGCCGTGGCCGCCACCGGCTCCTTCTCTGCGGCCGGGCGCGAACTGGGCTGCACCCAGCCGGCCGTCAGCCAGCAGATGAAGGCGCTGGAGGCGTCCGTCGGCACACCCCTGCTGATCCGCAGCGGACGCGAGATGCGCCTGACCCAGGCGGGCGAGGCACTGGTCCGGCACGCGGCCGGCATCCTGTCCGGACTGACCGCCGCCGAGGAGGAGGTCGCCGCCATCGCCGGGCTGCGCGCCGGCCGGGTCCGTCTGGTGTCCTTCCCCAGCGGCAGCTCCACCCTCGTCCCCACGGCTCTCGCCGCCCTGCGCGCTGCCCACCCCGGCACCCGGGTCTCCCTGGAGGAGGCCGAGCCGCCGAGGTCGGTCGAGCTGCTCCGCGAGGGCGACTGCGACATCGCGCTCGCCTTCCGCTACGAACGCGTGACGGGCACCGGCGACGCCGAGCAGGCGGGCGAAGGCGAATGGGACGACCTCGTCGTACGGCCGCTGCTGACGGACCGGCTGGTCGCCCTCGTCCCCGAACGGCACCGTCTCGCGCGCACGGGGCCGTCGGGATCCGTCGCCATCGGCGACCTCGCCGCCGAGCCGTGGATCGCCGGCTGTCCGCGCTGCCGCGGCCAGCTGGTCCAGGTGTGCGAGAGCGCGGGCTTCACGCCCCGCATCGACTTCGCGACCGACGACTATCCGGCGGTGGTCGGTCTGGTGGGCGCCGGCCTCGGCGTCGCCGTGCTGCCCCAGCTCGCGATCGAGTCCGTCCGGCCGCGTGGTGCCCGCGCGGTGACACTGGAACCGGCGGTGCGGCGGGAGATCGTCGCGCTCACGCTGCCCGACCTGGCCCAGGTGCCGGCGGTGTCGGCCACGCTGGAGCAGCTGGGGCGGGCGGCGGCGCGCATCGGCTGACAGCGGTCCGAAAAACGGCGGGCACACGTGTGCC
>NZ_JBHWUW010000122.1:0-3322 GCF_042737245.1 Streptomyces sp. NPDC060002
AGTCATTGGCTCCGGGAGCATCCCGGCACTGAGGTTGTCTGCCGCGACGGCTCGCTCATTTACCGGCAGGGCATCACTGATGGCGCCCCCGAGGCCATACAGGTCAGCGACCGCTTTCACCTCTGGCAGGGCCTGTCCCGGCGCGTCCAGGAGATCGCTGCCGCTCACCGCGGCTGTTTGCCCGCAGCGCGGTCCCCGGTTGTGGAGAGCGCCCCGTCATCGACTGAGCTGAGCGTTGAGGATGCTGCAGCGGACACGCGAGCCGGGCGGCATGCGCGGAGGCTGTTCGAGGCCGTGCATACCCTCACCGATACGGGCCGGCCCTACAGTGCCGTCGCCCGAGAGCTCGGCATGGACCGCAAGACCGTGCGCAAATACGCCCGTGCCCGCAGCTGGCAGGAGGTGATGCGCCGTCCGCCCCGCCGTCCCTCCACCCTGGATCCCTATCTCGATCACCTGCAACAACGCTGGGACGAGGGCGAGCACAGTGCCAAGAATCTTCACCAGGAACTCCTTGGCAAGGGATACCTCGGCCACTACCAGCGCGTGAAGATGGCCGTCGCACCCCTGCGACGCGGGCTGCCCCTGGACCAGCCCCGTGAGCGCCCGCCATCCCCGCGCGAGGCCGCACGCTGGATCACCACCCACCCGGACCGCCGCAGCCTTCACGTCTCCCACCGCCTGCGCCGGCTCCTTGAGCACTGTCCGGAACTCAAGCGCACGCACGACCTGGTCCGCCGGTTCGCCGGCATGCTCGACAACCGCGACGCCTCATCACTGCCGTCCTGGCTCGACGAGCTCTCCCACAGCGGACTGCGCCCGCTCGCCGGTATCGCCGGAGCCCTACGCGAAGACCAGCATGCCGTCGCCCAGGGGCTTGCCACCACCTACAACTCCGGCGTCAACGAAGGCCGCATCACCGACGTCAAACTCCAGAAACGCCTGATGGCAGGACGCGCCGGCGTCCCGCTCCTCCGCCATCGAGTCGTCCTGATCGCCCACCTCCGCCGCCGGTATGCGGACCGGCCGACCTCAGCACCCAGATGATCTCCGTCTACGAAAATCTTGCCAGGGCCACGTAACTGTGTACGCCGACACGCGGCCTGCGCCACGGTGTCAGGGCCGCCGATATCGCCTGATCCAGCCCGGTCTTGCGGACCGTCTCCACCAGCAGGATGCCTCCCGCCTGCGAGACCACTGGTCCGGCCACCGCCCCTAACGCGGACACGAGGGTAGGAACCGATACGCTTCTTCACCTGGGAAGTGCCTCCGACGGTGGCAGGAACAAGGACCTCGACAATCCTCATTCTTGCTGGTCAGAGGCACTTTTCGTTTACCCGACCACCCGTCGGACACCGGGCTTCATGAAAGCGCGAGGTTAGGAGACGCCTGCTCTGTTCTCAATCGCGGCAGCCAGGGCACGCTTACTTGACGCAGTTGGAGGACTCGATACCTGTCCGACGACGTGGTGGAGTTCCGTCACGGATAGGCGTCAGGCGGGAAGGCTGTGCAGTAACTACGACACTGTGTCGGTGGTTCCCCCTACCATGGGCCATGGCGCAATGCACAGCACCCTCCCGAGGCCACCGCACCGCGAGTGGAGCCGCGAACTGCCCAGCGTGCAGCAACTGGGGAAGGTCGTACTCCGGTCGTCATACCCGTCGGGCTCCTCGTACAGCAGCGGCGGCGGAGGCCGGTCTTCGTCGTACGGCTCGTCCGGAGGTGGGACCTCGCGTCGCACCAGGTCCGGCAGGACGGTGTCGTACACCCCGACCGAGTGGCAGGCGGTCGAGCCCTACGCCGAGAAGGCTGCGGTACAGGCCCAGACGTACCCGGACAAGCGAGACCTCTTCCTGTGCCACGCCTGGAACGACCGTGAGGGCAGCGCGAAGGAGCTCTACGGCCACCTGAAGACCAGTGGCGCGACGGTGTGGTTCAGCGAGGAAGACATCCCGCTCGGTTCGCTGCAGATGCGCGAGATCGACAAGGGGCTTCGTAACTCCCGCATCGGCATCGTGCTGGTCACGCCATCCCTACTCGAGAGCATCAAGAACGAGGGCATCGCCGAAAAGGAACTCGCCGTCCTGCTCAACACCAATCGCGTCGTGCCCGTGACGCACGGGGTGACCTTCGGCGAGCTCTACGACGTCAGCCCCATGCTCGCGTCCCATTCCGGGCTGAGCACAAAGGAATCGTCGCTCGACGCCGTCGCCGCCAAGATCGCTGCTGCTGCCGCCGCGCTTCCCGCTGCCTGACGCTCAGCTCAACCCGCACGAGCAGTCGATGCCGTTGCCGCGAGAGAAGAAAAAGTCGCAGCCGGGGTGGTGCTCACGGTCGGTGCGCTGCACCGGCACCCGGTCGACTACGAACGCGCGTCGTGGTTGTGGTCCGCTGACGATCTCGCGGAGCTGCTGCACCTCGCTCGGCCACAGCCGGCAGCCCGACGACAGCCGGGCATCCACACCGAGCGAGAACGGGCCGGCGGTCTGCTGCTGGACGGCATCGGCACCGTGCTGCGTCCATCGGGTGATCGCCCCCAGCAGCGTCAGGCGAGCTTCGGACCTCTGGGCGTCGGTCGTGTCCGCACCAAACAGGCCGGGGGCGATGCGGCGAGCCTGCCCGTTGGCCCCGGCGACCATCAGCGCGACGGACGGGTGCGACCGCACGTCGGCGAGCAGGTCGGTGTCGCGGAGGACATCGTCGTCGGCCATGGTAGCCACCATTCGTTGTTCGTGCCGGAGCAGGGAGCTGAGGAGCACCGCGATGGGTGCGAGGGAGGGGCAACGAATGGTGCCGTGAATTTCTCCTGTGTGTCTCGTTGCTATGCCGAGAATCAGAGATCTCGTCCCCGTGGGGTCACCCCCCTGGGTCGTCGTCTGCACAACAACCGGACGTCCGGGCCGGGCAGGAGCGGCAGCCCCCACCCGACCCGGTAGCCGGGTGGCTCAGTCGTCCGCGATGGTCAGCTTGACGACTCGGTCGGCGTCCACGATGCGAGCGCCGAACCGGCACGTCCCGCGGACGGCGATGCTGTCGCTGCCAAAGTAGGCGTGCTCGCTCACGGCGAGGACGACCTGCCCCCACGCACCGAGCACGGCGTCCTTGTCCACGATCAGGAACTGACCAGAGGGCATGGCGGGGGTGCTCAGCGTCGGGACGCTGAGCACTGTGCGTGCCGAGAATCTCGTCCGCGCAGGTCATCCCGCTGGCGGCCGCTGCCAGTTGCCACGGCATGATGACCACTCGTGCTCCTGCGTCTCGCCTATCTGACCGTGTCGAATGCCTTCGCCGCGCTCTGGCTGCTCCCGATGAGCGACCGGGC
>NZ_JBHWUW010000123.1:0-2676 GCF_042737245.1 Streptomyces sp. NPDC060002
AGGCCCGCGGATGGATCCGCGGGCCTGGTCCGATGTGCGCAACCCGGGTTACGCGCAGGAGATCCGGGAGGCGTTCGGACGGCGGTACTGGACCCAGTACATGCCGCACGCCGGAGCGATCGAGTTCCGCGACATCGGGTGGGCGGCCTGATCAACTCGGCACGCATGAGGGGCCTGGGGAGCTCGGTCGGCGGTGGCGTGGTGAGTGCGCATGCGCTGTTCGGTGTCCGGGTCAGGAGGAGGTGAGTACACCAGCGATCTCCCACAACTTGGGGGCGGTCCAACGAGGTTGGGCGACGACATCGGCCGCCTCGCTCCAGTGTTGGCGCACTGGATGCCGCGATGAGGACGTCCGTCAGCCTGGGCATGCCGCGACCGCCGGAACGCACGCCCGGGCGGGGTTCGGGACCGGCCGGATGAGGTCGGCGACTCCTGGTCGACCATGCCGGCAGTTCACCGCCGTGCAGGGGGGGCGGAGGCCATCACCCGCCGTCCCGCGCCGGCGGCTGCCGGGAGCGGGCCCCGGCCGCCCAGTGCCTGCGCGACCGGCGCCCTCATCGCCAGGCTGACCGGCAGCTGGACCGCGACCAGGTGGTGGTACTGCTGTCCGCCCGCGACTTCGCAGGCCCGGGCGAGCAACTCCCCACCGTGACGCCTCCTCCTCCAGGCCCGCCCACGTGGCGACCCCGTACCCGGCCACGCGCCCAGCCGCCACTTCCTCCTCCAGGACCACGCACGCGTCCCGGCTGCGCAACCCCGAGTCCAGGGCGGACCGCTCGATGTCGTCGTTGGTCACGGCCCAACTGGCCAGTACCAGACATCGCCTGACGCTGCCGGAGTCAGTTCCCTCTTGAGGCCGTTATGGGACTCAGCCGCCGCTCTTTCGACGGAACGACCGCTGACTCGCGGCCGGGCCGTGCGCGCCGTGGACCTTCGAAGTGTCGGTGTTCGCAGCGAGCTCAGTGGCGTCCGCCTGCAGACCGCGCTTGCGCGCCAGCGCCTCCCGAAACTTGCGCTTCAAGTCGTACTGGCCGTCATCGTCGGGCGAGAGGGAAGGACTCTCGCCGTCAACCGACTCTTCGGGCGATGGAGACTCTGCAGCCATGGTGACCTCCTGAAACTGGGCAGTGGACAGCACAGCTTGTCATGGCGGACACCGCTCGAGGCACCCACGTCCTACATCGCCGACCGGCGTCGCGGGGAGTTGACACTGAACGTCTGAGGTTCTACAAAACCGTCGGAGGCGGCGAGTGCGCCCGGCCCACCCGCAGCCCCCGGCCCCATTGGACGGCCATGGCCCCGTGGCACAGCGGCTTCCACTCGGTGGGGGTGTCAAGCGCTTCGCGGTGAACGACATCGATCCCTCAGGTCGTATGACGCGCCGGTCGCCCGTTGATCGACATCCGTAACGGGTAGACGGGTCGGTATGGCTGAAGTGGTGGAGGCTGGACTGTGGGGGTTGGTGGCGGGCTCGGCGCTGCTGCTCGGTGCTGCGCTGGGGTACGGGCTCCGGGTGCCGCAGAAGGTGATCGCGACGGTGATGGCCTTCGGGGCCGGGGTGCTGATCTCGGCGGTGTCCTTCGAGCTGGTCGGGGAGGCGTACGAGGAGGCGGGGCTTGCTCCCGCGGTCATCGGCACCCTCATCGGCGCCCTGGCCTACACCGGGGGCAACGTGTGGCTGGCCCGCCGGGGTGCCCGCCACCGCAAGCGCTCCGGCCACGCCCGAGCGCAGGCCCAGCCTTCGGAGGCCGAGCAGGGCGGGTCCGGGACGGCGCTCGCGCTCGGCGCCCTGCTCGACGGGGTGCCGGAGTCCGCGGTGATCGGCGTCAGTCTCCTCGACGGCGGCGCGGTCAGCCTGGTGACGGTGGCCGCGGTGTTCATCAGCAACGTTCCCGAGGGGCTGTCCAGTTCGGCGGGGATGAAGAAGGCGGGCCGCACCAAGGGGTACGTCTTCGGCGTATGGGCGGCGATCGCCGCGGCCGGCACGGTGTCGGCCGTCCTCGGCTACACGGTGGTGGGTTCCTTCTCCCCCGCCGTGATCGCCGCGGTGACCGCGGTGGCGGCCGGGGCGATCCTCGCCATGATCGCCGACACCATGATCCCCGAAGCGTTCGAGGACGCTCACCTGGCCATCGGACTGATCACCGTCAGCGGCTTCCTCGTCTCCTTCGCCCTCTCGCATGCCTGACCGCCAGGTCGGGCGCGGTACGCGGTAGCGCGAGTGGGGACGGGACCTGCCGGCACCTCGGCCCGGACCCCGGCCCCGACTATCTCGACGACGACCGCGGCCACGGCTGGGCCGCCTCCGGGCCGAGCAATGGCCTCCAACCTCGTCCACGCAGCCCGAGCACTCAACGCGATGCCGCTGCCCGCTCCGCCGTCCTGACCTCGCAACGAAGGCCCCAAGACGAGATCGACGAAACCGTGGCGCTGGCGCTGATCGAGGCCATGACCCGCGAAGACCTCACCCTTCCGGAGCGGCGAGCACTCTGATCAGCTCCTACGTCTCGTCCAGTGGCGGCAGGCGCAGCCGCTCGGTGTCGTGCTCCATGGGAACGAGATCGATCTCATCGAGGTCGAGGTCGAGGTGCTCGTAGCCGTCCATGGTCAGGGCAATGGCACCGGCCGTCGGCGGGACACGGCCGGACAGCGTCCGCGGCCCCGGTCGGCGAGGAC
>NZ_JBHWUW010000124.1:0-2342 GCF_042737245.1 Streptomyces sp. NPDC060002
CCTGCGCACTGCAACCGCGGTACTGCCGCCCGGCAGTTCGTGTCTGCCAGGCCCTGCTGTCTCTCTGGGCTACGAGAGAAACCATAACCACACCACCGCCCAATGTCTACTCCAGCCAACACAGATTTTCGCGTGCTGGGTGATGAGGTACGGCTTCGTGGCACCGCCCCTGCTCCAGGGCCGAGAGCCCGACACTCCGCGCCCGGTCGCGGTGGTGACCCTTTGCCAAAGCCTGATGGCATGCCCGCGTCAAATCTGTCAGGCTTCCGGCAGCCGTCGCGCACCGCCCTCCGGCACACCCACGCCGTCGGGGACAGCCACCGAGCAGGCCGGAAACCCGGCCGCCGCAAAGGAGCCACGTGTGAGACCCACCCCCCGCAAGGCCCTCGGCACCAGCGCGCTCACCCTCGCCGCGCTGGCCGCCGTCTCGCTCCCCGCCACGCCCGCGGCAGCCGTCGCACCGGACACCATCGCCTCCACGAGCGTCGCCGCGCCCGGCAGCGCGGCTGTCGCACCTGCGAAGGCTGCCGCGGCCGACGCCTGCACCCCGGCTCAGGTGATCACCAACGGTGGCTTCGAGAGCGGCGTCTCGCCGTGGACCCAGTCCTCGACCAGCGTGATCACCGGCCGCACCGGGCAGAGCGCGCACGGCGGCACCGCCTTCGCCTGGTTGGACGGCGTGGGCAGCACCCACACCGACACGCTTTCGCAGAGCGTCACGATCCCGTCCGGTTGCACCGCCGCCACCCTCACGTTCTGGCTGCACATCGACACGGCCGAGACGACCTCGTCCACCGCGTACGACAAGCTGACGGCCAAGATCGGCACGACGACGCTGGCCACGTACTCGAACCTCGACAAGAACACCGGCTACGTGCAGAAGTCGTTCGACGTGTCGGCGTTCGCGGGCCAGACCGTGAGCCTCGCCTTCACCGGCACCGAGGACTCCAGCCTCCAGTCGAGCTTCGTCCTCGACGACCTCGCGCTCAACACCTCCGGCGACACCGCTCCGCCCGCCGACTCCACGCGCACCCCGGCGGCGCCGTCGTACACCGTCAGTCTGACCAGCAACACGGCCGGCACGGTCTGGACCGGTCACGAGAGCGCGACCTTCACCAACGCCTCCGCGACCGCGCTCAGCGAGGTGTACCTGCGGCTCTGGGACAACTACCACGGCACCTGCACCTCGATGCCGATCGCGGTCAGCAACGTCACCGGCGGCACCGCGGGCGCCCTTTCCGTGGGCTGCACGGCCCTCCAGATCACGCTCGCCAGTCCCCTGGCCCAGGGGCAGAGCGCCACGATCGGCTTCGACCTGGGCATCACCGTGCCCAGCGGCGCCGACCGGTTCGGCTACGACGGGGCGTTCAGCTTCATCGGCAACGCGCTGCCCCTGCTGGCGGTGAAGGACGGGACGGGCTGGCACCTGGACCCGTACACGAACAACGGCGAGTCGTTCTACTCGCTGGCCGCCGACTTCAAGGTGACCCTCGACCATCCGACCACCCTCCTGGTGCCGGCCACCGGCGCCTCGGTCGACGCCGCCGGCAGCAGCGGCCGCACCGTCACCACGGCCACCGCCACGAAGGTCCGTGACTTCGCGTGGGCGGCCGGCCCGTTCAGCAAGATCTCCGGCACCTCGACCGCCGGGACCCCGATCAACGTCTACTCCGTCACCGGCATCAGCTCGGCCAACGCGCAGTCGATGCTCACCACCGCCAAGACCGCCGTGGACGCGCACGCCTCCCGCTTCGGCGCCTACCCGTACGGCGAGTTGGACGCCGTCATCGACAACAACTTCTGGTTCGGCGGCATGGAGTACCCCGGCTTCGTCCTCGACCTGGTCAGCACCACGGCGCTGACCCATGAGATCGGCCACCAGTGGTGGTACGGGATCGTCGGCGACGACGAGTACAACAGCCCGTGGCTGGACGAGTCGTTCACCGACTACGCCACCGACCTGGCGCTGGGCAAGGCGGGCACCAGCTGCTGGAGCAGCGTCTCGTGGGCCTCGTCGGCGGAGAAGATCACCAACTCGATGGCCTACTGGGACACCCACTCCTCCCGGTACTCCACCGTCGTCTACGGCTACGGCAAGTGCGCCCTGCACGACCTGCGGCGGCTCATCGGGGACACCGCGATGGCCAAACTGCTGAAGGACTACGCCACTTCGCACTGGTACGGCGTCTCGACCACGGCCGAGTTCAAGGCGGCCGCCCAGGCCGCCACGACCACGGACCTGACGTCGTTCTGGACCACCCACCGCATCGAGGGCTGACCCGGCTCGGGCCGCCGTCGGCCATCCATCACCCACCGGCTGCGCGGGTGACGCCGTCCGGCGT
>NZ_JBHWUW010000125.1:0-2081 GCF_042737245.1 Streptomyces sp. NPDC060002
AGAGCTACCTCGCCGGCCTCCACCTCCGCGCCTCAATGATCTGGATCAACGACCTGCTGAAGGCAACTGATTGATCACGACGTCACACAGGCCCTGGAGGCCGGCTATCGCCTCTAATCCCCATCTAAGGGCGGCCCGAGCCAGTGCAGGAAGCTCCGGACTGTTCGAACAGCAGGGCCGTCATGCCTGAACTCATCCGGACATGCGGTGTCTTGCCATAGGCCGGCGGACGCCCTGCATCTGGTGGCGGTCTCGTGGGCGCCGGGCGGATGCCTATACCGCCTCCGACCTCGATGTCTCGGTGTAGACCGAGCACCGCTCGGCGCCTTCGTCGCCGCCACCCCGTTGTTCCTTCGAGGGATGTTGTGTGGGGAACAGCTGTTGGTGCCCGCCGGCGCTGGACGGACGCTTGACGTCCCTCCAGGCACACGATGCCTACCGAAAGATCGGCGTCGTCCAGCGCCGACGGGCGTCAACACTCATCGCGAGATCACTCGTTGGTGTTGGTGGTGCGAGCCCGCCGCACGGCGACCTCTCATAAGCCCCGAGCCGTATGAGCTCCCGGCTAGACCGAGGCCCGTGGGGTGCGCTGGTGTCACGAACGGCTACTGAGGTGGCGGACCGACCCTCGTGTCGAGTCCTGGGATTAGGGAGCTGCGTGGCCCGCATGTGCTCGTGACCAGCACAAACTGCACTATGGGGAGGAACATCTTGATCTACTGCGGCATCGACTGGGCCGAGCGCACGCACGACGTGGCCTTGGTCGACGACAGCGGGCAATTACTGGCAAAGCGGCACATCACCGATGACGCCGCAGGCTACAAAATCCTGCTGGATCTACTCGCCGAATACGGAGACACCGCGGAGAACCCGATCCCAGTGGCGATCGAGACCTCCCGCGGCCTGCTCGTGGCCGTGCTGCGGACCGGCAAGCGGGAGGTCTTCGCCATCAACCCGCTGGCCGCCGCCCGCTATCGCGACCGGCACTCCGTCTCGCGCAAGAAGTCCGACCCCGGGGACGCCCTGGTCCTGGCGAACATCCTGCGCACCGACATGCACGCCCACCGACCACTGCCCGAAGATTCCGACCTCGGTCGCGCAATCGCCGTCCTGGCCCGTGCCCAGCAGGACTCGCTCTGGAACCGGCAGCAGCTTGCCAACCAGCTGCGTTCCCTCCTACGGGAGTACTACCCGGCCGCCTTGGCGGCCTTCGAACCTTGGCGCACCGGCTTGTGCCGGCCGAAGGCCCGGGAGCTCCTCAGAGCCGCCCCGACGCCGACCTGCGCGGCGAAGCTGACGCGCACACAGCTGACGGCCGCACTCCGAAGGGCAGGCCGCAAGCGAGGCATTGAGGAGGAGGTCGGCCGACTCCATGACGCTTTCCGTACCGACTGGGCCCATCAGCCACCGCTGGTCGAGGAGGCGCTGGGCAAGCAGATGCTCGCTCTCCTGGTCCAGCTGGAAGCCGCCTGCACCGCCGCCGACGACCTCGCCGAGGCGGTGGAAGAGGCTTTTCCCCAGCACCCGGATGCTGAACTGCTCTTGAGCTTTCCGGGGCTCGGCATTCAGCTCGGCGCTCGGATACTGGCCGAGATTGGCGACGACCGGAAACGGTTCGCCGACGCCCGCGGCCTGAAGGCGTACGCCGGCGCCTCGCCCATCACCCGCGCCTCGGGCAAGAAGTCCAGCATCACCCGCCGACGGATCAAGAACGACCGCCTCAATCATGCTGGCTACCTCTGGGCCTTCTCCTCGATCACCGCCTCACCCGGCGCCAAAGCCCACTACCGGCACCGCCGCGACCGCGGAGACTGGCACGCCGCTGCCCAGCGCAACCTCTTCAACCGCATGATCGGCCAGCTCTATCACTGCCTCCAACAAGGTCATCGATATGACGAGGCACTGGCCTTCCCAGCTCCGCCCGACGAGGTGGGCACAGCGGCCGCCTGACCAGAGGCCGCATCTCACTGGCAGCGGTCAGGAGCACCCCTAGGTTCTGTCTGATAATTGATCTTGTGGTGGGTCGTGGTGAGCTGACGGATGTGGCGTGGGAACGGATAGCGCCGCTGCTGCCGGGTGTT
>NZ_JBHWUW010000126.1:0-1588 GCF_042737245.1 Streptomyces sp. NPDC060002
TAGTACTCCAGCAGGATTTCGGTGTCTGACCTGGTCTTTTCGCCGAGTGGCGGGAGTGTAGCGGGACTTCGGCCGTGCGGGGGCGGTCTCACGGAGACCGCCCCTCGATCGTGCGACAACGCCGCAGGTAGTGACAGCGGCGGGGCAGCCTCCGAGGGTGATGACCGAGTCTGCCGCCGCGCAGTGGGACCTCGAACTGGATGACCTCTTCCTGGCCGTCGGGCACCGCTTCGGCCGGGTCGAGCCCCGCCGCCGGATGCGGGACTACGTGCGCGGGCTGCTCGCCCCGGTAGCCCGTAAGAACAGCTGGCAGCTGGCCGAACAGGCCGGCCACTCCACCCCTGACGGCCTGCAGCACCTCCTCGCCGGATCGAAGTGGGAGCCCGATGACATCCGCGACGACCTGCAGGAATACGTCGCCGACAAGCTCGGCGAGGGCGACGGTGTCCTGATCATCGACGACACCGGGTTCATCAAGAAGGGCACCACCTCCGCTGGGGTCCAGCGCCAGTACTCCGGAACCGCCGGCCGGACCGAGAACTGCCAGATCGGCGTCTTCGCCGCCTACGCCACCACCCGTGGCAGGGCTCTGGTCGACCGCGAGCTCTACCTCCCGAAGTCCTGGACCGAGGACCGGGAACGCTGCCGCACCGCAAAGGTCCCCGACGAGCGGGAGTTCGCCACCAAAGGCGAACTGGCCCGGCACATGGTGCTGCGGGCCCTGGCCTCGCCGCTGCCCATTGCCTGGGTCACCGCGGATTCCGCCTACGGCCAGGACAACCGATTCCGCCGGCTGCTGGAACAGTCGGGTGTCGGCTACGTGCTGGCCGTCCCCAAGTCCCAGTTCAGCGTGGGCTGTTCACGGATCGAGGGCCTGTTCGCTCAGGCACCCGCCGAGGCATGGGAGAAGATCTCATGCGGCGACGGCGCGAAGGGGCCCCGCGTCTATCACTGGGCAGCGGTGCGGCTGCCGGCCGTCACCGAGTTCGACTATCAGAGGGAGGTCCCTCACCGGATGCGGTGGGCACTGGCCCGGCGCAGCATCAGCAAGCCCGACGAGATCGCCTACTACCTCGCCTACGCACCCCTGCAGGTCACCGTCCAGGAGCTGGTGCGGGTCGCCGGGGCACGCTGGGCGATCGAGGAGTGCTTCCAGGCCGCGAAGAACGAGTGCGGCCTGGATCAGTATGAGGTCCGCCGCTACGTGGGCTGGTATCGGCACGTCACTCTGGCCATGCTCGCGCACGCCTTCCTGGCCGCCACGGCCCACCAGTCCTGGGAAAAGGGGGTGGAACAGGTGAGACACCCGGGCTCATCGGGCTCACAGTGGCGGAGGTTCGGCGACTCCTGGCAGCTTGTCGTGCCCGGCCCCCGCACCTGAGCGGACACCGCGGACGACACCACGCGCTGAGCTGGTCGAACTGGCGCCGTCAACGCCAAGCAGTCGCCCGCCGCTGTCACTACCTGCGGCGTTGTCGCACGATCGAGGGGCGGTCTCCGTGAGACCGCCCCCGCACGGCCCAAGTCCCGCTACACTCCCGCCACCCGGCGAAAAGACCAGGTCAGACAGCGAAATCCTGCTGGAGTA
>NZ_JBHWUW010000127.1:0-1551 GCF_042737245.1 Streptomyces sp. NPDC060002
GGGGGGGTGCCTCTATGTCTTTCGTCAAGGCACCTTTGTCGGGTTTGGGATGGTTCGGGCTTGCTGGGGTCATGCGGCGAGCTCGACGTCCGCGGGCGTGCGGGATTCGTAGAAGGTGCCGTCGCGGAGCATGGCGAACAGGACGCTGATGCGTTGGCGGGCGAGGCGGAGGAGGGCCTGGGTGTGGGTTTTGCCGCGGGCTCGCTGGCGGTCGTAATAGGTGCGGGAGGCCGGGTCGGCGTTCATGCAGGCGAAGGCGGAGAGGAACATGGCGCGTTTGAGTTGCCGGTTTCCGCCTCGGGGTGCGTGTTCGCCGTGGATCGAGGTCCCGGACGACTTCGTGGTCGGGGCGAGTCCGGCGTAGGAGGCGAGGTGGGCGGCGGTGGGGAAGCTGGTGCCGTCGCCGACGGTGACCAGCAGGACGGCGGCGGTCCTGACGCCGACGCCGGGCATCGACGTCAGGACCGGGGAAAGAGGGTGAGCCTCCAGCAGAGTGTTGATCTGGGCTTCCAGGGCCCGGCGCTGGGTGTGGACGGTGGCCAGGGAGGCGGCCAGGGTGGGGATGACGATGTCGAGAGTGCCGGTCCCGGGGACGACGACGGTCTGCTCGTCCAGTGCGTCGAAGACCTCGTCGATGAGCCGTGCGGCCATGCGTGGGGCCTTGGGCCGGATCAGTTCGACGAGCCTGCGGCGGCCGGCTTTCCGCAGTGCGGCTGGGGATCCGTGGCGTTCCAGCAGCCAGGTGACGGCCTGGTGGTCCAGGCGGGGGCCCAGGACGCGTTCCAGGCTGGGGTGGAACTGGGTGAGCAGTCCGCGTATGCGGTTGCTGGTGCGGGTGGCCTCGGCGGCGAGGTCCTGGTCGAAGCCGACCAGGACGGTGAGCTCGGCGGTGATCTCGTCGGTGAGTTCCAGCGAGCGCAGGGTGTGCGGCATGGTGCGGGCCGCGTCCGCGATCACGGCCGCGTCCTTGGCGTCGGTCTTCGCCTCGCCCGGGTAGAGGTCGGCGATCCGGCGCATCGCGAGTCCGGGCAGGTAGGCGACCTGGCAGCCCGCGTCCCGGGCCACGGTCAGCGGCAGGGCTCCGATCGAGGCGGGCTGGTCCACGATCACCAGGACGGTGCCGAACTTCGCGGCCAGCTTGTCGAAGACGGCCCGCAGCTTCGGCTCGCTGTTGGGCATCTGCTTGTCGAAGACCTTCTTCCCGGCCGGAGTGAGTCCGTGCCCGTGGTGAGCGGTCTTGCCGACGTCCAGGCCGAGGAACACGCCCACGTCTTCGGTGTCGAACATCGCGCCCTTCCCAGGGGTGTTGACCGTGCCGGCCTCGGCGGTGGTGTCGTACGCGCGCATCCACGTTATGCAGACCTGCCATCCGCGAGCTGTCCGGCATTGCGCCGGACCGGGTGGCGGCCGGACCTCTCATCAGCGTCTCCGACGGCACCTCCCGGGCCCGGTGACACCACCCCCCAGGTCATCCGTTCGACAGGGGGACACAGTCATGCCGGGCCCGGAGGCCAGCGGTCCCGTTGCAGGACCGCGGAAAACATAACGGGG
>NZ_JBHWUW010000128.1:0-1537 GCF_042737245.1 Streptomyces sp. NPDC060002
GGTCCCCGGCCTGGGCCCCCCCCAACCGCTCTTCCGGGGGGGTTCGGGGGCCCGGCCCGCGTGGCCCGGGGGCCCCGGCAACCCTCCTCGGTGCTCCCCGCGAGTCATGACGCGCGACCGGCGCGGGCCCGCGCACTGCCGGTTTCCGGCAGCGTCCGCCGGGGTCTCGATGCCGGTGAGCCACTGGGCGTCGGACGTCGGCGGTAGTCGGGGCCGGACGCGTCGAAGCGGCAGCCCGCGTCCCGGTCCGAACGCTGGTTTCCGTGGGCGGGGACGCCTCCGCCGCGCTCGAGCCGGGCCGCGAGGTGCGGGTGGTCGCTGAAGGCGTGCGAAGCGTCTCGCGGGGAATCCGCCGCGTCCCGGTCCGACGCGCGGTGCTGCGTCTTACGGAGTGATGACGTGCCGGGCGGGTCACGGGGCGCGGCCCGGCCGCGGCCCTAGCGTGGCCGTATGCGTGTACTGGTCACCGGCGGTGCCGGGTTCATCGGGTCCCATGTCGTCGACGCCCTGCGTGCGCGCGGGCACGAGGCCCTCGTGTACGACGTCCGCCAGGATCCCGCCGCCGACGTGCGCGACCCCGTGGCCGTCGCCCGTGCCCTCGGCGGCGTCGACGCCGTCTGCCACCAGGCGGCGATGGTCGGGCTCGGCGACGGGGTCGCCGACGCGGCGGAGTACGTGTCGCGCAACGACCTCGGCACGGCCGTCCTGCTCGCCGCGATGGCCGGGGCGGGCGTCGGGCGGCTCGTGCTGGCCGGGTCGATGGTGGTGTACGGGGAGGGGCGTTACGAGTGCCGGGAGCACGGGGTGGTGCGGCCGCGGCCACGGGCCGTCGCCGATCTGGACGCGGGACGGTTCGAGCCGCCGTGCCCGCGGTGCGGCCGGGCTCTCGCACCCGGGCTCGTCGCCGAGGACGCCCCCGCCGACCCGCGCAACGTGTACGCCACGACCAAGCTGACCCAGGAGCACCTGGCCGCCGCCTGGGCCAGGTCGACGGGCGGAACGGCGGTGTCGCTGCGCTACCACAACGTGTACGGGCCCCGGATGCCCCGTGACACCCCGTACGCCGGAGTCGCCTCCTTCTTCCGCTCGGCGCTGGCCCGGGGCGAGGCACCGCGCGTCTTCGAGGACGGGCTGCAGCGGCGGGACTTCGTGCACGTACGGGACGTGGCCGCCGCCAACCTGGCCGTGCTGGACGCCGACGCGCCGGGGGGCGTGCTGACGGCGTACAACACCGGCAGCGGGGAGCCGCACACGGTGGGCGAGATGGCGCGGACCCTGGCCGCCGCGTACGGCGGGCCCCAGCCGGTCGTCACCGGTGAGTACCGGCTGGGCGACGTCCGCCACATCACGGCGGACTCCGCCCGGCTGCGGGCCGAACTGGGCTGGAAGCCCCGGGTCGGGTTCCAGGAGGGGATGCGGGAGTTCGCGCGCGCCGGACTGCGCGGGGAGTGAACGGGCGGGGGCGGGGGCCGTCGGCCCTCAGGGGGCCGTCGGCCCTCAGGGGGCCGTCGGCCCTCAGGGGGCCGTCGGCCCTCAG
>NZ_JBHWUW010000129.1:0-1509 GCF_042737245.1 Streptomyces sp. NPDC060002
TTGCTAAACAGTCGCCTGGGCCTATTCACTGCGGCTTTTCCGGGCTATTCACCCTAAAAAGCACCCCTTCTCCCGAAGTTACGGGGTCATTTTGCCGAGTTCCTTAACGAGAGTTCTCTCGCACACCTTAGGATTCTCTCCTCGCCTACCTGTGTCGGTTTGCGGTACGGGCACCTTACATCTCACTAGAGGCTTTTCTTGGCAGCGTGGAATCAGGAACTTCGGTACTATATTTCCCTCGCCATCACAGCTCCGCCTTAATGGAAACGGGATTTGCCTCGTTTCCGGCCTAACTGCTTGGACGCGCATATCCAACAGCGCGCTTACCCTATCCTTCTGCGTCCCCCCATCGTTCAAACGATGTATAGGTGGTACAGGAATATCAACCTGTTGTCCATCGCCTACGCCTTTCGGCCTCGGCTTAGGTCCCGACTAACCCTGAGCGGACGAGCCTTCCTCAGGAAACCTTAGGCATTCGGTGGAGGGGATTCTCACCCCTCTTTCGCTACTCATACCGGCATTCTCACTTCTAAGCGCTCCACCAGTCCTTCCGGTCTGGCTTCACAGCCCTTAGAACGCTCTCCTACCACTGTTCGAAGAACAGTCCGCAGCTTCGGTGATACGTTTAGCCCCGGTACATTTTCGGCGCAGAGTCACTCGACCAGTGAGCTATTACGCACTCTTTAAATGGTGGCTGCTTCTAAGCCAACATCCTGGTTGTCTAAGCAACTCCACATCCTTTTCCACTTAACGTATACTTTGGGACCTTAGCTGGCGGTCTGGGCTGTTTCCCTTTCGACTACGGATCTTATCACTCGCAGTCTGACTCCCAAGGATAAGTCATTGGCATTCGGAGTTTGACTGAATTCGGTAACCCGGTAGGGGCCCCTAGTCCAATCAGTGCTCTACCTCCAAGACTCTTACCTTGAGGCTAGCCCTAAAGCTATTTCGGAGAGAACCAGCTATCTCCAGGTTCGATTGGAATTTCTCCGCTACCCACACCTCATCCCCGCACTTTTCAACGTGCGTGGGTTCGGGCCTCCATTCAGTGTTACCTGAACTTCACCCTGGACATGGGTAGATCACCTGGTTTCGGGTCTACGACCACGTACTCAATTCGCCCTATTCAGACTCGCTTTCGCTGCGGCTCCGCATCTTCTGCTTAACCTTGCACGGGATCGTAACTCGCCGGTTCATTCTACAAAAGGCACGCCATCACCCGTTAACGGGCTCTGACTACTTGTAGGCACACGGTTTCAGGTTCTATTTCACTCCCCTTCCGGGGTGCTTTTCACCTTTCCCTCACGGTACTGGTTCACTATCGGTCACTAGGGAGTATTTAGCCTTGGGAGATGGTCCTCCCGGATTCCGACGGAATTTCACGTGTTCCGCCGTACTCAGGATCCACTCAGGAGAGAACGAAGTTTTGACTACAGGGCTGTTACCTCCTATGGCGGGCCTTTCCAGACCTCTTCATCTACCTCGTTCCTTTGTAACTCCGTACAGAGT
>NZ_JBHWUW010000130.1:0-1464 GCF_042737245.1 Streptomyces sp. NPDC060002
CTAAGACTTGTCCCGTAAATGATCTTCGTGCCTTCCGCGACCAGCAACCCTGTCCGCTGGTCCGGATGTGCGGCAGACTTCGGGCAACAGGCACGGCCGAAGGGATGGGGAGGGTGCATAGAACACATCAGTGAGTCGTTGACGGACTGCGGTCCGTCGGTGCTGGACGCGCTTGGCGTTGCTGGGTGGACAGCAGGTCGAAAGATCGCCACTGGGGACTGGACACAGCAACTGACAGCCGCTGGGTTCGAGCTCAATGACGCGGCGGTCGAGGTCTGGGCCGAGTTCGGTGAGCTGACGGTGAAGAGTTGCCCCGCTCGCGTCCCTGCCTCGTCACTGCACATAGACCCCGTTGAAGCCTGCGTCGACACCGCCGCGGAAGCGTCCAAGCTGAGGCATCGATACGCAGAGAACTACAACCCTCTGGGCATGTGGTCGGTCCAGTTCAGGTCGTATATTGCCGATAGCGGGCGCGTCGTTGCCGTCGGGCCGAACGTTCTCTGGTCCCTGGGGTCGACCTTCTCGGAGGCGCTGGCCTACGTGGTGGACGGCGATGCCGACGTCAATCGTGCAGAACAAGCAGACTGGCTCGCCAACTGCCTCAGTGGCAGGTGAGACGATCTTGCGGTGGCTGGTGTGATCACGGCGTCGGAGCCGTCCTGGATAGCCCCGTTCACCGGGCTGAGCCCGCGCAGTTTCGGGAAGTTGGTGACCGCGCTGCGCCGCGAAGGCGCGGACCCGGTCCGCAAGGGCCGGCCGTGGGGGCTGCCGCTGGAGGACCGGGTGCTGCTGGTCGCCGCGTACTGGCGCACGAACTTGACCATGCGCCAACTTGCCCCGCTCTTCGGCGTATCGAAGTCGGCGGCCGACCGGATCATCGACCAGCTCGGCCCGCTCCTCGCGCTCTGGCCCCGGCGCCGGTTCGCGAAGGGCACCGTTCTGATCGTGGACGGCACCCTGGTCCCCACCCGGGACCACAGCATCGCCGAGCAGTCCAAGAACTACCGCTACTCCACCAACCATCAGGTCGTCATCGACGCCGACACTCGCCTGGTCGTCGTGGTCGGCGCCCCCACGCCCGGCAACCGCAACGACTGCAAGGCATGGGAGGAATCCGGGGCCAAGGCCGCCGTGGGCAAGACCCTGACGATGGCCGACGGCGGATATCCGGGCACCGGACTCCTCATGCCCCACCGCCGCACCCCGGGCGAGGAGTTGCCCGACTGGAAGCGGGAGCACAACCGCTCGCACAAACAGGTCCGCGCGCGCGTCGAGCATGTCTTCGCCCGCATGAAGACCTGGAAGATCCTCCGCGACTGCCGCCTCAAGGGCGACGGCGTTCACCACGCCATGCTCGGCATCGCCCGCCTGCACAACCTCAACCTCGCCGGATAGTCGGCAGGCTCCGACGGCAGCCAGCCTCATCCCGAACACGTCAAAGATCATTTACGGGACAAGTCTTAG
>NZ_JBHWUW010000131.1:0-1346 GCF_042737245.1 Streptomyces sp. NPDC060002
CTTCAGTTCAAGAGGTCGTTGCAACACCCCGTTCGTAGGGAGTTGCAGTGGACTTCGAGATCCGGGAGGACCGGAGGCCGCAGGGCCCCCGGAAGCTGCTGAAGGAGCGTGAGCTCTACCTTTCCCTTGTGGATCAAGGGATGGGGAACGCGCAGGCGTGCCGGATCGTGGGAGTGCACGAGCGGACCGGCAGGGATTGGCGTTATGGACGGCCGGAGGGCCGTGTAAAGAGGCCGCGACCGCGGGCGAAGGATGCGCCGGCGGTCGCGGTCCTTGGTGTCAGAGCACCCAGGACCCGCCTGATCGAGGTCCGTGGTGACTCGCGTTACCTCGGTGAGGATGAGCGGATACACATCGCCGACCGTTTGCGGGAGAAGGCGACGGTCCGCGCGATCGCGGCCGAGCTGGGCCGCAGTCCGTCGACCATCAGCCGGGAGATCCGCCGCAACCGCCACCCCGTGAACGGCCAGTACCGGCCGCACGCGGCACACGCCCGGGCCAGGGCTCGCCGTCCGCGCCCCAAGGGCGGGAAGATCGCGGCGTCTGTGCTGCTGCGTGACACCATCCAGTCATGGCTGGGGCTGAAGTGGAGTCCTGAGCAGATCAGCCGGAGCCTGCGCCTGCACTTCCCCGACCAGCCGGAGATGCACGTGTCGCACGAGACGATCTACCAGGCCCTCTACGTCCAGGGCCGGGGCGAGCTGCGCCGCGAACTCACCAAGGCCCTGCGCACCGGCCGAACCCTCCGCAAGCCTCAACGCCGTCCCGACCAGCGGATCCCGCGCTATCCGGCACCGATGGTGATGATCAGTGACCGGCCGGCCGAGGCCGAGGACCGGGCCGTTCCCGGCCACTGGGAGGGAGACCTGATCATCGGCAGGAACAACGGCTCCGCGATCGGCACCCTGGTCGAGCGGACCACCCGCTACGTGATGCTGGTCCACCTGCCCGGCAACCGCGACACCATCACCGTCCGTGACGCGCTGATCGACACCGTCGGCGCCCTCCCGGCTCACCTGCGGCGCTCGCTGACCTGGGACCAGGGCTCAGAGATGGGCCTGCACCACCAGTTCTCCATGGCCACCGGCATGCCCGTCTACTTCTGCGACCCCTCCAGCCCCTGGCAGCGCGGCTCGAACGAGAACACGAACGGGCTGCTGCGGCAGTACTTCCCGAAGGGCACCGACCTGTCACGGCATGACCGCGAGGACCTGGAAGCCGTCGCCGCCGAACTCAACGGCCGTCCACGCAAAACGCTCGACTGGGAAACCCCAGCCGAGCGCCTCGCTAAGCTCCTCACGACAGCCGCATGATCAGCGGTGTTGCCACGACCCCTTGAATTCGCC
>NZ_JBHWUW010000132.1:0-1284 GCF_042737245.1 Streptomyces sp. NPDC060002
CTGCGGGCCACCCGGTCCGGTCGTCAGCCCCGTCGCCGTCCTGCAACAACCCTGGCTTCGGAACTCCACCACCGCACCGTCCTGCGCACTGCAACTGCGGTACTGCCGCCCGGCAGTTCGTGTCTGCCAGGCCCTGCTGTCTCTCTGGGCTACGAGAGAAACCATAACCAGATCCACCACCGAATGTCTACTTCGGCCAGCACAGATTTCCGCGTGTTCGACAGCGAGGTAATCGGCCTCCTCGAGTGGCACCGGAAGGCGGCACCAAATGGCCCAACATGCTGAGGACAACTGAGCGGGCCCATGGGAAACCGGTCGGCGCACGCGTGCGCGGATGTCGCGGTCTCGCTTGACCGGGCCCCCGCGAGGGGATGTCAGGGCTGACTGCCCCTTGGCCCGTGGTGTTGTCTTCGGGGCCGGCGGTGAGCGCTTATCGACGAGATCATTCCCTGCCACCTCACCATCGAGCGGGCCATGAACGCCTGAAGCCCTACCCGGGCCCGTCCATGGCCTCCGTGTGAGGCTTGCGTCGCCGCACCGCCGGGTCCAGTTCCTGGCCCAGCGGCTCCGCAAGCGGCCGCCCCAACGCCCAGGCGATGAGGGCCTCCGCGACTGTGCGCAGTTTGGTGTTGGTGCGCTGGGAGATCTCGCGCAGCACATCGAACCCGGCGGCCGGCGGTAGCCGGTGGGTCGCGACGAGGACACCGATGGCCTGGTCGATTGTCGCGTGGGAATCGACAGCGTGCCGCAGTTGGGCGTTCTCCTGCTCAAGACGGGCCACTGTGGCGTCACGCGTTCCGTCGGCTCGGGGCCGCTGTTCGCGGGAGAACGTCATGACTGATCTCCATACAGGGGGACGGGTTTCCGTGCGCGTGCCCCGGACTGGAACAACAAGACATGCTCAGCGCATCACAAAGATCACATAGAGGCATGAAGCTCTTGGCCGGCCACGGCTGGCGAAGGGCCCAGGGGCGGCCTACCCGCTCCCTCCCCTACGGAGTCGCCCTCGCATCCACGCTCACACAACATCGCCCGCGCCTGACAGCTAGCGCGCGCCGCCCCCGCCCCGCTCGCTGTGTAGAGCGACATCACCGACGCGGGGTGGAGCAGCTCGGAGCTCGCTGGGCTCATAACCCAGAGGTCGCAGGTTCGAATCCTGTCCCCGCTACGAGAAGAGAAGGGGCCCGGCATCAGCCGGGCCCCATCTCATATCGCCACCCCGGCGGTGAGCAATAACAGGGTCGGGGGCTGTAACGCACTGTGGGCGTGTTAGCGGTTGCCTCG
>NZ_JBHWUW010000133.1:0-1191 GCF_042737245.1 Streptomyces sp. NPDC060002
GTGCAGGGCCGGGTTCGCCCGCCGGATCTCGTTGAGCCGGGTGAGCAGCGGGGCGAGGCTGCGGCCCGCCCGCTCGGCGGCCGCCCAGTCACGGGGTTTGAGCTGGTACTTCTCCGAGTCGAGGTACTCCTCGCCGCCTTCCTTCAGCGCCGCGTTCTCGCAGAGTTCGTAGCCGCTGTAGACGCCCCAGGTCGGCGAGAGGGTGGCGGCGAGGACGGCGCGGATCTCGAACGCGGGCCGGCCGCCGTGCTGGAGATAGGCGTGCAGGATGTCGGGGGTGCTGGCGAAGAGGTTGGGCCGCATGTAGGAGGCGGCGTCCCCCGACAGTTCGGTGAGGTACTCCGTCAGTTCCTGCTTGGTGTTGCGCCAGGTGAAGTAGGTGTACGACTGCTGGAAGCCGATCTGGCCGAGCGTGTGCATCATCGCGGGGCGGGTGAAGGCCTCGGCGAGGAAGATCACGTCGGGGTCGGCGCGGTTGATGTCCGCGATGACCCGCTCCCAGAACACGACCGGCTTGGTGTGCGGGTTGTCGACCCGGAAGATCCGCACTCCGTACGACATCCAGTGCCGCAGGACCCGCACGGTCTCGGAGATCAGGCCCTTCATGTCCGCGTCGAAGGCCAGGGGGTAGATGTCCTGGTACTTCTTCGGCGGGTTCTCGGCGTAGGCGATGCTCCCGTCGGGCCGGTGGTGGAACCACTCGGGGTGCTTCTGTACCCAGGGGTGGTCGGGGGAGCACTGCAGGGCGAAGTCGAGGGCGATCTCCAGACCGAGCTCACCCGCGCGCTCCACGAACCAGGCGAAGTCCTCGATGGTCCCGAGGTCCGGGTGGACGGCGTCGTGGCCGCCCTCCGGCGAGCCGATCGCCCAGGGCACGCCGACATCGTCCGGGCCGGGGTCGAGGGTGTTGTTGCGGCCCTTGCGGAAGGTCGTGCCGATGGGGTGGATCGGCGGGAGGTAGACGACGTCGAAGCCCATCGCGGCGATGGCGGGGAGCCTGCGCGCGGCGGTGCGGAACGTGCCGTGCGGGCGCTCGGCGGTCCCCTCGGAGCGCGGGAAGAACTCGTACCAGGCGCCGTACAGGGCGCGTTCGCGCTCGACCAGCAGCGGCAGCGGCTCGGAGGCGGTGACCAGCTCCCGCAGCGGATACCGGCCGAGCACGGCGTCGACCCGCGGCGTCAGCGCCGCCGC
>NZ_JBHWUW010000134.1:0-1181 GCF_042737245.1 Streptomyces sp. NPDC060002
GGTTTTGAGTTCTCCCGTCGCCACTTGAGTCGTGTTCCGTTTCGGATCGCGGCTTGGGCGGTGACGGGGCTGGTGGTTTGCGGTCTGCTGTGGGGATGGGCGACAGCAGGCTTACGCCGTTGGTGTTATCCGATACCGAGCGGCGGACGTTGCAGGGATGGGCCCGGCGCCGGACGACCGCGCAGGGCCTGGCGTTACGGGCACGGATCGTGCTGGCCTGCGCGGACGGCGGCAGCAATATCGCGGTCGCCGCGCGGCTGGGCGTCAACCGGGGCACCGTGACCAAGTGGCGGGCGAGATTCCTGCGCGACCGGCTGGACGGGCTCAGCGACGAACCGCGCCCGGGAGTGCCACGAACCATCACCGACGCCCAGGTCGAAGAGGTGGTGGTGCGCACGCTGGAGGAGACGCCTCCGGGTGGGACGCACTGGTCGAAGCGGGAGCTGGCCAAGGTCGTGGGGATCTCCCCGGCGAGCGTGCTGCGTATCTGGCACGCCTTCGGCCTGCAGCCATGGCGGACCGAGACCTTCAAGATCTCTCCGGACCCGCTCCTGATCGACAAGATCCGCGATGTCGTCGGCCTCTACCTCGCCCCGCCGGCCAACGCCGCGGTGTTCGCGGTGGACGAGAAACCGCAGATCCAGGCCCTGGAACGAACCGCGCCGGTCCTGCCAATGCTGCCCGGAGTGCCCGAACGGCGCAGCTTCGACTACGTCCGGCACGGCACCGTCGACCTGTTCGCCGCCCTGAACACCGCGACGGGCAAGGTGATCTCGAAGCTGTCCGCGCAGCACCGGGCCGTGGACTTCCGTGACTTCCTCGACGAGATCGACCGCCAGACCGAGCCCGGCCTGGCAGTCCACGTGATCTGCGACAACCTCTCCGCCCACAAGGCGCCGGTGGTGCACAAGTGGCTGCTCACGCATCCCCGCTTCCACCTCCACTTCACGCCCACCTACTCGTCATGGCTCAATCAGGTCGAGCGGTGGTTCGCCGAGTTGGAACGGCGCTGCCTCGAACGCGGGGTGTTCTGCTCCCTCGACGACCTCAAGGCCGCACTCAAGGACTGGATCAAGGTCTGGAACGACCAGGCCAGACCCTTCAAATGGACCAAGACCGCCGACCAGATCCTCGACCGAATCTGCCGCTACTGCTCACGCATCTCCGAACCAGCTCACTAG
>NZ_JBHWUW010000135.1:0-1100 GCF_042737245.1 Streptomyces sp. NPDC060002
TGCCTGTTGCCCGAAGTCTGCCGCACATCCGGACCAGCGGACAGGGTTGCTGGTCGCGGAAGGCACGAAGATCATTTACGGGACAAGTCTTAGGGTCCGTCTTCAAAGATCATCGAGTGGTGGATCATGGTGGGGTGATACGTCGCCATGAACTCACCGATCAGGAGTGGGAGTTACTCGCTCCCCTCATACCGCGGGCCGCGACAGGTCGTCCGCGCGTGGAGGATCGGCAGGTCGTCAACGGGATGGTCTACAAGATCCGAACCGGGATCTCCTGGCGCGACCTGCCGGAACGTTATGGCTCATGGCAGACGGTGTACACCCGCTTCCGCCGCTACGCCCTGGACGGTGTGTTCACCCGAGCTCTTCAGCAGATCCAGGCCCGCGCGGACGCGGCCGGCGATGTCGACTGGCTCGTGCAGATCGACTCCACCATCGTCCGCGCCCACCAGCATGCCGCTGTGACAGGGCGAAAAGGGGGATCTACCGGCCGGACGAACCGGACGATCAGGCCCTCGGTCGATCCCGAGGCGGACTGACTACCAAGATCCACCTCGCCTGCGACGGCAAGGGGCGCCCGCTCGCGATCCTGCTGACCCCGGGCCAACGCCACGACAGCATCTGCGCACGCCCCGTCCTGGAACGCATCCGCGTCCCACGCACCGGCCAGGGCCGGCCCCGCTGCAGACCCGACCAGGTCGTCGCCGATAAGGCCTACAGCTCCCGCTCTTTCCGCGCCTACCTGCGACGACGCGGCATCGCGTGCACCATCCCGGAGAAGAACGACCAGCAGCGGCACCGCCACAACCGCGGCCGCCACGGAGGCCGACCGCCGGCATTCGATCGGCAGATCTACCGCCGACGCAACGTCGTCGAACGCTGCTTCAACCAGCTCAAGGGCTTCCGTGGCATCGCCACCAGATACGACAAGACCGCCACCTCCTACGAGGCAGCGGTCAGTCTCGCGTCATTCCTGCTTTGGGCAAGATCCGTTTGAAGACGGACCCTAGTACTCCAGCAGGATTTCGCTGTCTGACCTGGTCTTTTCGCCGGGTGGCGGGAGTGTAGCGGGACTTGGGCCGTGCGGGGGCGGTCTCACG
>NZ_JBHWUW010000136.1:0-1085 GCF_042737245.1 Streptomyces sp. NPDC060002
AGGGCCTGTGTGACGTCGTGATCAATCAGTTGCCTTCAGCAGGTCGTTGATCCAGATCATTGAGGCGCGGAGGTGGAGGCCGGCGAGGTAGCTCTCGGGCGTCTTGTCGTATCGAGTCGCGATGCCCCGCCAGGCCTTCAGCTTGTTGATCAGGCGCTCGACGGTGTTCCGCTCCTTGTAGAGATCTGCGTCGTGACCTGTGGGCCGGCCGCCCCGGCTGCCTTTTCTCTTCCGGTTGGCGGCCTGGTCCTTCTTCTCCGGGATGACGGCCTTGATGTTGCGTTTGCGCAGGTAAGAACGGTTGGCGCGGGATGAGTAGGCCTT
This sequence comes from Streptomyces sp. NPDC060002, assembly GCF_042737245.1. NCBI lineage: Bacteria > Bacillati > Actinomycetota > Actinomycetes > Kitasatosporales > Streptomycetaceae > Streptomyces > Streptomyces sp. NPDC060002. The sequence continues at coordinate 325 of NZ_JBHWUW010000136.1, forward strand.
GTCCGCAGCGACAGCCCCAGGCCGGGTCCGGGGACGGCCGACAGGCAGACGGACCCGCACTTTCTGCAGCACGGGGACGAACTGCGGGCTGTCGGCGGCCTGTCCTGCGGTCAGGACGAACGACAGCGGACGGCACTTGCGGTCCGCGGCGAGATGAATCTTGCTCGTCAGCCCGCCACGGGACCTGCCGAGCAGGGCTTCCTTCAGACGGAGCTTGCGCCGTCGCCTGAGGTGCCGCCGCCCTTCCCGGCCGGGGTCGTCGCTTGCGTCTTGTCCGTTCTGTTCCGGCGGGCCGCCCCTTTTTGCCGGGCTCGTTCCTGGTCGGCGGCGGCTTCCTCCAGGGCGTCCATGACCTCCTTGCCGATGCACATCCCGGCGGCGTCGTGGTGGGCGCGGGCGGTGGTGGAGTCCACGCTGACCAGTGACAAGTCCGTCTTCCCCTGGCGGGCGGCCTCAGTGATCACGCCTTCCAGCAGTGCGGTGAAGACGCCGGCGTCCCGCCAGACCCGGAAGCGGCCGTAGACCGTCGGCCACGGGCCGAACTCGCCCGGCATCTCCCGCCACTGGGCGCTGGACCGGAACCGCCAGATCACCCCCTCGAACTGCTCCCGCAGCCTCTCAGGGTATGGACCGTACTCGCCTATCGGCAGGAACGGCTCGATCAACTGCCACTGCTCGTCGGTGAGTTGCCTGCGCGTCACGATCCTCTTCCTACCGGATCCGCATTCCAGACGGATCCGGATCGGCAAGATTGATCACGA
>NZ_JBHWUW010000137.1:0-1078 GCF_042737245.1 Streptomyces sp. NPDC060002
GGTTCTCGAATACCGCTGGAGAACCACTCGGCACCGCCTCGCACCCCCCTGCACAAAACCTTCAGACCCCCTCGCGGCCAACCCGCGAAAACCCCGCGACAACCCCCACCGAAGACACTATCGAAAACCACACCACCACATCGGACCGACCGGGCACGCACCACGCAAACGGCACGGAGGAACAATGAACATAAAAGTTCTAGGTGCACTCAACGCCGAAATCAACGGAAAGAACATCGTCCCCACCGCAGGCAAACCCCGCCAGATCCTCGCCCTCCTCGCCCTGCGCCCCGGCCAGGTCGTCCCCGTCCCCACCCTCATGGAAGAAATCTGGGACACCGACCTCCCCCACAGCTCCCTCACCACCCTGCAGACCTACATCCTCCAACTCCGCCGCATGCTCACCCACGCCCTCACCACCACCACCGACACCCCCACCACCACCCGCACCCGCACCCGCACCAGCCCCGCCGCCGCCCAGAACGGCACCCCCACCCCCACCCCCACCGCCAAAGACATCCTCGCCACCCGCTACGGCGGCTACCTCCTGCAGATCCCCCCCGACACCGTCGACGCCCACCGCTACGAACAACTCACCGCCCAGGGCCACAAAGCCTTCGACAACGGCCACGACACCGACGCCGCCCGCCTCCTCGACCAGGCCCTCAGCCTCTGGCACGAACAAGCACTCGTCGACGTCCCCCACGGCCCCGTCCTGCACATCGAGACCATGCGCCTGCACCAGAGCCGCCTCGTCACCCAGGAACGCCGCATCGACGCCGAACTCCGCCTCGGCCACCACAGCGAACTCACCGCCGAACTCACCCACCTCACCGCCCGCCACCCCCAGCACGAAGGCCTCCACTCACAAGCCATGCTCGCCCTCTACCGCTCCGGCAGACAGGCCGCCGCCCTCGACACCTACCGCCGACTGCGCCACCGCCTCATCGACGAACTCGGCGTCGAACCCTCACCCCAACTCCAGCGCATGCACCAGGCCATCCTCACCGTCGACCCCCGCCTCGACATCATCGCCGACCCCCACCACACCCCCACCTACGACCTCTACACCACCTGA
>NZ_JBHWUW010000138.1:0-1035 GCF_042737245.1 Streptomyces sp. NPDC060002
TGCCACTGCTCGTCGGTGAGTTGCCTGCGCGTCACGATCCTCTTCCTACCGGATCCGCATTCCAGACGGATCCGGATCGGCAAGATTGATCACGATGTCACACAGGCCCTAGTTCAGACAAGTGACCAGGCCGAAGCCGATGGCGCCGGACCAGATGGTTCGGGGCATGGCACACCTCCGCAACAGGCCCCGAGCAGCCTACGAGGGGCGCCCGCGGCCCGCACCAGCTGGACCCGGGCAGCTGCATGCCTCCCGTGGGGAGCCGGGAGGCGCGGCGGGCCCGGCCGTCGCGGGACAGCAGCGCCCAGCAAGGGGATCCGTCGGGGATCCGCGAACCAAGTGGTTGGCGGCCGTCGGATTGCCTTGGTGGCGCGGTTGGCGAGGATCACCAATCCGGCCGTTGAGCAGTTCCGGATTATCTGGGGGCGGGGCTCGGAGACGAGGGCCGCCCGAGCGGCCGCCTGCGCGAGGGATACGGGAAGGCGGCGCGCTCCTGAGCCCCCGTGCACGGCGGTGTATCGGGGGCTCGGTCTGGTGGCAGCCGCTCAAGGTCTTGCTGTCACAGGCAGGCGTCATGGAGGGGGAGTGGGAGGTTCGGCCGGCTGTTGTGTCTGTGCCGCGGGATCCGGCGGCGGGGGAGGGGCGGCGGCCTGCCGGATACGGGTGATGTGGTTCAGGCCTGCCGTCGACCTCGACACCGCAGCGACTGCCTCCCGGATCGCCGTACTGGACGCACGCGCGATACCAGCGGGCCGACGACCCCCGGCAACGGTCGCGCGGGGTGCGCTGTGGAAGAACTTGGGCGCCGCTGTCGATCCAGCCACGTCCCGTTCGACATCCTGATGGAGAACGCATCGCCGTACGAGGACGACAGGACCTGACGAGGGAACACGTGCATCAGCTGCTGCGAGTACAGAACTTCACCATCTCGAGCGACGGCGTCGCCGCCGGCGAGGACCAGAGCCTGGAGCGGCCTTTCGGCCACCACATCGATCCGGGACAGCTCTTCGCCTGGGCCGGCGCCACGGCGAGCTG
>NZ_JBHWUW010000139.1:0-1019 GCF_042737245.1 Streptomyces sp. NPDC060002
ACGATCGCCTGGTGCTTCATCCGGGCCATGTCCGAGGCCATGATGATGTCCTTGTTGCCCGTCGTGGTGACGAAGATGTCCGCCTTGTCGACGACCTCGTCCAGCGTCGTGACCTGGAAACCGTCCATCGCCGCCTGCAGCGCGCAGATCGGGTCGATCTCCGTGACGATCACCCGCGCGCCCTGCCCGCGCAGCGACTCCGCGCAGCCCTTGCCGACATCGCCGTACCCGAGGACGACCGCCGTCTTCCCGCCGATCAGAACATCGGTGGCGCGGTTGATGCCGTCGATCAGCGAGTGCCGGCAGCCGTACTTGTTGTCGAACTTCGACTTCGTGACCGCGTCGTTGACGTTGATCGCCGGGAACAGCAGAGAGCCGTCACGGTGCATCTCGTACAGACGGTGCACACCCGTCGTGGTCTCCTCCGTCACACCGCGGATCTCCGAGGCGAGCTGCGTCCACTTCTGCGAACCGTCACTGATCGTGCGGGTCAGGACCTCGAGGACGACGCGGTGCTCGTCGGACTCGGCCGTGTCGAGAGAGGGGACCTTGCCGTCCTTCTCGTACTCGACGCCCTTGTGGACGAGCATGGTGGCGTCACCACCGTCGTCCAGAATCATGTTCGGGCCGCCGGTGGGCGTGTTCGGCCAGGTCAAAGCCTGCTCCGTGCACCACCAGTACTCCTCCAGCGTCTCGCCCTTCCAGGCGAAGACCGGAACACCCCGCGGGTCCTCGGGCGTACCGTCCGGGCCCACCGCGATGGCGGCGGCCGCATGGTCCTGGGTGGAGAAGATGTTGCAGGACACCCAGCGGACCTCGGCGCCCAGCGCCACCAGCGTCTCGATCAGCACAGCCGTCTGCACCGTCATGTGCAGCGAGCCCATGATCCGGGCACCCGCCAGCGGCTGCGCAGCGGCGTACTCCTTGCGGATCGACATCAGGCCGGGCATCTCGTGCTCGGCCAGGGTGATCTCCTTACGGCCGAAAGCGGCCAGGGAAAGATCGGCGACCTTGAAGTC